>NYVA01000023.1 GCA_002684355.1 Formosa sp.
GCAGAGAGGAAGGGATTCGAACCCTCGATACGCTTTTGGCGTATACACACTTTCCAGGCGTGCGCCTTCGACCACTCGGCCACCTCTCTATATTCTTTTTTTAAAGATGTCAAATAAAGAAAAAAATGTTTAATTCTGAAAGTAAAAATCTCTTAATTTTCAGTTAATTCACCTCTTAATGAAGTTTCAAACGCCAATTTAAAATCGAGGTCTTTTAGTTTACCTAATAGATACATCATCTTGGTAATCGCGGCCTCAGTGGTCATGTCCTTGGCGGAAATAACCCCAATATCTTGTAGTGATTGACTGGTTTCATATTGCCCCATCTGAACCATGCCTCCTGAACATTGCGTGGCATTAACAATATAAATGCCACGAGAAATTGTTTTTTTAAGAAGTGATAAAAACCGAGCAGCTGAAGGGGCATTTCCTGCACCATAGGTTTCCAAAACAACCCCTTTAAGGTTAGGAGTTTCCAATATAGATGTCAAAGTGGAAGCTTGCAGGCCAGGAAATAATTTGATAAGAACAATATCTTTACACATCTTGGTGTGAATATTTAATCCTTTACTGGACGGACCTTTAAAAAGCACTTCACGGCGTATGTTTAACTTAACACCAGACGTGACAAGGGGCGGAAAATTCTTAGATGCAAAAGCTTTAAAATGATCTGCATTGATTTTGGTGGTGCGGTTACCTCTGAACAATTTGTATTCAAAATACAAGCCTACTTCTTTGATCACGGGCTTATTTTTATCTTGTAAACTGGCTAGTTGAATGGCGGTAATGAGGTTTTCTTTGGCATCTGTACGCAAATCTCCAATAGGAAGCTGAGAGCCAGTAAAAATCACTGGCTTGTTTAGATTTTCCAACATAAAACTCAAGGCAGAAGCAGAATAACTCATGGTATCACTGCCATGCAGTACCACAAAGCCTTGGTGGCTGTGGTAGTGTCTTTCTATAATATCTGCCAAATAAACCCAATGAGCTGGGGTGGTATTTGAGGAATCAATAGGGTCATCAAAAGAAACTGTTTCAATTTCACATTGTAAAAGTTTCAGTTCAGGTATATTTTTAAGCAGGCTATCAAAATCAAAAGGTTGAAGTATTTCTTTATCTGCCGCTTTGACCATACCTATGGTCCCACCTGTATAAATCAATAGTATTTTTGGGTGCATTTTGTTAGGTTTTAAAAATATCCAAAGCGTTATTAGTTGTAATCTCCGCGATGTCTTGTTTATCCATTCCGTAAATAACGGCAACCTTGTTAAGTACATTTAACAAATAAGCACTTTCGTTTCGCTTTCCACGATGGGGCACTGGAGATAAATAGGGTGCATCGGTTTCCAAAACAATATGTGACAAATCAATTTTAGATAAGAATTGATCAATTTTTCCATTTTTAAAGGTTACAACACCTCCAATACCAAGTTTCATATTACATGAAATAGCACGATGGGCTTGCGCTAAAGTTCCTGTGAAACAATGAAAAATCCCGAACAAGTCATCTGACTTTTCAGCTTCTAAAATTTCAAAAACTTCCTCAAACGCATCTCGGCAATGAATGACAATAGGCAATTTGTACTGCTTGGCCAATTGAATTTGAAAACAAAAGGCTTCTTGTTGTTGCCTTAAGCTAGTTTTATCCCAATACAAATCGATTCCAATTTCTCCAATGGCAACAAATTTTCGCTGCTCAAGATTTTCTTTCACATGGGCTAATTCGACTTTGAAGTCGTGTTTTACATGGGTGGGATGCAACCCCGTCATTAAAAAAACGTGGTTGGGGTATTTCCGCTCCAACGCATACATGCTTTCAGTATAACTCGAGTCTATGGCCGGTAGATAAAATCTTGAAATTCCAGCTTCTAAAGCTCTTTCAATCATTTGATCACGATCCATGTCAAAAGCTTCGCTATAAAGATGTGTATGGGTGTCTGTTAAAATCACAGTACAAAAATACTATTTTGAATGCTATCTTTGTCAAAAATAATAAGCCTTGAAAAAAAGTACTTCATTAAAAGAGTTTTTAAATCAAAAGGATTTCTACAAAATTAAATTGCATCTAATTTCTAGTAATCACTATAAAATTGTCGCTAAAATAAACAACACAAAAGGTTGGTTTGTTTTAGATACTGGTGCCTCCACAACTTTTGTTGCACAAAATGCGATTGAAAAATTTAGGCTTGATATTGAACCTCAAAAAATAAATGCGCATGGGGCTGGACCAGAAGAAATTGAAACAAAGATTTCTAAAAACAACAAACTGCGTATCGGCCAATGGGTGTTTGAAACATGCAACATCGCTTGTATAGATTTAAACCCCATTAATAGGGCTTTTAAATCGGCTGATTTAGCGGAAGTAGATGGCATTATTGGAGCCAATGTGTTAAAAAAGGGAAATGCAGTAATTGATTACGACAAAAACTATCTATATTTAAAATAAAACATCCCGCAATTAGCGGGATGTTTTTAAATCAAAAGCTTTTTAAAAAATTAATCTTGAACTTGGAAAGTAATAGGCAAGGAATAAGGTACAATTACTGGCTTACCTCTTTGCCGTCCAGGTTTCATCTTGGGCAACATATTAATCACGCGGGCCGCTTCTTTTTCCAGTCTAGGGTGTGGTGCTCTTGAACGCACACCTACTACATTTCCGTTTTTATCAATTTTAAAGATCACACTAATGCGTTGTCTTCCAGATAAACCTAAATCTCCAGCCAAATCGGTATTGAACTTGCGTTGAACAAATTTGGCAATTTTATCCGACATGCATTTTCTTTTTTCGGCATTAGAACCGCGCTCACAGCCTGGATATTCCGGTACGTTTTCAATGACTGCAAATGGCACTTCAACATCTTCAACAAACTCTTCGACTTCAATTTCTTCGACCTCTATCTCTTCATCTTGATCAGTTTCCGTTGATTCAATGACAGTTTCTTCAACTTCTTCTTCGTCTTCAACTACTTCAATGACTTCTGGGGCCGCTGGAGGAGGAGGAGGTGGTGGTGGTGGGATCACTTGCTCAATGATGGGGATTTCTTCTTCCAATTCATTGTCAAGGTTTAACTTGCCAATATCGATATCCGATTTGTCGTAGGTTTTCCAGTTTAACGTAGAATATGTTAAAAATAACATCAATGCCAAACCTACAGCGAAATAGATAGATCCATTTCTACTGACGTCTGCTTTTGGGTTTTTCTTTGATTCCATTGGGTTTGTTTATGCGGGGTTAAATTAAATAAAATTTATAGAACTACATAAATGTTTCTAGTTTTTTAACAATGAGCAGTTTATTTAAGGCAATCAATTTGGATATAATCAAAATTCCTGTAACATTTGCTATAATATCAAAAATATCAAACGCCCTATAAGATGTAAGATTTGCTTGTAAAAATTCAATTACCGTGCCAAAGACAATAGAAACCAAAATGCTATATTTTAAAGTGTTTCTTATTTTATAGCTTTCAAACATTAAAAATAATACAAAGCATAACAACGCATAAGCTGTAAAATGTATAATTTTATCTTGGAATTCTATGCTTCGCTTTGGAACGTCTGTTAAATTTGAAAGGCTCCCAATAATAAGCAGTAACATATAACAGACTCCGGCTGCTGTTAATGTTAGTTTTTTAACCACCAATTAAGGCCTTATATTCTGAAGCATCTATAAGGCTTTCAATTTCCGATAAATCTTCACACCTGACTTTGACCATCCATCCGGACCCATATGGATCTTCATTGACTTGCTCTGGAGCATCTTCAAGGGCCTCGTTGAATTCAATAATTTCTCCGGACACTGGCAGGAACAAATCCGACACTGTTTTAACCGCTTCAACCGTTCCAAAAATGGCTTCCGCTTCAAGGGTTTCGTCTAATGTGTCGACTTCTATATAAACAATATCACCCAATTCACTTTGAGCAAAATCTGTAATGCCAATGGTTAGGATTTCGCCATCAATACGAATCCATTCGTGGTCTTTTGTGTATTTTAATTCTTCTGGGATATTCATTTTTTTTGTGTTTAAAATTAGTTTCCAAAATTGTAACGCAAGGTAAATCCAGAGCGGATGGTTGTTTGCGGAAAAGCGGTCGATATAGCATATTCAGAAAAAGCATAATCAAAGTAAAAAATCGCGGTCAAATTATTACTAAAAGCATAGTCTGCAGCATACTTTATACTCCAAATGGTTTGCCCTGCACTGATTTGATTGTTATCTAAATCCAAATAGCGGATAATGGTTTTGTTGTTTCTGACAGAAATATCTGCTTTCATGTTCAAGTCACTTTTTACAATTTTTCGAGGCCCTGCAAGTTTGGATCGTATTCTTAAATCTTTAATGCGATATCCTATACCAAGAATGTACTCATAGCCTTGAATCTCAGTCAATAAATTGTTGTCAAAACTGATGGACAAGCTTCTATCTTTTTTTATTTCTGTAGAAAATTTAATCGAATTTTTCATTTCAAAATCCAACTTAACAAGTGGACTAAACTGTTCTACTAAGTTGACATTACTAAACAAAGTTTGGGCTTTATAATTTCCCGACTGGTCCAGAACATTGGGGTCTTGAGATGCATAATCTAAGGAAGGGTCGGCAGCTTCATAGTCCAAGTTCGTCCTAAATTGATTGATGGTATAGGAAGCCCTGTAGCCATGGGTTATTGAAAAACGTCTAAAATTCTTTTTAAACCATTTATTTCTCATTAATCCAGTGTATTTTAAAGTCCAATTAGGAATCGGTATGTCTCTAAAGGCGCTTAGGCTGACTTCATTTGCTCCTTTACCAGTATAAGCAGACAAAAATGCTGGAAGTAGAACAGCCTGGCTGTTTTTCCCAAATCCTAATGGGTATCCATCAGTATCATTGGCGTAAGATGAAGGTCCATAAAAATTATCTGCCAATCGTTTTGCAATTACCAAACGGTTACTTTTAAAATCTTCAAATGCAGCCGAATTTATTTCATCGCTTTTACTAAATGCAGTACGTATGAGTGAGGTGGAAATGTTAAAATTACCAAAAGTATTTTGGATGAGCGAATTATAACTGTTACTAAAACCATCACTATTGGTGTCAATGGTGTTAAAGTTTTCGGTAAAGTTTGTAGCATATGTTTTACCACCCGTAAAATCAATTTTTAAATCTTTGATGAGCTCTGTATTGATGGCATAATCCAAGTTTTCATTGTGTGTCTCGGTGTATTGCTGATTGAACTGATCAAAGGTTGTAAGCCAGCCATTTTGAGCAGCGATATAACGGACATCTCTTTGACTTCCTAGCGTGTATCCCAAAGTTGGTTGTATCGTGCCCATAGCGCCAGGAGTAGGTAAATATCCTGGTAAAAACGAACTGTTGTTTTCAGCATAATTTAGTTGCATCCTATTGATACTTGTAAGTAAACCAATTCCAACATCTTTTAATTTAAATTTCTTTTTTGAATTTCGTTTTGGAGTTTCATCATTGCTTGTATTAAATCCAGAACGCGAAGATGGTCCTCTTGAAGATCGCTTTGAACTCGATTTTTTTACACCCAAGTAGCGGTACAGTTTTCGCATGTCAAAGGAACTGTTAAAGTTGTGCTGGTTGGCATTGGAAATAGAGTTCCCTAAATTATAAGTTTGGCCGTCAACATTGAGTTGACCAAAAAGATCGGAGCCTTTGTTCCATTGAAAATCCCCTGTGTAAGAATAGTTAGCAGTGATAAAATCAAAAGTAGGAATCTTATTCAGCGGCAATGCATAGTTGATTCCTAGCTGTTGGGTGTGGCGGTTGGGGTCTCCGAAATCGAAAAAGCGGTCCCATATGTCTAAGTCTGGGTCTTGATCGCCATTCAAATCATCGTTGATGAAATAATTTCGTACAATATGGTTGTTTGATGACGTGAAATTCAGACTCAAGGCCTTACTCAACTGGAAATTGATAGTGTACTGAAGGTCAAAGGTGTAATTTCTACGAATCAATTCATCAATCACAAGGTTGCTAGCGCCCAAATCGGCATCTCTAAATTTTTGACTGTTAAATTGTCTGTTGATATCTGAATTAATTGTCAAACTTGTGGGCAATAAATTCAAATTAAATTCTTTTAAAATTTTCCAATAACGCCCCGTGAAAAGAGAATCGTTTTTCTTGAAAGGTTCAAAATTTAGTGGTTGGAAACTGTGACTGTAGTTGGCACCGACACGCACATTTTGATCTAAAGCATTTTTAATCTCAAAATCGCGGTGTTGTACTTCGTTGTAAGAATAATTAAATGTTAAATTTTCAACGTCATAGAGTCTTGGTTCGGCATCTCCAGTTCGTTGCTTTTTTACGCCAATCAGGTTAATGCTTTGTCGTTTGGTGTAATCTTCGGATTGTGACAGGATGCGCGCCCTATCCTCACTGTTCTCAGCAGCATCCATTCGACTTTGCAATTTTAAATCCTTGTATTGTTGGTCATATTCTGGGGTAATCAATGTCTCACTCTGACCATAATTAAAAGGTATTTGCAAGCCCCATTTTTTTGGCAATAATTGTCCCACGTTCATATTGGCAACCACATCGTATTGTTTTAAGTCCTCACGGCTGCGCTCATTGGGACCTTGATCTAGATTTCCAAATCCGGTAGTACTGCGTTTTATGTTGGCATTCACATTCATGAAATCAGCAATGTTTGAATCCATGCTCATGATGGTGGCCCACCCCCCCTCATTATCCATATCCGCAATGCGAAGTTCATTAAACCAAACCTCTGCGCACAAATCGTTGGACCCAATGTTTTTAACACCAATCATCAACGATCGGATCTCTCCAAAATTCGGATTTCCCTTTATAGCAATCCGCTGTTCAAATGGGGTTTCGGTTTGAGAAGAATTAACTCCTAAGGAAAAGGGCGAAAAGCCATCTACAGACGTTTCTTGTAGTTCCCCATCAATAACATTATAAAAAGTAGGGTCTTCGTTACTTAAAGTCCCTTCACTGATCCCTAAAGACTTGATTTTCTCAAGCAATTCTAAAGGGATATTAAGCTCATTTAATTCTGGCCAAACTTCGGATTCGGAAGCCCCTACAGCACCAGAAGATTTTCTTAATGGGATCTCTAATTGATAATAGTTTTGTGTAAAATCATTCCCCATTCGAACAAAAGCAACCAAATCTCCTTGTTGGAAGCTATTGGACTCTCCATCCTCCGCATGAATAAACATTTTGACCTTTTTATACTGGCGCATGTCCACATTGATATTCTTAAAAACAGCCCTTGAATCGCTTCTTTCCAAATCACATACATCAACAACTAGGGACTGTTCATTTTGGCGGACAATGGTATTATTATTGTTCAATTGCTCGCGCTGAACACTAGGAGGAGACACATAGCTGCCATCATTCTCTTGGATGCCAACGATCCCAACGCTAAAAACAGTGGGTTCTAATAAAGTAGCAGCATCGGACTCTTCGTCCAAAGACTGCTGAAAACGCCTCCAATCACTTCTGACCAGGTCAAAAGTTCCAAATCTAAAAACAGTTGTTTCTGCAAAATCTTCCAAGTATAGCCTTGTAAAACGAATGGATCTAAAATCAGAAATCCCACCAACGGCGTTAGTATAAGCTGTAAGAGGAATCCTAAATTGATACCAATTGATATTTCCTGATGAAGATCCATTAGGCAGGGTGATGTTCGCAACTGTTTTACGATCTACGATAAGAGGATTATTGGTATTATTAAGTGCGGCTGTATTGATATCAATTTCATATTCGTAATAGCTATCAATGGTGTTCATGGTATTGTCTCTGTTGATGTCTTCTACATCAGGCTGGGTTGTTGAGCCGCGATTGGTTTCTGTAAAGACATCAGGAGAGTTCCCTTCCAGACCGTTGTAATATTTATACCGCTCAAAAATATCCCCAGTTGTGTTCAAAAAATATGCATAATTGTCATTGGCTGGATCGGATAAATTTGAAAAAACAGAAAATCTTGAATCTGCACTGGCTTCTTCACTATCATCATAACCATCCAAACCAACATCTTGATTGTCACGTTCTTGACCTTGAGAAGAAAAAGCGTAAATTAAAGATTGATTTTGAGGGTTTACAGTACCCCAGGCAGTCTGTGGTAATAAACTGATATCCCCATCTTCAGGCAGGCCATTTTCATACTGTTTTGTGCCGTCTTTAATGACATCCTCAGAAATATTCCCAAGGTTTAATACAAGTTTACCTCCAGGGTTCGATGGATTATCTAGAAAAGGATCCATCAACCAAAATTCTATATATTCCACATTGGCCTGTTCAAAGTCCGTAGAGGTCAATTGCCTCGATATACCTGCCCAACTGTTTTGAGGATTTTCTAAGACACCGTCTTCAGCACCAGATTGGTAGTTATATGGCCCACGTTCATTTGGCCTGTAAACTAAGTCCAAAGAATTTATAACGGAATATTGCCCGGTAACCAAATCCACCTCAGGGAATAGTTCATCAATAAAAATTCGTCTTGTATATAAATTAGAAACATCGTTGTCCGTAATTTCACCAGGGCGTTGAGAGCTGTAAAAAATAGGATCCACAGTATACCAATTTAACAAAGCCCGGTCAAAACCATTTTGATATCCATTATCATCCTCGCTCCCTTGGGTGTAAACACGGCCCAAGGCTTTGGGGCGGCTCGACAAAAACCAAGACTGGGGACTGAGCAAGCTGATGCCATTTTGACTACCTTCAAAGTCGTCAATATAAGAGGTTACTTCACTGTTAAAGTCCGTTCCCTTTGGAGCCCCAGGCTTCAAGTAAGCAAACTCCCCACGAACCGACAAATTAGAGGTCACATCCGTGTCTATATTGGGCAATTTATTAGCCATTCGGGTAAGAAATGGCACTTCAGTGGAATAATTTCCGTTCAAGCCAAAGATGGTATTATTGATAGGCTCTGTACCATAATTTGCTTTTTGTGTGATCGGTCTTTCGTTTAAATTAAGTAGCGTTCCTCCCAATACAAAATTTTCATTGAATTGATGCTCTATATTAAAGCCTGTAAAGCGTTTTGTTTGCTGTCCAAAAACCGCATTGTTTTCAACAGAAACTTGAATCGGTGTATTGGAGCTCTGCAAGGAAGGGTCTAAAATCTGAACCGTACCGATTTGATAATTGACTGTATAGTCAACCCCTTCAATTAGAACGCGGCCCCCTGCAGTAACTTTTACAGAGCCCCTGGGGACGTTGTAAGCACCAATGGGAATTCCGGAGCCTGCTGTAGATTTATAACGGCCACGAATTCGAAATTTATTTTTTTCACTGTCTTGGAGTGCCGCTGTTTTAGTGCTGCTGTACAAAGATCTGTATACGTATTTAGATTGGTTAGCATTGTAATTTCCTGGTATGGATTCATCGGATTCATAAGATTCAGATGGATCCAGACGCAAGGTTTCAAATAAATAACTTCCAAAGGGTTCCGCTTTTGTGAAAATAATCTTTCCATTTTCAGGTATCAGCGTGATTTGAGGAACGAAGTCAAAAAAGCCATCGCCTTTATTTTGTGGGTCGTTGTTGTAGTTTAAACGGTCAAAATTAAAGAGTCGAATTAATGGAATCTCATTAATGGGGTCTGCATTGCCAAGAGGTATTGGAAAAGGCGTCCCACTCACAGGGGTTATATAGTTTAAGGAAGCGGTTTCATTGTAAAAAATATTCAATTTAAAATCTTCTTGCGAGAGTTGATAAGCACCTGTACTGTAAATATTTTTCATCATTAAATCCCAAATAGGCTGATCGACATTTGTTACTGGACTTTTCAACATTTTCAATACCAAACTTTGGTTGTTTACAATTTGATTACCGTTATTGACATTGGTATTGACATCGGTTGCATTGACACCGTCATTGGCAAACTCTCCAACTTGATAAACCTGACCACCAACCGTAAATTGATAGGCCACTGCCAAAACTTCATCATTTTGAAGCCGCTGATTTAGAGAAATATACCCCAATTGAGTGTTGACGGTATACTCACTGTTCTGATTTAATTTTCTGGCATTTTCTAATTTACCATAATCAAAGCCTTCATTGACACCGTTGACTAAAAAACCAGATTCAGCGTTGGCAATGTCTCTAATTGCCTCCGTGAGTTGAGAGCCTGAACCTCCAATGATGGTGGGGTCAAAAGCATTGTTTGAATTGTCGGGATAAGCACCTGGTCCAACGTTTACAAAACCTGCAGGCGGGGCTGTCAATCCTATTCTTGAAGACTCTCCAAGATCTTGTACCGCTATGATGTTTCGAATGTTTTGCGTCTGGTTGGTGCGATTGGTAACCCAAACCTCAATCCTGGTAATCTGAACCTGAGAATTTATAAAGGGATAATTTTCAAGCGCTTTATCGTAGTTTTCTCTGAAGTAATGACCCAAGTAAAAGTGTCTGTTTTCGTCATAATCCAAGCCAAATAAATCAAATTCTTGAAGGGTGCCACCTCCTTGCGCTACTATGTTACGTGTTTCAGAACGCTGTTCAGAAAAAACGCCTGTGATACGAGTTTTACCAAATTGTAGTTCGGTCTTAACTCCAAATAAGGACTGTGCCCCACTAATTAGGGAACTGTTTAGCGGCATACTGATATTTCCAATTTCTAATTTCTGGAGTATATTATCCTCTCCACCATCGACTGCAGGGTCAAAATCTAGTTTAAAAATATTCTGAAAATCGAAGGTTGATTGGGTGTCATAATTTAAATTCGCTTGAAGCCGAGTCCCAATTTTACCCATAAGGCTTAAACTGATACGCTGGTCAAAATCGAAAGTAAAATTACTT
The DNA here is from genome assembly GCA_002684355.1 of Formosa sp. Taxonomy (GTDB): domain Bacteria; phylum Bacteroidota; class Bacteroidia; order Flavobacteriales; family Flavobacteriaceae; genus UBA3537. The sequence continues at coordinate 10,776 of NYVA01000023.1, forward strand.
TGATTTCTAGGAGAAAAGGTAGGATTTTCTTGCTTTGTATACATCACACCGAGATCCATTTCAACGGAGCCTTGGGGCACAATGGAAATAACATTACTCCCAAAAATTGATTCAAAGAATTTATTATTCACATAAAGATCTGGAATTAAATTTTTCCTAGCAGCTTCATCGCCGTCTTTTAATCCTTTGTAGGCGTCAATTTTTTCTTTGTAATAAAGTTTTAAGTTTTCAGTTTGTATAAGTTCTTGGAATTCCTGTGGGCTTAGAATAACAGGGTAGTTTATGTTATATTCGCCGATTTTGGAAGTGTAATAGTAACGGTCCGTTATTGGGTCGTAAGTGTATTGACTGACAATACTGCTGGGGTTTGGAATCTCTAAGTTTCTAAAAGAAAAAGTGGTAGAGATAGAGTCTCTAACCACTGCTGGCTGTTGTCCCCAAACAAAGTATGTACAAGTCAGCAAAACTGCCACAAGAAAAGGACGTTTCAAAACTATTTTAGAGTTGATGATTTTCAATACTTAAAGATTTTTTAAAGCCTCTTTTATGAGAAACTCTACAGAAGCATCTGGAGTGTCGCTCAATATTTTCACAACGATACGTTCACTTTGCTTTTTCGCAAACCCCAATACTTCCAATGCAGATAACGCTTCATCTTTATTTGTATTGTTTGAAAGTGAAAGAGTTTCATCAATATCATAAATTTTTAAAATCTTATCTTTAAGGTCAATGATCACACGCTGCGCTGTTTTAAGTCCAATTCCTTTAACAGATTGAATTAAAGCAACATCTTCAGACGCAATGCCTTCTCGAACTTGTTTCGGCGTTAAGGAAGATAACATCGTTCTTGCGGTATTGGTTCCAATGCCACTGACGGATATCAAAAGCCTAAAAATTTCACGCTCCATTGCTGTTGAAAAGCCATAAAGCTGATGTGAATCTTCCTTGACCTGTAAATGTGTCAAGAGCTTAATTGACTCATTATCTGTCAACTGAGAAAATGTATGTAGGGATATATGAATAAAATACCCAATACCGTTGCAGTCAATGACCACCGCTGTGGGCGACTTTTCAACTAATCTACCTCTAACTTGAGTAATCATCTTTTGAATATTAGAGCCTCAAATGTAATAAAATTATCATAAATTATGAGACGAAAATCGGTGGGCCTATTTTTTATTGCTTCTGCTTTTGTTGTGCATCGATTACAGCCACAGCAGTCATGTTTACAATTTCATCCACACTGGCCCCAAATTGGATGATATGAACCGGTTTTTTAAGCCCCATCATAATGGGTCCAATAGATTCAGCGTTGTTGAGCTCTTTCAGCAATTTGTAGGTAATGTTAGCCGACTCTAAGTTTGGGAAAATTAAGGCATTCACTTTTTTGTTGGCGAGCCTTGAAAATGGAAAATTAGCCTTTAGGAGATTACTGTTAAGAGCGAAATCTGTTTGCAGCTCCCCATCTACGGACAAATCGGGATGGCGGCGGTGTAAATAAGCAACCGCCTCTCTAACCTTAGTGGCTGTTTGATCTTTAGAAGATCCAAAGTTTGAATAAGACAGCATGGCCATAACTGGTTTAATACCAAACATTTTCATAACACCAGAAGTCATTTGGGTAATTTTAATCAAATCATGTGCCGAAGGGTTGGTATTGATGGCCGTATCACTTAAAAACATCGGACCCCGCTGAGTTATCATCACATTGGTTGTCGCAATTCTTGTAGAACCAGGTGCCAATCCTATTAAATCCAACATCGGCTTTACAATGGAAGGGTAGCTCCTAGAATAGCCTGTTATCAAAGCATCGGCATCCCCTTCATTGACCATCATGGCGGCGTAGTAATTGCGCTCACGCATGAGTTTTTGGGCAGAAAAGAGCGTTTGACCACTGCGTTTTTGCTGTTCCCAAAACACTCCCCCGTATTTGTCTTTCTGTTCTTTGTTAGCTGAGTCCTTAGGGTCTATAATAGGCACGTCAGCATCAAATTCTAATTCTTCCTTGAGATTCTCAATTTGTCTTTTATTCCCCAATAAAATAGGATGCGCAATGCCTTCTTCGTATACAATTTGTGCCGCTTTTAGGACATCCAACTGATCCGCTTCAGCAAATACCACCCGCTTAGGTTTTGTTTTGGCACGATCAAACAACAAACGTACAATTTTATTATCTACATTCATGCGGTCTAACAATCTTCCTTCATATTTATCCCAATCTAAAATAGGTGACTGAGCCACACCGCTATCCATAGCTGCCTTGGCAACCGCTGGCGGAATTTTTGCAATTAAGCGGGGATCAAAAGGTTTGGGAATGATATAATCACTACCAAAAGCAAGGCGCATTTCTCCATAAGCAATGTTAACTTGTTCTGGAACAGGTTCCTTGGCTAAATCCGCAAGAGCAATAACGGCCGCCTTTTTCATGGCTTCGTTAATGGTTGTAGCGCGCACATCCAAAGCGCCCCTAAATATAAAAGGAAAACCCAATACATTGTTAACTTGGTTTGGTGTATCACTTCGCCCAGTCGCCATGATGATATCATCGCGCGTTTTTACAGCTAAATTGTACTTGATTTCTGGGTCTGGATTGGCCATGGCAAAGACAACAGGTTTATCGGCCATGGTTTTCAGCATTTTTGGTGTAACCAAATCTGCTACAGAAAGACCTATAAAAACATCGGCACCCACCATTGCATCTTCCAAAGAATTTACGTCTTTAGAAGTAGCAAATTCAGCCTTTTGAGTGCTTAAATTTTCTCGATCTTGGCGAATTACTCCTTTACTATCTAACATCACAATGTTTTCGCGTTTGGCGCCAAATGACCTGTATAGCCTTGTACAAGAAATGGCAGCAGCTCCAGCCCCACTGACCACAATTTGCACATTATCAATTTTCTTTTGCGCCAATTCAAGCGCATTGAGAAGCGCAGCAGCAGAAATAATGGCTGTCCCATGTTGATCATCGTGCATCACTGGGATATTTAATTCTNCTTTGAGCCGTTTNTCAATTTCAAAAGCTTCAGGNGCTTTGATATCTTCTAAATTAATGCCTCCAAATGTGGGNGCTATATTTTTAACCGTTGNNATAAATTCATCAANATTTTCAGTGTCAANCTCAATATCAAATACGTCAATATCTGCAAAAATTTTNAATAAAAGTCCNTTCCCTTCCATAACAGGCTTTGAAGCCTCAGGACCAATATTCCCNAATCCTAAAACCGCTGTTCCATTGGAAATAACAGCNACCAAATTCCCTTTGGAGGTATATTTATAGGCTTCTGAAGGATTTTTTTGAATTTCCAAACAAGGCGCCGCTACGCCTGGTGAATAAGCCAAAGACAAATCACGCTGAGTAGCGTATTTTTTAGTGGGTACGACTTGTATTTTACCTGGATTTGGCTTGGCATGGTAAGCAAGAGCCTCAAGTTCGTGTCTAGTGCGTTTTGACATAATAAATTTTAATTATTAAAGATACAAAGTTAGGGTTATATTTGATACGCGTGATTGGGATTATTCTTTTAAAAATTTAATATTCCGCTTTAAACCAGTGTATTTGGTTCTCTTTACAGCAGATTTTTTAAATACCTTGTTAAAGGTTTCTTGAGTGATTTCTTCCCAATCGTTTTTTGTCATTGAAAGCAATTCTGGCTTTGGATTGAACAGCGGCTCGCTATGTTGTTTTGAGAAACGATTCCAAGGGCATACGTCTTGACATATATCACAGCCAAACGCCCAATGGTCGAGTTTTCCTTTCATTTCGTTTGGAATATTATCTTTTAACTCAATAGTAAAATATGAAATGCATTTACTGCCGTCTACTTGAAAAGGCTCTGTAATTGCTTCTGTGGGGCAGGCATCAATACAAGCTTTACAGCTGCCACAGTGGTCTGTTACAGCATGATCTACTTCTAAATCTAAATCGACAATAAGTTCGGAAATAAAATAAAAAGATCCCACTTTTTGTGTGATTAAATTACTGTTTTTACCAATCCATCCCAAGCCCGATTTTTTAGCCCACGCCTTTTCCATAATGGGTGCAGAATCAACAAATGCACGGCCGTGTACATCTCCAATTTCCTCTTTAATAAATTCTAAAAGTTGATTCAATTTATCTTTTATGACATAATGGTAATCTAACCCATATGCATATTTGCTAATTTTTGGAGCATTGGGGTCTTGCTGAGGTTTATCTATGTAATAATTGTAGGTCAATGAAATGACGCTTTTGGAACCTTCAACTAACAGGGTTGGATCCAAGCGCTTGTCAAAATGGTTCTCCATATAGTACATTTTGCCATGCTTATTTTGATGGAGCCAAGACTCCAAACGCGGGGCCTCTTCCTCCAAAAATTCAGCTTTACTTATGCCACAAGATAAGAACCCAAGGCGCTTGGCTTCGGATTTAATGCTTTGTGCATAAACCGCCTTTTTTGACATTTCTAAAACAATCCTGTTTGATAGTCTCCTTTTTGGCGACCAAGGTGTTTGTAGGCTAACGCTGTGACTTCACGGCCTCTAGGCGTGCGCATGATAAATCCTTGTTGGATAAGAAAGGGCTCATANACCTCTTCTATCGTTTCTGGGCTTTCACTCACCGCAGTNGCAATGGTAGTAATCCCTACAGGGCCNCCTTTAAATTTATCGATAATTGTGGTCAATATTTTATTGTCCATTTCATCCANTCCGTGTGCGTCTACATTTAAAGNTTTCAATGCAAATTTGGCAATTTCAATATCAANATTTCCATTGCCTTTTATTTGAGCAAAATCTCGGACACGCCTCAATAACGCATTTGCAATTCTTGGGGTTCCGCGACTGCGGCCNGCAATTTCAATGGCNGCCTCAAAGCTAANAGGNACCTTTANAATTTGAGCGCTGCGCTGAAGAATTGTTGAGAGNAGTTCCGTGGAGTAATACTCCAAACGGCTGCTGATTCCAAAACGGGCGCGCATGGGTGCGGTGAGCAAACCGGAACGCGTAGTCGCTCCTACAAGTGTAAAAGGGTTTAGATTAATTTGGACCGTACGAGCATTAGGACCCGATTCAATCATAATATCAATCTTATAGTCTTCCATTGCTGAATATAAATACTCTTCAACAATAGGACTTAAGCGGTGAATTTCGTCAATGAATNAAACATCTCGTTCTTCTAAATTGGTTAACAAACCGGCAAGGTCACCAGGTTTGTCAAGAACAGGACCAGAGGTCACTTTAATGCCAACGTTGAGTTCATTTGCTAAAATATGGGCCAAGGTTGTCTTACCAAGACCTGGGGGTCCATGAAAAAGGGTGTGATCTAGGGCTTCTTCACGTTCTACAGCCGCTTTTACAAATATTTGTAAATTTTCAAGCACCTGTGCTTGCCCAGAAAAATCATCAAANGTNAAGGGCCTTAATNCCTTTTCTAAGTCTTGCTCTTCTGAAGATAAATTTTCGTCTGTTGGGTCAAGATGCTGATTCATAATAACAAATATAAAGAAAAAGCCTTACGCTAATGCATAAGGCTTTTTAAAGATATTAGGAAATAACGAACAGTTAGTGTTGTAGTTCTTCCTCCCCTTTTTTAAGAGGAATATTTTGAGGCACAAAATCATCATCATACCCGGGCTTGCTGTAATCGTATGCCCAACGGTGCACATGCGGAATTTTTCCTGGCCAGTTTCCATGCATATGCTCAATAGGAGCTGTCCATTCAAGCGTATTAGAACGCCATGGATTCTGCTCGGTTTTCTTACCGTAAAACATACTGTGAACAAAATTATATAAGAAAACCAATTGAACCAAACCTCCCACTAAGGCAAAAACAGTAATGAGAACTTGCACGTCTTGAGTGTCGTCAAAAAGTGGAAAATTACTGTTGGTGTAATAACGTCTTGGGAGTCCCGCCATACCGATAAAATGCATAGGGAAAAACACGCCATAAGCACAAACTGCTGTCACCCAAAAATGGACGTATCCTAAATTTTTATTTAACATCCTACCAAACATTTTTGGGAACCAATGGTAAACACCGGCAAAGAGTCCATAAAGTGCTGAAATACCCATCACTAAATGAAAGTGGGCTACAACAAAATAAGTATCGTGTACGTTGATGTCTAAGGCACTGTCCCCAAGTATAATCCCGGTCAGTCCGCCAGTAATAAAAGTAGAAACCAATCCAATAGAAAATAACATAGCCGGGTTCATTTGAAGGTTTCCTTTCCACAAGGTTGTGATGTAGTTAAAGGCTTTAACTGCTGATGGAATCGCAATAAGAAGAGTGGTAAATGTAAAGACAGATCCTAAAAATGGATTCATTCCGGATATAAACATATGGTGCCCCCAAACAATCGTTGATAGAAAGGCAATGGCAATGATAGAAGCCACCATGGCACGGTAACCAAAAATAGGCTTGCGTGAATTGGTTGCAATGACTTCGGAGGTAATCCCCAAGGCTGGCAACAAAACAATATAAACTTCAGGGTGACCTAAAAACCAAAATAAGTGTTCAAATAAAACTGGAGACCCACCTTGGTAATGTAGGACTTCTCCCTGAATAAAAATATCCGATAGAAAAAATGAGGTTCCAAAGCTTCTGTCCATAATGAGAAGTAATGCCGCAGATAACAAAACTGGAAATGAAATAACCCCAATCACTGCAGTAATAAAAAAGGCCCAAATTGTCAATGGCAACCTTGTCATGGACATCCCTTTAGTTCTTAAGTTTATCACAGTGACAATATAATTTAAAGAGCCTAGCAATGATGAAGCGATAAAAATAGCCATAGAGACGAGCCAGAGCGTCATTCCTGCGCCAGAACCACCTTGTGCCAAAGGCAGGGCACTCAAGGGCGGATAAATGGTCCATCCTGCGGCGGCAGGTCCTGCCTCAACAAAGAATGAACACACCATAAGAACACTCGATAAAAAGAAGAGCCAAAATGAAACCATATTTAAAAACCCAGAAGCCATATCTCTTGCGCCAATTTGTAAGGGAATCAAAAGGTTACTAAAAGTTCCACTCAACCCAGCTGTTAAAACAAAAAATACCATAATGGTGCCGTGGATGGTAACCAGTGCCAAATATATGTCGGCATCCATGACACCGCCATCAGCCCATTTCCCAAGCAATGCTTTAAAAATGATATTGGGTTCTTCAGGCCATGCAATTTGCATGCGCATGAGTAAGGACATTAAAATACCAATAATCCCCATGATGAGGCCGGTAATTAAATATTGCTTTGCGATCATCTTATGATCTTGACTAAAGATGTATTTTGTGACAAAAGTCTCTTTGTGATGATGTCCGTGATCGTCTTCGTGTGTATGGATTTCTGCGTGTGCTGACATAGTCTTTATCTATTACAAAATTAGCAATTAGTTTTGAACCAATGAATTTTTAAATAACCGCTGTTCTTTTAACCACTCATTATAATTGTCTTCGGTTTCAACAATAATTTTCATCTGCATATTGTAATGTGATTTTCCACATATTTTATTGCAGAGCAGTAGGTAATCAAATTCGTAACGGTCTAAAGGTTCCTCGCCTTTGGCTTGTAGCTTTATACTTTTCTCATTTCGAATTTTATTGATGTTGCTAACCTTGTCATAGATTTCGGGGTTAAGGCGCATCTCTTCTGTTGTGATTGTAGGTGTAAAGGCAAATTGCGTAATCATACCAGGAACACAATTCATTTGGGCTCTAAAATGTGGCATGTAGGCAGAGTGCAGTACGTCTTGTGAGCGCATTTTAAATAGGATGGGCCTTCCAACAGGAAGGTGAAGCTCTGTTGTAATAATATCGTCTTGAGCGTTAGGATCA
>NYVA01000024.1 GCA_002684355.1 Formosa sp.
CACCCATATGGTGTGAAGTTCCATGCATAAAATATTTTATGCATGGTACTTCACACCATATGGGTGTCCAAGCCCATATGGTGTGAAGTACCATGCATAAAATATTTTTTATATGCAGGCTTTTTTGGATCTTGGTTTTGAACCGCCGCTTTGTCAAGCAATCCAAGGCCTAATAGTTCCGAAGTCATTATTTTTCCGACTTCTTTGTGATACGCTTCCCAAAGTGTCCCTGAAACAAGCATTTTAGTCGCTTCATTTTTAACATTTAAAACAGCTTGATAAACCGCTTTTTGACGCGCTGTAAAACGGCCATTGACTGGGATGGTGCGCGTCATATCACTGGAATAATTGGCATACTCCGCACCCACATCCATCAACAACATATCACCGTCATTACACCGCTGATTGTTTTCAATGTAATGTAAAACACAAGCATTATAGCCAGATCCAATAATGGGCGTATAAGCAAATCCTTTAGATCTATCTTTTAAAAACTCATGGACATATTCTGCCTCGATTTCATATTCCATGACACCAGGCTTAACAAAACCCAGAACACGTCGAAAACCTTTTTCGGTAATATTGCAAGCTTTTCGAATTAGTTTAATCTCTTCTGGTTCTTTGACACCGCGAAGCGATTCCATAATGGAAAAATTATTTTCAATTCTGTGTTTGGGGTAATTAGATTTTATACGTTTTATAAAACGATCTTCACGCGTTTCCATTTCCACAGCCTTGCGATAGTGGTTGTTATTATTAAAGTAAACGATTTCGGCCTCTTTCATGAGTATATCAAAAATGGAATCAAAGTCACTCAACCAATAAACAGTTTGAACGCCAGAAACCACAGTTGCTTGTTTTTTACTAAGCTTGGACCCTTCCCAAATGGCTATGTGTTCATTGGTTTCCTTCAAAAATAAAATTTCCTTGTGCATTGAATTTTTAGCGTCTGGAAAAAGTATCAGTATACTTTCCTCTTGATCGACGCCGCTTAAGTAAAAAATATTGCGATGCTGGTGAAAAGGCAAAGTACTGTCAGCGCCCGTACTAAAAACATCATTAGAATTGAAAACAGCCAAGGCAGATGATTGCATTTGAGCCGCAAACTTAATTCTGTTTTTAACAAACAATGCGGAATCTATGGAGTGGTACTTCATATTTTAGGTTTTTCCAAATGTAAATATTTTCAATTAGATGCTAAAAAAATTATATGCAAATTAAAAAAACGAATGTTTCTATTTATATAAATTCTAAATAATAAAAATTTATAGTTAAACCTATTGCCTAAAAGCGCAGTGTGAAGTACCTTTGTCTAGTTAAAACATAATTTTTATTATGAGTCAGTTTTTGAAGTCTTCGATCGCTAGAAAAATTGCCATGGCTTTGTCCGCATTTTTCTTGATGGTTTTTATTCTTCAACATCTTGCCATTAATATATTATCTGTTTTTGATTCAGAACTATTTAATGTTGTTTCACACTTCATGGGCACAAACCCATTGGTGCAATTTGTATTACAACCTGTATTAATTTTTGGTGTGGTGTTCCATTTCTTAATGGGATTTGTTTTAGAATATAAAAACAGGGCCTCTAGAACAGTGTCTTATTCCATGAATAAAGGGAGCGCAAATTCAACATGGATGAGTAGAAATATGATTTACAGTGGTGGTTTTATTTTGGTTTTTTTAGTCATACACTTTATTGATTTTTGGATTCCAGAAATCAATACAAAATACATAATTGGAGACACTTCGGGACTTCTAAGTGATGGTAGTGATTTCAGATACTTTGAAGAATTACAACATAAATTCATACCGCTCTGGCGTGTGGTCTTGTATTGCGTAGGTTTTGTATTTTTATCACTACACTTACTACACGGATTTAATTCTGCATTTCAATCAGTTGGGGCAAATAATAAATACACCAAAGGTCTAAAGAGTTTTGGCAAAATATATGCACTGTCAATCCCTTTAGGCTTTATTTTTGTAGCCATTTTCCATCACATAGCCCACTAGTTTTTTATGTGTTACAAAATGTGTTACAAATTTTTGTTTATTTTTAATAAATCATTAATTTTACTGTAATATAAATGAAGACTAAAAAAATAACATATTCATTAAATTATAGAAAGCCTAAAAACAGCTATTTATCTAGCGACGAGCTTATGGTTTGCATTAGATTTTACTACAAATGCACAAAAACAAATAAAGCCAAGATTATTAAAAAAAGTACAGGAGTTAAATGTAAGCTACAAGATTGGGATTCAAACTGGCATAAATCCATNGCTAGAAAGCCCATTAAAGAAACCGACCCCAATCACAAAAGAAAAAATAAGATACTTGCTGCCAAAGTTAAAANTTTTGATATTGACGAAATTNTAAAAAAAGTACAACCCAAATCNTTTTCTGTCAANTTAAAANCTGGAATCCCTGANGGACCCATCGCCNTAAAATGGACCAATCATAAAAATAAAATCAACCTTGTCAATCCTGCCAACAAAAGACTGATNGATGTCATTGTTGTTGGAACAGGTCTGGCAGGCGGATCTGCCGCTGCGACTCTCGCAGAGCTCGGATACAATGTGAAAGCTTTTTGCTTTCAGGATTCCCCAAGACGCGCACATTCCATTGCAGCACAAGGTGGTATCAATGCGGCTAAAAATTACCAAGGAGATGGTGACTCCACTTACAGGCTTTTCTATGACACTGTAAAAGGCGGAGATTATCGTTCACGTGAAGCCAATGTTTATAGACTGGCGGAAGTTTCCACTAATATTATTGACCAATGTGTTGCTCAAGGTGTTCCTTTTGCGAGAGATTACGGAGGCTTGTTAGACAATCGATCTTTTGGAGGGGTTTTGGTNTCACGTACTTTTTATGCCAAAGGACAAACCGGACAACAATTATTATTAGGCGCTTATTCGGCAATGAACCGACAAATTGGACGCGGTAAGATTAAAATGTACAACCGTCACGAAATGTTGGATGTTGTCATTGTTGATGGAAAGGCCCGCGGCATTATCACTCGGAANTTAATAACTGGAGAGATTGAACGCCACTCTGCTCATGCTGTGGTTTTGGGAACAGGAGGATACGGAAACGTATTTTATCTTTCCACCAATGCAATGGGCAGTAACGTAACTGCTGCTTGGAAAGCACATAAACGTGGTGCTTTCTTTGCAAATCCATGTTACACACAAATTCATCCCACTTGTATACCAGTTTCGGGAGACCACCAATCTAAACTGACCCTCATGTCTGAATCCCTAAGAAATGACGGGCGTATTTGGGTGCCAAAAAAATTAGAAGATGCTAAAGCAATTCAAAATAAAACCCTAAAGCCAACTGCCATTGCTGAAGAGGATCGCGACTATTTCNTAGAAAGGCGTTACCCCGCCTTTGGAAACTTAGTCCCNAGAGACGTGGCGTCCAGAGCCGCTAAAGAACGNTGTGATGCTGGATTTGGGGTCAANGCCACTGGAGAAGCTGTATATCTTGATTTCGCTGCTGCAATTGTTCGTTATGGAAAAGAACAAGTTTANATCAAAGGCCTTGATGAAAAAGATGAAAGCCTTGTACAATCCTTAGGAAAAGAAGTTGTTAAAGGNAAATANGGCAATTTATTNCAGATGTATGAAAAAATTGTTGATGAAAACCCCTACGAAACACCNATGATGATTTACCCGGCAGTTCATTACACTATGGGAGGTATTTGGGTTGATTATAATTTACAAACAACCGTCCCTGGCCTATATGCCATTGGGGAGGCTAATTTCTCAGACCACGGAGCAAATCGTTTAGGAGCCTCTGCTTTGATGCAAGGTCTTGCAGATGGCTATTTCGTTTTACCTTANACCATTGGAGATTATCTCGCCGACGATATNCGAACCGGTCCAATTCCTACAGATACTATTGAGTTTGAAGAAGCCGAAGCAAATGTCCGCCAACAAATCAAAGCCTTTATNAATAACAAAGGAACCAAGCCTGTAGATTATTTCCATAAAAAACTTGGTAAAATTATGTGGAATAAATGTGGCATGGCACGAAATGAAAAAGATTTAAAAGAAGCCATTGAAGAAATATCAGCTTTAAGAGAATCCTTTTACAAGGAGGTTCGTGTTCCTGGAAGNTCAGATGAGTTTAATGAGGAATTAGCTAAAGCAGGACGTGTTGCCGACTTTTTAGAGCTTGGTGAATTGTTTGCCAAAGACGCACTGGCTCGAGAAGAATCTGCTGGCGGCCACTTTAGAGAAGAGCACCAAACAAAAGAAGGTGAAGCAAAAAGACGAAAAGAATTTCAATTTGTATCGGCATGGGAATACAAAGGCGCTCCGAAAGATGCCAAGTTACACAAGGAAGCATTGAACTACGAAGATATTGAAGTAAAAGAACGGTCCTANAAATAAGTATTGTTATGAATTTGACATTAAAAATATGGCGTCAAAAAAATGCCCGCAAAAAAGGNAAGATCGTTAAATACCCTATTAGCGGTATTTCTCCAGATATGTCCTTTTTAGAAATGCTAGACGTATTAAATATTCAACTTATTGAATTAGGGGAAGAGCCTGTGGCGTTTGATCACGATTGCCGTGAAGGTATTTGTGGNTCTTGCTCCTTGTACATNAATGGGGAGGCCCATGGCCCCGACCGTCGTGTAACAACGTGTCAATTGCACATGCGTAAATTTAAAGATGGGGACACTATTTTTATTGAACCTTTTAGGGCCGAAGCATTTCCAGTTATCAAGGATTTGGTGGTCGATCGTTCTGCNTTTGACCGCATACAACACGCCGGGGGGTTTATTTCAATAAATACGTCAGGAAATACACAAGACGGAAATGCGATTCCGATTTCTAAACACGCGGCAGATGAAGCCATGGACGCAGCCACTTGTATTGGTTGTGGCGCCTGTGTTGCGACATGTAAAAATTCATCAGCCATGTTGTTTGTAGGCGCAAAAGTCTCTCAATATGCCTTGCTTCCTCAGGGCCAGGTCGAAGCACCAGATCGCGTTCAAAATATGGTGGCACAAATGGACTTAGAAGGCTTCGGGAATTGCACCAATACAGGGGCTTGTGAAGTAGAGTGTCCTAAAGGCATCTCTTTGGAAAATATTGCGAGAATGAATCGTGAATTGATTAAATCTAGCCTTAAAGGCTAATCTTCCAATACAAATTCTTCTATAGCATCCCAACCCGCACGAACTTCTAAAACCTCTTTGGCATAACTCACCCGCTCTGGTTGTGTTTTTAAAAGAAAATTCCCCGCGTCATAACGGCCATTTTTATTGGTATCAAAGACTGCTCTCAAAAAATATTTACCTGGATTTAAATGAATAAAATCTATGGGTTTTGATGCTTCAATAAATTGCTCTGCTTCTACAGCTCCAGTGGTAGAAACAATCTGAACAACAACAGGATACGAAGCATTTTTTAAAACAAGCCTCAAATTTCCGTAAGAAGAAATTAATTTAGTTGAAGCAGTGAAATTTAAAGTATCATTTTTAGCCCCGTAAAAATCGGTAAATGCCCCTGGTAAAAAAGTGATTTTATAACGATTCCCCTCACTTAAATTAAACTTTAAATTGGCCTGGGTGTTNTTGAGGGAATCCATTGCTAATTCACTATCAAGAAATAAGGAATCCTTGTCCATGATAGTGGTTTTAGAGGAGTCAAAATTAGCAATTGGAATACTCGAGTTTAACTTGAAATAAGTGTTTAATTTTAAAGTTGAAGAAACGGCTTTGAAACTTAAAGAATCTTTTTCTGAAGATTTAATTCTAACACTTACAGTGTCCTTTTGAGCGTAGTAAGCAACTTCAAATAATAAAGAATCAACATCTAGCTTTCTTGGGCGCATCCAATAGTTCAAGGTGTCTTTTTCAGGTTCCTTAGANCTTGTAAAAGCAATTGAATCGGCCAGAGGTGAAATCCTNTTTATTCGCATNNGNAATGGATTGCCCTCGTAGCCAAAACCAATACGACCCTGAGCCATTTCTCTTGCCCTAACAAACTTAAAGTCTGGGGCTTGCTCAAAAAGCTTTAATACATATGCTGTATCTGACGGNACTGTGATAAATTCGCTTCGGTATGCAAACTTGTCTTTTTTGGGTTGGTAAGTGTAATTTGTATTCTCTTCTTTTAAGGCCGTCAAAAGATATTCTCCAGCTTTTAAATTTTCAATTGAAAATTGTGATAAACTGTCTGAAAGACCAATATACTTAGGCTTTTGTTTGAAAATTATAGAATCCGTATAAGTAGAATCTACTTCGTGTAAAAGCACGGAAACAAAATCTGGTGTCTCACGCTCTAAAGCATCAGAAACACTTCCGGATACNGACAAAGAATCTATGGTTGNCCCCGTGGAAAAGACATACCTGTAAAATGGAAACAAATTTCCTTCATTATTATCTTCAATACTATTGCCAAAATTAAAGGCATAAGTCGTATTGGNTTGTAGGGTATCATGAATTTTAATGGTGATGTATTTGCTCGCTGACCCCATGGGTGTTATCTCTGCTGGAGGATCCATGGGCGGAGAAACAATCAACTGTTTCTGGATGTTTTTTAGCTTGATATACTCATCAAAATATATTTTAATTTCATTACCGCTAAAATTGGTTGAAAAGTTTTCAGGCATTTCACTAATAATAATTGGAGGAGTGATGTCCTTCTCTCCTCCACTGGCCGTTCCACGGTTGGCACACTGAAAAAAAAGAACCATAAAGAAAATCACAGCTGTTCTGTAAAGAATTGTTTTATGCATAACACCCTTTGTACTTACAAAGAAACAATATATTTTAATTTTAAAGAAACACTCTGTCAGTAATTGCAATAGTGGCCAAACTTATAGATTTTGGTTAACCTTATTTATATTTTGAACGCAAGCTTTAACTCTATATCCGTTTTTTATTAAATAATCTACCAATAACACATTTTACTTTAAACACATACCGTATTTTGGAAAAGCATATGACATCAATTTAAAAAAATATTTATATTTCTTGTCTTCTTTTCTGTTAATTTAAAGGGGTTTTCTATTTTTGTAGAATGAACAATCCGCAAGATCATTTTAAGAAAGTTATATCCCATGCCAAAGAATACGGCTTTGTTTTTCAAAGCAGTGAAGTTTATGACGGGCTAAGTGCCGTCTATGACTATGGTCAAAACGGCGTAGAATTAAAGAAAAATATAAGAGACTATTGGTGGAAAGCCATGGTTCAAATGAACACCAACATAGTGGGTTTAGATGCCGCGATTTTTATGCACCCAACCACGTGGAAAGCATCCGGTCATGTTGATGCTTTTAACGATCCAATGATTGATAACAAAGATTCTAAAAAGAGGTACAGGGCGGATGTTCTTGTTGAGGATTATTGCGCGAAAATTGAGCAGAAAATCGAAAAAGAGGCTAAAAAGGGTAAAAAACGTTTTGGAGAGGGTTTTGATGAAGTTGAATTTTTAGCTACCAATGAGCGAGTACTTGGTTATCGTAAAAAAATTGATGCCATACTAAAGCGTCTAGGAAAATCTTTAGGGGAAGAAGATTTAGCCGACGTAAAAGCTTTAATTGAAGAATTAGAAATTGCAGACCCCGTAAGTGGCAGTCGTAATTGGACCGATGTCAAACAGTTTAATTTAATGTTTGGAACCAAGCTTGGCGCTTCAGCTGATAGCGCCATGGATTTATACTTACGTCCAGAAACGGCACAAGGCATTTTCGTGAACTTTTTAAACGTTCAAAAAACAGGGCGTATGAAAATTCCATTTGGAATTGCACAAACGGGAAAGGCTTTTAGAAATGAAATTGTAGCAAGGCAGTTTATTTTCAGAATGCGAGAGTTTGAACAAATGGAAATGCAATTTTTCATCAAACCAGGAACCCAATCCAAGTGGTACGATCACTGGAAGCAAGCACGATTAAAATGGCACTTGTCTTTGGGCATGGGCGAAAGTAATTACCGTTTTCACAACCATGAAAAACTGGCACACTACGCTGACTCAGCAGCAGATATTGAGTTCAAATTTCCTTTTGGCTTTAAAGAACTTGAAGGCATTCACTCCAGAACCGATTTCGATTTGAGTCAACACGAAAAATATTCGGGTAAAAAATTACAATTTTTTGATCCTGAAGAAAATAAAAACTATACACCCTATGTTTTAGAAACTTCTATCGGCTTAGACCGGATGTTCTTGGCTGTATTTTCAAACAGTCTTCAAGAAGAAGCTTTAGAGAATAATTCAAGCAGAACCGTTTTAAAAATACCGTCTGTATTGGCACCTTACAAAGCAGCTGTATTGCCACTTGTTAAAAAAGACAGACTTCCTGAAATTGCTCAAACCATATTAAAAGATTTACAATGGGATTTTAACGTCATCTTTGATGAAAAGGATGCGGTGGGTAGACGATACCGACGTCAGGACGCTATCGGAACTCCTTTTTGTGTTACTGTAGACCATCAAACCCTTGAAGACAATACCGTAACACTTCGCTACAGAGATTCAATGCAACAAATAAGAGTTGACAAAAAGGAAATCTCAAAAATTATCAATCAAGAGGTTGCAGCAAAAAATTGGTTAAATAAACTTTAAGCTTCAAAAAAATAAAACAACAAACCATCTTTTAATTTTTAATTTTTTGTATAATAAATGTATGGTTCAATTAGATCGTAAATTAATGGATATAATTTAATTTTGAAATTGAAGAAAAAATTAAACTCAGCTTGTTTTAGTTTTTTTATTTACCTAACCTTTTGTGCCTTTGAAAAGATTTTTGATTACCCAAACTTTTTTAATAACCCTGTACTTCATATTTCAGGGGGGGTCGGTATTTTCACAATCCGAGCCACCTGTTGTAACTGCGGTTGGTGATCAAATATATTGCCCACAAACCCAACAAAATATTGTCACTGACTTTGATATTGTAGATCCTGATAGCAGCTCAGCAACTGGGTTTTATATTCAAATATCGACAGGCTTTG
Organism: Formosa sp.; assembly: GCA_002684355.1. Classification (GTDB taxonomy): domain Bacteria; phylum Bacteroidota; class Bacteroidia; order Flavobacteriales; family Flavobacteriaceae; genus UBA3537. Next base: position 8,978 of record NYVA01000024.1, read on the forward strand.
TCCTGGGGCAAGATCAATTGATTCTAACAGGAAGTCATTCAAATATAAACAGCAGTTGGGACCCTACAGAAGCTAAACTTTCCTTGTCCCCTGCAAGTGGTTCCAGTATTGATTATAATGATATCATCAATGCTGTTAATGATGTTGTTTTTTTTAGTAACAATGTAAACGTGGGGCCAAAAACTTTTTCATTAACCTTTGGGGAAGCCAATTTTTTAAATGGGCATTATTATGAGTTTATACCATCTCAGGCTATTCCATGGACTGCTGCTGAGGCTTTAGCGGAAGGCATGGAATATTATGGGCTACAAGGCTATTTAGCAACCATTACAAATCCTGATGAAGCTCAAATTTGCGGAGAACTAACACCCGGGACTGGATGGATTGGAGGAAGCGATGCACAAACAGAAGGAGTGTGGAAATGGGTGACTGGACCTGAAGCAGGTATTGTTTTCTGGAATGGAGATGAAAATGGATCCGCTGCTCCAGGTATGTATAGTAATTGGAATAATAATGAACCTAACAATANTGGTAATGAAGACTATGCACATATAACCGCACCTAATATTGGTTTTGCGGGGTCATGGAATGACCTGAAGAACAATACTGCAGGTCAAGGTAGCTATGAGGCAACTGGATTTGTTGTGGANTATGGTGGAATGCCTGGCGATCCTGATCTGAACATTTCTGCAAGTACGAGCTTTAGTCCTCCAGAGGTTTTATCTACAACTCCCGNAACAGCTTGTGAAAATGAAACAGTTACGCTTCAAACGACCTCAAATACAACTGATGTTTTGTGGTATGATAGTCAAAACGGAGGAACACTGTTGTTTACGGGAAATTCGTACAGTACAACACTNACTTCAANTACCACTTTTTGGGTTTTNGCTTCCAATGAAGACTGTGAAACTGGAATAAGAACACCCGTAACAGCAACTGTAATTCCAAATGAAATNTCTGATTTTATACAAATNGGACCCTTTTGTGTNGGGGAAACAATACCCTCATTGCCCACAACTTCAACNAATGGCATTAATGGGACATGGAGTCCGNCTTCAATNGACAATACCAACACAACAACCTACACNTTCANNCCCGATNCAGGACTTTGTGCTACAGCTACCGACATGACNGTTGTAATTACACAGCCCACAATCCCAGATTTTACACAAATACCCGACAGCTGCGCTGGNACTGAAATCACATTNCCTACCATCTCAAACAATGGNATNACAGGNAGCTGGTCCCCTANATTNGANNCTAATAANACCACAACCTACTCTTTCACGCCCGATGCAGGACAGTGTGCTACAGCTACCGACATGACGGTTGTGATTATTCCAACCCAACCCCCTACTTTCAACCAAATTGGCCCTTTTTGTGCGGGGGAAACAATACCCTCATTGCCCACAACTTCAACGAATGGCATTAATGGGACATGGAGTCCGGCTTCAATGGATAATACCACCACCACCCTTTATACCTTTTCTCCAAATGGAGGTGCTTGCATTGAAACAGTGAACATGACTGTAGCAGTGCTTCAAGAAACAACACCCACCTTCCAAATTAATGATATTTGTATCGGGGAAACCATTGGGACTTTACCCTCTATATCAAATGAAGGAATCTCAGGGAGTTGGACCCCTGCACCTAACAATCTGGCTACAACGACTTATACTTTCACGCCTGATGTAGGAGAGTGCTCAACCACCACCACTCAAACCGTTCAAGTAAATCCAGTAAATAATTTGGTAATATCTACCGAAAGCATTTCTGAGCCTTTTGATACCAACCAAATCATTGAAGTGAGTGTTAGCGGAGGCAGTGGAGATTACAAGTACCAACTAGACGGAGGAAGTTGGCAAAATAGTCCTATTTTTCAAAACGTAGTGGGCTGTGAAGATCACATTGTAAAAGTAAGAGATGTTGAAGGCTGTAGCAATGACCCCGAAACAACGGTCACTATTTTGGAGTACCCAAAATTCTTCACTCCTAACGGAGACGGCTACAATGATTTCTGGAACATTAAATGCTTGCAAACTCAGTCTGGGAGTATTTCAATTTTTAACCGCCATGGCAAGCTCTTAAATCAATTTAAAACAAATTTTCCTGGATGGAACGGAACCTACAATGGTGAATTATTACCTGCAAGTGACTACTGGTTTATTGTAACCTATTACAGCGAAGATGGTAAAGAAAAACAATTCAAATCCCATTTTTCATTGATACGTTAAACAGCTATAAGCAGTAGTCTAAAAATCAGAAATACGCCTTTAATTGAACCGTTCCCGTGTGAATGGTCTGAC
>NYVA01000025.1 GCA_002684355.1 Formosa sp.
TTTTGATAGCCTGCAGTAAAGTTCGTAGTACCCCAAGAAACATTCTCTTGTCCTAATGCTGTAGAACCGCCTCCAGCAGCATGGTTTTTAAACCCTATGGCTACTGTACTAGCACCTTCTGCCCAGTTTTCTTTTCCTAATGCTATTGTTGAATCTCCAGTGGCATAATTAAAATTACCCATGGAAACAGATTTAGAACCAGAAGCTGTACTGCGCTGTCCGGCTGCAAATGAAACATTACCTGTAGCTCTAGAAGCATATCCAAAAACAGCTTGACCTATATCATCACCTGTTATACCTGTAGATTCGGCATCGCTTCGTCCGGCTATATTGTTAAAACCAAAAACAGCAGAACCAACTCCAGAAGCTCTATTGTATGCATTGGCACCGAAAGATGCCCAACCAAGTGCACCCAATCCAGTGGAGTTTTGGGTCAGTGCATCTGATCCTTGGTAAAGAGGATGTTGGTTGTCTCGAAAACTACCCATAGTAATAGCTGCCTGCTCAGGACTTTTTTCAGAAACAACAAAGTCTACAGTCCAATCTGCGATATTACCCCAAATTTGTTGACCATTGGTGCCGTCAACAGGTGTTGCATTTCCGTTTCCGTCCCTAGAAGCACCACGTGCAGAAGAGGCATACATTCTTCCACTAGCAACATCTTGGTTGCCATTTTCAACAAAAACTATTCCAGGTTTTTTGTCTTCATCTGGTAATATTATACCAGGCATATTACCTTCAAAAATTTCATTAAGTGCAAATTCAACATTTTCTGGTGTAAGTTGAACATGAGGTTCATTACTGGTCGGCATACTCCACGCATCAAAAGGGGTTCTATCGGGTGTATCCATATATTCATACCAATTATTTGTAAAGTAATCCATTGCACTTATTGAGGGAATAAAAGTGAAATAATTTGTTAGTAATTGATTCACAAAAACATCTACGACTGGATCGGAAGAAGCATAGGTTGCCGTAAGCTCATTAATATCAAACAACCCACCCGGAGCTGAGTCCACACCCGCCGTGTGACCATGTGACTGTGCAACTGCAGTAGAGGTAATGTCACAAAAACATATCCACGGAGCATCTATAAATATATTACTAACATTTGAAGTAACATTTATACCTGGTGTATACCATGCGTCTAAATAAGCGTCAGTCAATGTTGAAACATCAGGTAAAAAAGCATCTAAGACTTGATCTCCTGGATTGACAGGGTTTCCATTATTAAAAAAAAATCTTTCAGGAGGGCTACTACCATTAATAATAGCAATATTCCTTGAATTTTCAGGATATTCTGACGGGCCAACAGTGTCAATCGCATTGTAGAAAATATTAAAAAATGGGTGAGGCTGAGGAAGTGCATCATTATTGTTAAACTCAGCAGATCCCGGCTGCACATGCTCCTCAAAATGATCCCAAAGCATCTGACGTGCCGCGGGAGATTTTAATACCCCATCAACTAGAGGTCTCAAAGACTCAACACTAAAATCACCAGCCCATGTACCCAACCCATAAGCAAGATAATTAAACATGTGCTGGAAACCAATTGGAACATTTGCGCCAGCATGAGGGGCATCAAATGATATATATAATCTTGTTTCGTGATCAATATTATTAGCTTCCATATAATTTAGAGCATATCTAGCAACCAATCCCCCCATACTTGCACCTATCACAACATTTTCTTCATTTCCGACTTTTTGATTATTTATAAATTTTATTAGTTACACTAATAGCATTGAATTTCTTTCAATATAATCTGCGCCGCCGTATATCCACTGCTGGTCTTCCTCTCTATAATAGGTGGGAAAATTAAGAACTACCACATCATAACCATTTTGTCTAACAATATCTCCTAAATTACCACCATCATAATCTAATTCAGCATAAACAGCATTAATGTTTCTTGAATCCGTAGGGTCAAAACCGTCTACTAAAAATATAGGCTTATCTAAGACCCCATCGCTGCTGTAAAAAATATCATACTCGCCCCAACCTTTAAATGGGTTTTCGTTGTAAGGTTCAATGTATGGAGGTTCTGTTGTCCCGGAAGTAAAACCCACTATGTCTTGATTGTTCATTGTATTTAGTTCTAGATTAGAGTACATGACATTCAACTCAGAGGATGACTCCAGTACTGACTGGTCGAAAAGTGTGACTCTAAATAATATTTCTTTTTTGCCCTCATCAGAATAAGAAACATTAAAAGGCTGTCCAACTGAAATAATTCTATAACCCAAACCATCCCCAAAATTGACCTCGATTTCGTCAATGCCAATGTCAGTAGTATTAATTAGGGTTTCAGAATTTAATAAAAAATTCACATTGGTACCACGTTGAATGTTTTTTAAAGGAGCACCCACCAAAAGCCTATGATTATCAAAAATATTTACTTGTTCCCCAATTCTTCTGAGTGTGTGACTGGATTCGGGAACAATCAATCCTTCGGTTTGAACAGTATTGTTAAAGACATCAAATTCCGTAAAAATAAGGCCAATTGGAACTTTATTACTTAAGGTTTCATTTTCTGACATTATTTTAATTTCATCCAGTTTTGATAAACGTCCTTGAAAATCAGAAAACGCAATTGATTTATAGGTCTGGTAGAAATCTCCAATGGAATGTTTTTTGTTTTTTAGATTAATTATATTACTTATTCCAGCTGGATTGTAAAGAATAGATGTTTTCATCCCTCTTTTATCAAAATTAGGAAAAACGCTATTTATATTTTGCGAACAAATTATTTGGCAGCTAAAAATAAATCCAATGATCAAAATAAGATTTAATTGTTTCATGATTTTTAATTTATAATTAGTTTGTTAAAACAAGTATAATTTACGAATTTATTTATTTTTCAAAAATTCTTTTTTTATTGTTTTAAGTTCTTTTTGTTGTTCGTTAAGCGCATTGATTAGTACAGGGATCAGTCCCTGGTAATTTACAGCCAATATTTCATTACTGTCTTTAGTTACTAGTTCGGGAAACACTACTTGAATATCTTGTGCAAGCACGCCTATCTTTTGTTTACCGTCTTTTTTCATTGTGTAAGATTTTCCGTCAATCAGTAATAATTTTGAAAGGGTAGACCCAAGGGATGTAATATTCGATTTAAGTCTTATATCAGAATCTATTGTTAACTCTCCAGAAAGCGTTGCGGAGCCATCATAGTTTACAACAAAGGCATTGGAAGGATTACTACCTGCCCGACCAGTTTGCGTATCTACATCTCCATTGCCTATAACAAAAGCAACACCTGGATTTGTGCCAGTGTACTGGCCATCTGCGTAATAATAGCCTCCATAATTATNCGGATCGATCGAAGTATCTCCAACTCCAGAAATGTTATTAACGCCAATAGCAAGCATCCCAAAATTATCAGAAGTGGTTCCCAGTCCAAGAGATGCAGACGCCTGATTCAATGCTTTTGTACCTCTATTGCCTGCAAAAGAACTTCTACCAGAAGCGATGTTGTATTTTCCTATAGCAGTAGCACTACCTGCGGTTCCAACACCAGCATTAGTGTCTCCAGCAGTATTTTGATAGCCTGCAGTAAAGTTCGTAGTACCCCAAGAAACATTCTCTTGTCCTAATGCTNNAGAACCNNCTCCAGCAGCATGGTTTTTAAANCCTATGGCTNCNGTACTAGCACCTTCTGCCCAGTTTTCTTTTCCTAATGCTATTGTTGAATCTCCAGTGGCATAATTAAAATTACCCATGGAAACAGATTTAGAACCAGAAGCTGTACTGCGCAGTCCGGCTGCAAATGAAACATTACCTGTAGCTCTAGAAGCATATCCAAAAACAGCTTGACCTATATCATCACCTGTTATACCTGTAGATTCGGCATCGCTTCGTCCGGCTATATTGTTAAAACCAAAAACAGCAGAACCAACTCCAGAAGCTCTATTGTATGCATTGGCACCGAAAGATGCCCAACCAAGTGCACCCAATCCAGTGGAGTTTTGGGTCAGTGCATCTGATCCTTGGTAAAGAGGATGTTGGTTGTCTCGAAAGCCACCCCAATCATTAGCTGCCTGCTCAGGGCTTTTTTCAGAAACAACAAAGTCTACAGTCCAATCTGCAATATTGCCAAAGGCACCATTTGAATTTCCATTTCCATTTCTTGAAGCGCCACGTGCAGAGGATGCATACATTCTTCCAGCAGCAACATTTTGGTTACCGTCTTCAACAAAGACAGCCCCTGTTTTTTTATCCGGATCCGCTGGAATATCACCAGAGCCACCAGAGCCACCTGTAATTGGAAAATAGCTAAAGCAAACCAATTCAATTCCAATAGAATTTGTGATGTTGTCTGATAATTCTGAATATTGTCCATAAAACGAAATTGTTGGGCTGGAGCCTGGGTTTCCACTAAGTCCTAAAATTAGTGAACCACCACTAATTTCAAATGAATTTACGTTAACTCCGTTAGCATTGGTAAGAACAAAGTCATTAGAAATCTTAGAAAGTAAACTAGAATTATTATTTGTATTTGCTGTTAAATTGTTTGAATCTGTTTGAATAACCAGTGTTTGAGAGTCTGACAAATTTGCAGATAAAATCATGGGTGCATCAATTTCTTCATTATATGTATAACCATATAGATCTCTCATTAGAGGTTTAAAAATTCTCAATGCAAAGGTTTCATAGCCATTGACAAATGGATAATGACAATAATCCGAATGAGGCGTCATTCCAGTAGTCCCCATTATGTTGATATTCTCATATTCAACTGCTAATTGTCTTTGCGCTTCCTTTATTTGAAGTCTCCCCGATGAGGAAGTACCACAGTTGCAGTCTCTAGTCTGGAAAATATAAATTTTTTCAATATTTGGATAATCATTTAACCATGAATTTTTAAGGGTATTGAATGCGATTTTATAGCTATTTGTATTGAGACCACCGTTAAACGAATCTGCTTCACCTTGAGACCACAAGACACCCCTTACAGCATTTTTAAGTCCCGACTTATTTAGTCTATAATATAACCTTCCATAGTTAGAACTTGTAGAAGATGTATAATCTTCAGCAGCTTGGAAAAAGGAAACTGGTTGTCCGCCATGTGCTCCATTAAATATTGCAATGGGGACTTGTAATTCATCTAAAACCATTTTTGCTAGCGCCATTCCCCACTGACCTGTATTCCCGCCGCTATTTTCATTACCATCGCCTTGCCCGTAATACCACTGATCATCATTAAGAAGCCCGTTAGAATCTGTATATCCTCCAGAGTATACCCTAATATAGTTATCTTGATAAGTGTTAGAACTACCATTGTATTGTACTGCCGCAGCATTTGATTGGCCTTGTATGACAAAAACGTCACCACAAACAATTTCATTAACCGTTTTTATCAATTCTGTATTCCCATTTTTCTCAGTATAAATTTTAATGTCATAAGTTGATAATTCAGAACTGATGGTAATATTAAATTGGAATCCAGCTTCACTATTGGTGTACTGTAAGTTTTCTGTAAAAGATTCAATTTGAGCACCATTTTTGTATAATTCTAAAATAATTGAATCATAAGATTCAAAGGTCTCACCACTTGAGCGAAGCCATTCCCAACCACCGCTTGGTTCAATGTAGTTTGGAGAATTTGTATTTTGATACAATCCTATCCATCCTCTAAAATAATTAAATGAAGCGACTGTACTATTTTCTGAACTATCATTAAGTGATGCCAAATAGCCTCCTACGTTTTCTGCGGCTAACTTGGCGTCTTGCCATGATAAATTGGACGGATTCCTAAAATAAGAATGTCCATTGTATTGGCCTAAGAATGAAAAATTCCCAAGATTAGTGATTAGTCCGTCATATTCTACATAAGAGGATTGTGAATTATTTGCATTTGCATCATTCCAGTATCCTAAATAATTAATTATTTCTGCTGCATTTTCTGGTGAAGGAGAGTTGTTAGGCTCACCACTACCCCATGAATCATAATTTAGTGCTGTAGAAGACTCGGTGCTTACCACACCATCGACTGTAAAAAACCCAGTATTTGATGTAATATCTCTTGCAATTAATTGTTTATCTTTTGGAATTGAGCTGAAATTTACCTGAGCATTTAACAAATTAATGAAAATAAAATTCAGTAAAATTAATGGAATAGATTTATTCATAAAATAGGTTTTTAGACAAAAAACACAACCCTGCTCAAAAGGCAGGGTTGTGTTTTTGTAAAATTTATTTATTATTTATTAAGCAACTGCTTCAATTCATCTATCTGTTCTTGTTGCTCTTTTATGGCATTTATGAGTACTGGAATGAGTCCCTGGTAGTTTACAGAAAGGGTTCCTTGCTTATCATCAGACTCTTTTACCAATTCTGGAAGCACTTTTTGTACATCTTGTGCAAGTAATCCTATCTTAGCGTCTTTCTCATTAGATTTCATAGTATAAGTCTTG
>NYVA01000026.1 GCA_002684355.1 Formosa sp.
TTCCCATAGCTGTAGAATAATCTCCACTTGCTGTTGTGCTTAATCCCATTGCTGTAGAAGTATCTCCACTTGCTATTGTGCTTTCTCCCATTGCTGTAGAATTATCTCCACTTGCTGTATTTGTTGGTGATTGTATTCCAGTACCACTTGTAGTGTTAAGGCTAAATGGAGAACTTGATGGTAGATTAGTAAGCTGTGAACCATCTCCTATAAAAGATGTTGCTGTTACAGAACCTGCAATGTTTGTAGTACCATCAAATAGTACTGTTAGAGCATCTGAGCGGGTAATTTGTCCGTTGCTGCCATCATAAAAACCATTTCCAATTACAAAAGCTGTATTTTCTGTACTAAACTCTGTAGCACTATTAGTAACTGTTGAGCCTAAAAGATTGTATTGACCTATAACTAAAGAGCCTCTATCACTTGATTCTGTGTGATGTCCCATTGCTGTAGAATTATATCCACTTGCTATTGTGTAGTTTCCCATTGCTGTAGATTGACTTGCACTAGCATTTGAAAAATACCCCATTGCTGTAGAATACTGTCCACTTGCTTCCGTTCTATGTCCCATTGCTGTAGAATACTGTCCACTTGCTGTTGTTTCTCTTCCCATTGCTGTAGAAGAATATTCACTTGCTGTTGTGTAGTTTCCCATAGCTGTAGAATAATCTCCACTTGCTGTTGTGCTTAATCCCATTGCTGTAGAAGTATCTCCACTTGCTATTGTGCTTTCTCCCACTGCTGTAGAATTATCTCCACTTGCTGTTGTATTTACTGTACTCACTTGCGCATTAATACTAAATGATATAGTTAATGCTAAAAGTGTATATATATTTTTCATAGTTTCTTTATCGTTTATAATTTTTTAGTAAAATAAAAATACAAAATAAATTCACATTCTTTATGTAATAGTACACGAACAACTAAACCAAAAGGTATGAACGAAATAGTTCCAATTAGAATGTTTTCACAAGACAAAAAGAAGCTATAAAGTAGAGGCTACTGACTTGCCTTTGCCGATTAGTAGAGTTGAGAAGCATTAGAAAAATCTAACTCTGATATAATTAGTTCTGCTAATTCTTACATCAAAGTATAATCCGTAGTAATTCAAGAAATTGACCAAGTGAAGTATCTTTCTCATTTAGTTAGGTTTACAGTTTGTGAAGTTAGTCTTTTACAAAACGCACTGGGAAATAATAATATGGTATTGAAGTATTTATGTCTCCTAAACCTGCATTTATAAAAGCAGAGTCTGACATCTCTGTACCAATTGCATTTAAATCACCAATATTTCCGAAGGATAAGTTTGAACCATCACTAATTCCAATAGCAACTCCTTGAGTAGAGCTACTAAAAAAGGCGTATTGACCAATTCCAACAAATTGTGATACATTAAAAAACCCAATAGGTTTAGCATTAAATCCACTGCTATTATTGGAACTTTGATTGTATCCTGGTGACAAAGGATTTGAATTAGTATTCCATCCTGAATTAGAAGCTAATGATTTAGCTAAGCTATAACTCTCCGTGGTATAGCCATTAGAAACTAGATATTCCCTAAGTGTTATCCATTCACTTACCGTTGGAACGTGCCATCCATCTGGGGCAAATTCCCTAAGTTCATACACACCACCATAGAAACTTAAACCTGAAATTGCGTATTGATTATATAAAATACCACCTGATGGGTCTGATGGATTAGATACATAATCTCCTATTGGTGCTCCAGTTAAATTAAAATCTACTATAGGCGTACCATCTCTGTAAGTTGTAAAACAAGCATTCTCCACAGTCCATCTCTGTGTTCCATAAACTATAGTTGAAACTAAATCTCCATTACAATTTTCAAAAGCATATGTGTCAAAGCTTATCTCATTTCCATACCAAGTACCAAGGGCATTTGTTAAAAACACTCTTGCATAGTAAGTGGTGGCTGGCTCAAGGTTTTCAATCAAAGTGGATATGTTAGCTCCTTGTAAAACCAATGAATTATCGTCAAGAGTTGGGTTTGATTGAGTTGAATATACAAAACCTTGCTCTGTGTAATATGGGTCGCAATATTGAGATACAATACTTACTGAGCCATTTAAAACGGCTGATGTTAATGTAATGTCTGTTACTTCATTTGCTTGTAATGTAGGCTCATAGGTGCATTCGTTATAAGAAGAATCGCCGCTATCACTACTACAAGCGAAGATTAATAAAGCGGAGAGTAAGAGTAGTTTTTTCATTTAGTTAGTTTTATCCCCAAAAGTTAAGAAAAGTTTTTATTAGCTCAGTAGCGTTAGCGTGTTGGGAAAACAACTAAAAGCTATGTTTAGTTAAATTAGTGCCACAAGAGTGCCAAACAAATGCTAATAATATTATAAGTTTGTAACAGTATTTTCTTTAATGCCTTTTAACCCTAAGAAGATATATCAAGTAATGGGGATGTAGCTCAGTTGGCTAGAGCGCTTGACTGGCAGTCAAGAGGTCGTCGGTTCGAATCCGATCTTCTCCACGAAGGGAATTGCAAAAATGTAGTTCCCTTTTTTTATTCTTTTATATAATTCCTATATTAGTTGCTCTTTAAAATTAATTTAATTAAATATTACTTTATGAAAACCAAATTAACATTAGCAGCTTTGATACTTTGCATGGTACTCTCTGCTCAAAAAAAGAAAAATGGGACCATATATATAGAACATCCGGCAATGGAGGTTGTGGACGAATTCAACACTGCTTTTGTTACAGGTGATCTCGAAAAAATAAAAAGTCTTGTTTCGGATGATTTTAAATGGAGAAATTCAACAATGCGAGAAAAACCGGGGACCTTAAAGCAACTTTTAGGCAGATCAAACTACCTGAGTAAAAACATTGAAAATTTTGAAATAAAACATTATGGCGGTTCTTATCCTGACGCTTTTGAATATAAAAAAGACAATGTTTTAGACGTCATGACATATACTTGGATGACAGGTTACGATAAAAACACTGGAGTTTCATTAAATATGCCACGTTATGCAAGTTTTAGGGTTGCTGAGAATGGCAAAATTTTATCGATGAACATAATGGATGACCAAGTTCTTTGGAACAAAGCATACGACGCCTATGACACAACAAGAAATGGCGTCATCTTTAAGGACCATCCCTTGGTTTCTAAAGTCCGACTTCTTATGCAATCTTACCTAACAAAAGATGTCGATACAATAAAAAGCCACTACACAGAATCTACTGCTTTTTACGATGTCATGAATTCAGATTTAAATGAATACAAAACATTAGAAGAAGAGTTTGCTGATTTTAGTGCCTATATGGAAGTTTTTGATTTATTAGAAATTAATGAAAGCGGTTATCCTGATGTCTTGGATTATGAGGGCGATGGTAGTGTTGTAATTTCTTGGTGGAATATGAAGTTTAAAAACAAAAAATCCGGAAATATAACAACCATTAAACAGCACATTCAACACGCATTTAATGAAAAAGGAAATATCTCTAGAGAGGATTACTATTTTAATCCTGCACAACTTCCGGACTAAATTCAGTTAAGCATAAACTTTTAAACCTGCCTTTTGGTGGGTTTTTTTAGTTTTATTCAAGCCCTTTAAAAGTTTTTCTCGCTCTTGTAAATCCAATATCCAGTATAAGCCACTGCCAAAAAAAGTAAAGTATATAAAAAAAGTGCAATCCCGTTGCCATCTGCCAAAAAAAGTTCTGAAATGGATAAGGTTTTAGTGTCCCCGGCTCTTAAAAATAAAGCAGCAGCGAAACAAATGGTTATCATTGCGATATGTCTTTTCAAATGCATTTTTGTAAATCTACAATATTTTCCCGAATATATTTTCCCCAAGAACATTATTAATCGTAATATTGCAATTAACTAAATTATGACTTATGGGCCTTGCCAAAACAGAAATTTTTACCCTAGAGCAAAATACTGTTGCGCGCTTTGCAAAAGCACTTGGGCACCCTGCTAGAGTTGCCATTTTACAACATCTATTCAAGACAAACCAATGCATTTGTGGCGATTTGGTTTTGGAAATTGGCCTGGCGCAAGCCACAATTTCTCAGCACCTCAAAGCTCTCAAATCCCTTAGCTTGATTCAAGGCAGTGTAGAAGGGACTAAGGTTTGTTATTGTGTTGATTTTAAAAATTGGGCAAAAATGAAACAGACCCTTTCAGTTTTTTTTGATCAGGATCTCAATACACCCAAATGTTGCTAAAAATTTAAAATAGACCCATCCATGCTTTTTAATACTCTTCAAACTGAAATCAAATCCCTGAATATAAATTCAATTTCTTTGACGCGGCAAAATCTATTAGAACCCTTAATAGACTTCATTCAGTCTAAAGTGGATGCAGATCAAGCCGTTGAATTGAATTTTATTTGCACCCACAACTCCAGACGCAGCCATTTGTCTCAGGTTTGGGCTCAAGCGCTGGGCTATTTCTACAAAATCAAAGATCTTTTTTGCTATTCTGGGGGAACAGAATGCACTGCCATATTTCCTGCTGCTGCAAAGGCTTTAGAAGCCAGTGGCTTTAAAATTGATTATCAAACACAAACGAAAAATCCATTATACGCCATTGAGTTTGCAGTGAATGAAACTCCGGTTAAAGGGTTTTCGAAAACCTACGACCACGCCGAGAATCCAAAGACTGCATTCGCAGCCATTCTCACTTGTTCTCAGGCCGATAAAGGTTGCCCTTATATACCTGGTGCTGAGGTTCGAATTTCATTGCCTTTTGAAGATCCAAAAGCTTATGACAACACTCCGCAACAAGGAGAAAAATACAGAGAACGAAGCCTTCAGATAGCTACAGAATTAAAATACGTATTTTCTAATATTAAGCAATAAATCATGACCCAAAAAAAATTAAGTTTTCTAGATAAAAACCTCACACTGTGGATTTTTGTAGCCATGGGTATTGGGGTCAGTTTCGGCTATTTTATGCCCAGTATTTCTGAATCCATCAACGGCATGAGTCGCGGTACAACCAACATACCCATTGCCATTGGTCTTATTGTAATGATGTACCCCCCACTGGCAAAAGTCAATTATGCATTATTACCCAAAGTATTTCAAAACACTAAGATATTATCCATTTCACTTCTGCTCAATTGGGTGATTGGGCCTGTCCTTATGTTTGCACTGGCCTTAATATTTTTAAAAGACCATCCAGGGTACATGGTAGGTTTGATTTTAATCGGGCTGGCCCGTTGCATCGCCATGGTTTTAGTTTGGAATGATTTGGCTGATGGCAGCACTGAATATGGAGCCGCTTTAGTAGCGCTTAACAGCATCTTTCAGGTATTTGCCTACAGTTTTTATGCCTGGATTTTTATCACTGTCTTGCCTTCATATTTAGGATTTGAAGGCGCCATCGTAGACATTTCCATTGGCCTCATTGCTGAAAGCGTCCTTATTTACTTGGGAATTCCTTTTTTATTGGGGATTTTAAGCCGCATTATTTTGGTCAAGTTAAAAGGGGAAAGCTGGTATACAGAAACCTTTATTCCTAAAGTTTCCCCGCTTACGCTGATTGCTCTATTGTTTACCATTGTGGTGATGTTTTCCCTAAAAGGTGAACTTATCGTTGAAATACCAATGGATGTTTTAATCATCGCGATTCCATTGTTAATATACTTTGTATTGATGTTTATCATTGGCTTTTTCTTAACCAAAGCTATGGGCGGAGACTACGACAAAACAGCCTCGGTTGCCTTTACAGCGGCCGGGAATAATTTTGAATTGGCCATTGCTGTAGCCATTGGTGTTTTTGGGTTGAATTCAGATCAGGCTTTTGTAGGTGTCATAGGGCCTTTGGTAGAAGTTCCAGCCCTGATATTACTAGTTAAGGTGTCTTTTTGGCTTAGAAAAAGATACTTCGCAGGCATCAAAAATTGAAACGAACAATTCAAATAGCGGCTATTTTTCGTTTTTTTTTGAGAAATTCACATAAAATAAATAGATTTGCTGCTCTTAAAACGGGATGTGGCGCAGTCCGGTTAGCGTACACGGCTGGGGGTCGTGTGGTCGCAGGTTCAAATCCTGTCATCCCGACTAAATACAAGCTCTAGTTCTTGTGTAAAGTGTGCTTTTTCAACAGGACTAGAGCTTTTACTTATTTTTTTTAAGTTATCATTTTCAGAGTTTAAAAGTCAATTTAACCTTATTATTTAACTTTAAATAAAGTTGTGTTGTGCTTAATATTAGTAGCTTTGTAGGACAAACAAAACTTAATGTAATGAAAAAAGACAGATCCAATTGCCCGCTTACAAGTGCACTTGACATCATTGGTGACAAGTGGTCTCTCATTATAATAAGAGATATTTTTTTGGGCAAAAAAACGTTTACGGAATTTATAAAATCTTCTGAAAAAATTGCTACCAATATTTTGGCAAATCGACTAGAGTTATTGACCGCTAACGGTCTGATAAAAGTGACAAAGTTACCCAATGATCGGAAAACCAAACTGTATTATCTAACAGATAAAGGTATCGATATGTATCCAATAATTTATGAAATGATGCAGTGGAGCGATAGAAATCTAAACAAAAAATTTGGTTCTATTGGTACGGAATTGCTCAAAAACTCCCAAGGGCAATCCACCAAGAAAGTCATCTCTAAGATGACCTCATCTTACCTAAACACGCGAGAAGAAATCTTAGCTAAAGTCAAGTAATTTTTTAAATTTGTAGCATATCATATACCCCAAAATTATGAAAAAAAACCTTATTCTAATCCTAGCCTTAGTCGCCCAGTATTCCTCTGCGCAAATTTTAAATCCCGTAAAATGGGAGTTGAGTGTAGTCCCGGTAGAGCCACTTGAATACGATTTGGTCTTTACGGCAAATATTGATAATAATTGGGCTATTTATTCTCAGTTTTTAGAAGAAGGTGGGCCACTGCCTACCGTTGTTTCTTTTGAAGCAGCATCTTCCTATGAAACCCTTGGAGATCCATATGAAAAGCCTCTTAATAAAGTAACAAAGCACGATGCTGTTTTTGAAATGGTGGTTTCAAAATTTTACAAGCGTGCAGTCTTTGTACAACGCATAAAAATTCTTAAGCAAACGGCCTTCAATCTTAGCGGTAATATTGAATACATGACTTGTGACGATTCACGATGTACTTACAAGCCTGACAATCCTTTTAGGTTTAATTACAGTCCTGAAAAAGGCTTGGTTGTCGCTGCCACTTCAGCAATTGAATCTGAAATCGTTACAGAAAATTCAAATACAATACTTTACGGTATGCATCCGGATCAAATTAAGCATTACAGCGAAACATTTAAAAGCGCTAAGTCCCTTTGGCGAATTTTCGCTCTTGGTGTTTTAGGGGGGCTGCTCGCTTTGTTAACCCCATGTGTTTTCCCAATGATTCCCTTGACCGTTAGTTTTTTTACAAAAAAAACAGCTGAAACCTCTGTTAATTCTGGCTTTATTAAAGCCCTTCTTTACGGCTTATTTATTGTCTTGGTTTACTTGATCTTAAGTATTCCTTTCCACCTTTTGGATTCTGTCAACCCGGATATATTAAACGAAATTTCAACCAATGTATGGCTCAACGTCATTTTCTTTTTAATATTTATAATTTTTGCCTTTTCATTTTTTGGGTATTACGAATTGACGCTGCCTTCCAGATGGACTACCTTTACAAGCAAAGGCGAGAGTGTTGGTGGTATTTTGGGTGTCTTTTTTATGGCACTTACACTGTCCATTGTTTCCTTTTCGTGTACAGGTCCAATTTTAGGGTCGCTCTTGGCAGGATCTTTATCTGCAGATGGTGGGGCTTGGCAACTGACAGCAGGAATGTGTGGTTTTGGTGTGGCCCTTGGCTTCCCCTTTGCACTTTTTGCAATGTTTCCAAACATGCTCAAGGCTCTGCCTAAATCTGGTGGTTGGCTCAATACAACAAAAGTTGTTTTAGGCTTTTTAGAGTTGGCACTTGCCTTTAAATTTTTATCTAATGCCGATCTTGTTAAGCACTGGGGCTTGTTAAAAATTGAAGTTTTTTTAGTCATTTGGATTCTTATTTTTCTGGGCTTGGCCCTTTATATTTTTGGAGTTCTTAAATTTCCACACGATAGTTCTTTAAAAAAGCTTTCTTTCATGAGGATTAGTTCTGGTGTCTTGGTATTTGCTTTTGTATTGTATTTAGGCTCGGGGTTTAAATTTAATGAAGCCACAAAAACATTTACCCCACTGACACTTTTAAGTGGTCTTGCACCACCCGTTGGGCACAGTATTTTGCACCCCAATGATACCCCCAACAATTTTAAGTCCTTTAAAGACTTTAAAAAGGGCGTTGCCTATGCCAGAAAAGTCAACAAGCCTATCCTTTTAGATTTTACGGGCTATGCTTGTGTAAACTGCCGTAAAATGGAGGAAATTGTTTGGTCAAAACCGTCAATTGTTCCTTATTTTGAAAATGAGTATGTGCTCATTTCTTTGTATGTTGACGACAAAAGGGAATTGCCAGACTCTCAAAAAATTAAGGTCGAACGCCTGGGAGGCGGATCTCGAACCCTCACTAATTTTGGTCATAAATGGGCCCACTTTCAAACAGAATTTTTTCAGTCCAATTCACAACCTTTTTATGTTTTATTGAGTCCAGACGCCAAAACAGAGTTGGCTCCAAAAGTTGGGTATACGCCTGATGAAAAAGATTATGAATCTTTTTTAAAGCTTGGTTTAGAGGCCTTTAATGCTTTATGAGAATTTTAACGCCATATAGATTTAGCATAAATATTTTATTAAATTTGATTCATAAAAACACATCCAATGCTACAAAGCTTTTTAAAATTCCTTGAACTAGGACTTTACCACATTTTAAATTTTGATGGATACGATCATATTCTATTTGTGATTATAGTTTCAGTCCCCTTCATTTTTAAAGACTGGAAACGACTTTTGATCCTCATCTCCGTATTTACTTTGGGCCATACTTTGAGTTTAATTTTAGGGGTTTATGGTATCGTTAATTTAAATGTCAATGTCACGGAATGGCTCATCCCCATTACCATTTTATTTATGGCGGTTTACAATATTTTAACGGCAGGAAAATCCAAACAAAGACGCCCTTATTTAATGTATGGGATTGTTTTGTTTTTTGGCTTGGTTCATGGCCTGGGCTTTGCCAATGCCTTTGAATCATTGGTGCGCCCTACAGAAAGTACCATTTTATCAATTTTAGAATTCTCCATTGGGATTGAGATAGGACAATTCATCATTGTTTTGTGTACCCTTATTTTAAGTTTTGTCTTTCAGAGTGTTTTCAGATTCTCAAATAGAGATTGGGTATTGGTGATCTCTTCCATCATACTTGGAATTATTTTGCCTTTGATTTTTATGAGCCCAATGTTTTCCTAATTTAAAAATTGCAATTGCGCCGTAAACGGCCTATATTCGGCAGATATTTTTAGCATCAAATGTCTAACACCAAACAATTAAAATACGACAAGGCATACCTTCGAATGGCCAGCGAATGGGCTAAACTATCCTATTGCGAACGAAGACAGGTCGGCGCCATAATTGTCAAGGATCGCATGATTATTTCCGACGGATACAATGGAACCCCAACAGGATATGAAAATATTTGTGAGGACGACGAAGGTTATACAAAATGGTATGTGCTCCACGCGGAAGCCAATGCCATTCTTAAAGTTGCGGCTTCAACTCAGTCTTGCAAAGGTGCAACGCTTTATATCACATTGTCACCCTGTAAAAATTGCAGTAAATTGATTTTTCAAGCCGGCATCACAAGAGTGGTTTATAGTACAGCCTACAAAGATTTATCTGGTGTGGAGTTCTTAGAAAAATCTGGCATTGAGGTCAACTTTATTCCACTTTAGACCTTGGTTTTTACTACGCGATCTACTTTTTTAGAGATTCTTAATAGACTCGCTATAAGGATGGCGCAAGCTGCTGCTATAGCCGTGATGATCGCTGTAAAGCTTTCGTTTTCCAAGGGCGCTTGAAAATCAATCTTTGAAACATTAAAAACACAAATGACCAATGCTATAATGGATATGATATAGGTTGCGATTCTCATAAACTACAGTAAAAATTTAATATTTGACGTGAATAATTTCACAGCAATGGCTAAGAGAACCACGCCAAAAATCTTGCGAGTGATGTTGATGCCATTTTGCCCAATGATGCGCTCAATTTTTTTAGAGGTTTTTAGGACTAAAAAAATAACCAGCACATTAATAATGATGGCCACAATGATGTTTTCTGTGTGAAACTCAGATTTAAGCGACAACAAAGTCGTGAGGCTTCCAGGGCCAGCAATCAATGGAAATGCCAAAGGGAATACGGTCGCATTTAAGGATGACTCTTCGTCTTGCTTGTAAAGTGTTATGCCCAAAATCATTTCTAGCGCTATAAAAAACAATATAAAGGCACCCGCCACTGCAAATGAGTGCACATCTATGCCGACCAAGTTCAGAATACTATTACCAACAAACAAGAAAACGATCATTATCGCCCCTGCAATAATCGCGGCTTTTTCACTTTGAATGTGTCCTGCTTTTTTTCTTAAATCAATGATGATGGGGATATTTCCAACCACATCAATCACCGCAAAAAGCACCATAAAAACTGTAAAAATTTCTTTAACATTAAAATTCATATCACGTAAATTTGTGGGGGCAAAGTTCGCTAAATTATTTAAATATAAATTTAAAAAACCATTTTTTTTTGGTTAGCATATGCCTCAAAATCAGTATCTTCGTTTTATGTTTCAACTGGGGAAAACAATAGTATCTGAAGCTATTTTAGACAATGACTTTGCATGCAATTTATCCGCCTGCAAAGGGGCCTGTTGTATCGATGGGGATGCCGGGGCACCCCTAGAAGCACAAGAGGTCAAAAAATTGCAAGAAATTTACCCAAAATTAAAACCTTATTTGACGGCTGAAGGTATTAATGCCATCGAAAACCAAGGCCTGTATGTGACTACTGAAAATGGGGAGCTGGAGACTCCGCTTGTTAATGGGGTAGATTGTGCCTATGTTACATATGATGAAAGTCAAACCGCTTTGTGTGGGATTGAAGAAGCCTACAACCAAGGTGATGTCGCTTGGAAAAAACCAGTTTCCTGCCACTTGTACCCTATTCGTGTAAAAGATTACAGCGAATTTTCCGCGGTTAATTACCACAAATGGCAAATTTGTGACACGGCCTGTAGTTTGGGCCAAGCGCTAAAAATCCCAATTTATAAGTTTGTTAAAGAGGCACTGATTCGAAAATTTGGAAGTGCATGGTACGAAGCGCTTGAAGCGCTTGCGGACAAGCGCAAGACTTAACACTTTTTAAATTCCAAAAATATTTTTTGTCTTTTTAGTTTTCTGACCTTGGTATTATTTAAGAGAGAAATGTTTTTTAAAACTATGATTATTAGTCTATTACAAAACAAGGAGCCTTAATATTTTGTAAGAAAAAACTTACTTGTTGTTAAAAACTTTGGGACAATGTTTATAAAAATGACTTTTATATAAGGTAACAATTTTCGTTTCTTTGTGTAGCACGATTTTGTAGCCATTTAAACAACACCACAACCATAACCAAAAAATAAGACCAAAACAACCAAATTAACTATGCTACAAAAAGAGCCTAATTTACATCAAAATACAGACCAGTTTATCACAATCTCCACGCACCATAGTGCATCTTGGGAGTGATAAAAACGATACAACTCATTTTCTGGGTAGATCATATGATATACTCCAGAACTTCACAGGCTGTACATTAGGTTCAGTTTGCGATAAACCCAATGACTAAAGATTATGAAAATAGAACACATAATTAAAAGAGATTTCAGCACCAGCCCTTTTCAACTGGATAAGATTACTGAGGCCATTAAAAAAGCGATGAACTCAGTGGGTGTTGGTAGCGCAGAAAACGCCCAAGACGTCGCATTATCCGTTTATCAAAAATTACTCAATCGAAAAAGCGAAGATCAAGAATACACTCCAACAATTGAAGAAGTTCAAGATATTGTAGAAACACAATTGATGGAAAGTAATTTCCCAGGAGTTGCCAAAGCCTACATTCTTTACAGAAATAAAAGAAGCCAAGACAGGCAGCCTGATATTTTCGAAAAGCGCATCAATCTAAAGCCATATGAATACCCTCAGCTGTATGAATATGTCCCCGCTATAAGACACTCTTATTGGATTCATTCTGAATTCAACTTCACAAGTGACATTCAAGATTTTAAGTCACGTTTGTCCGCTCCCGAACAAAGTGCGATCAAAAATACAATGTTGGCAATTTCTCAAATAGAAGTGGCTGTAAAATCTTTTTGGGGTGATCTTTACCATAGAATTCCAAAACCTGAGATTGGTTCAGTAGGCTCCACATTTGCTGAAAGTGAAGTGCGCCATGCGGATGCTTATTCTCACTTGTTAGAAATATTAGGATTGAACTCAGAGTTTAAGGCGCTAAAAAAGAAGCCAGCCATAATGAAAAGAGTTCAATATCTAGAAACGGCACTTAAGAATTCAAAAAGCGAAGACAATAAAGAATATGCCGAGTCCATTCTATTGTTTTCATTATTTATTGAACATGTGTCTTTGTTTTCACAATTTTTAATCATCATGGCTTTTAACAAGCACAAAAACATGCTGAAAGGTATTTCAAATGTAGTGGAGGCCACCTCAAAAGAAGAGCAAATTCACGGAGATTTTGGCATTGATTTGATTAAAATTCTTCAAAATGAACACCCAGAGTGGTTTTCATCAGAATACAAAACTTACATCCAAAATGTTTGCAAAGAAGCTTTCGAAGCGGAGCAGCATGTCGTCGATTGGATTTTCGAAAACGGAGAGTTAGACTTTTTACCTAAGGCTGTAATTAACGAGTTTTTGAAAAATAGATTTAACAAATCACTTGAAAGTATAGGAATTGATAGCGTGTTTGAAATCGATGAAAAATTAGTGTCGGAAACCGAATGGTTTGACGATGAGATTATAGGTACCAAGCATGGAGATTTCTTCGTGAAACGATCCATCAATTACAGTAAAAGAGCCCAAAGTATAACCAGCGACGACCTATTTTAGCACATGGAAAAAAAACTAACCAACCAACAAGACCTAAAAAAGCCGTATCAAGATTTAATTCAAGCCAGAAAACAATCTAAACAAAACGCAAACTCAACCGCCGAAAAACCATTCGAGTGGCTGAACGAGAATAGTAGAAAATTTTTAGCCGCTGGATACTTGGGAGACGGCGTCAGTGCTGAAGAGCGTATTGCTGATATTGCAAAACGAGCAGAAGACATACTACAAATACCTGGTTTTGCAGATAAGTTTTATTATTATATGTCTGAGGGCTATTACTCATTAGCATCACCTGTCTGGTCCAATTTTGGAAAAAAACGTGGCTTACCAATCAGCTGTTTCGGTTCTCACGTAGATGACGATATAGGAAATATTTTATACACCCAATCTGAAGTGGGCATGATGTCCAAATTAGGTGGTGGAACCTCCGGCTATTTTGGTAAAATTAGAGGCCGTGGTGCAGCCATAAAGAATAATGGCGAAGCTTCTGGAGCGGTGCACATTATGAGGTTATTTGAATCCATGGTGGACGTTGTAAGTCAAGGCTCTGTAAGACGCGGACGTTTTTCTCCTTATCTTCCAATTGACCACCCAGATATTATGGAGTTCTTGGAAATTGGGACAGAAGGCAACCCTATCCAGGAATTAACTCATGGAGTAACAGTTACCGACGATTGGATGCAAGAAATGATTGATGGTGATACTGAAAAGAGAACCGTCTGGGCCAAAGTTTTGCAAAGTCGTGGTGAGATGGGATATCCCTATATTTTCTTTACAGACAATGCAAATAACGGAGCTGCGGATGTATACAAGGACAAAGCGCTACCTATTTATGCTAGTAATCTGTGTACTGAAATAATGCTACCATCCGACCACAACTGGTCTTTTGTTTGTGTCTTGTCAAGTATCAATTTACTACATTATGACAAATGGAAAGATACCGATGCCGTGGAAACCATGGTTTACTTTTTAGACGCCGTTATTACAGAGTTTCTGGAAAAGCTAGAATCCTATAAAGACTCCCCTAATTTAGACGACCGGCAAACTTTTCTGTTTATGGAACGTGCCTACAACTTTGCAAAAGAAAACAGAGCCCTGGGTATGGGTACCTTAGGATGGCACTCTTTATTACAGTCTAAAATGCTGCCTTTTGACAGCCAAGAAGCCTTCAATTTAAATACAGAGGTTTTTAAAACTTTAAAAGACAACTCATATAAAGCCTCCGAAGAATTGGCAGAAAAGTTTGGAGAACCTGCAGTACTCAAAGGCTACGGCAGAAGGAATGCAACTTTAAATGCCATTGCACCAACTACTTCATCTGCTTTTATATTAGGGCAAGTATCTCAAGGCATAGAGCCCACATGGTCTAATATTTATGTAAAAGATATTGCCAAAATAAAGACAACCATTAAAAACCCTTTTTTGGTAACACTTTTAAAAGAAAAAGGCATGGACACGCCAGAAGTATGGAGAGACATTAGAGACAGAGATGGTTCTGTTCAGCACCTTGATTTCTTTTCCGAAAATGAAAAAGAAGTGTTCAAAACCTATTCTGAAATTGATCAATTGGCAATCATCTATCAGGCCGCCAACCGCCAAAATCATATAGATCAAGGCCAGTCGCTTAACATCATTGTACACCCAGACATGCCTACCAAGGATATCAATAAGATCCATGTGACTGCATGGAAACTTGGGCTGAAGTCATTGTACTACCAACACAGTATGAATGCCGCACAAAAGTTCAAGCAAAAGAAAGAGTGTACAAGCTGCGAAGGATAATTTAACATTAGCAGAAAAAATCAAAAAAGCCTCTTCGTAAGAAAAGGCTTTTTTGATGCATTAGATTGATTTTCTAATCGTTTTCATCGCTGATGGTTGCAGGTTTTATGCTGCTGTCGTATTCTCTATGATATTCTTGTAACAAGCTAATTGTTGCGTTCAATAAATCTTTTGTTTCTAACAATAAGCTGAAATAAAGAGTTGTGTTTTTTGGACTAGACTCTTCGGTTCGTGTTCGTTTTACTTGAATTTCTATATTTGATTTAAGGCTTTCCAAAATTTCTGCTTTTTTCGCAATAACTGTGTTTATTTTTTCGAAAGATTGATCCTTAAAAGCATCCATTGCCTCAGAAAATAAATGCTCAATGGCATCATTAATTTGACTCAATTCTTTGATTTGATTGAACTTTAATTTTTTATGATTGTTGTGCACGTGCTTATGAGTTACTTTGGCTATGTAGGCAAGAGATTGTGTCATATCTTGTAAGTACCCTAAAATAAGGATGTAAAAATTACTTGCCCCCAAGCTAGATTCATCTAAGTTTTTAATAAAGTAAAATATATTATCTCTTAATTCATCGACTTCGTCAGAGAGCTTAACAACTTGCTTTTTGTTCTTCTTCAAAACATCTAAGTCTTGTCTTGAGAGTCCAGAGAAAGAGAGCTTATATATTTTTTTACCACGCTTAAGCACATTTGAAATATTATTAGCACTTTCAATAATTACCCCTTGAATAGAACTGCTTTCTGTTTTCTTTAGGCGATCTTCTGAAGCCATTTCTTTGGTTTTCTTTGTATGTAGAATTGAGCTTCTAACAAGCAATGTAATAGCGGCTAGAAGCAAAAGAGGGAACATAACCTCAACATTTAGATTTAATAAGTAAGCCACTAAAGCTGAAGCGCTAAAGGCACACAATGCAGTTAAGAACCAACCTCCAATCACATTAAGAACCCCAGCAACACGGTATACGGCACTTTCTGCACCCCAAGCCCTGTCGGCCAAGGAGGTTCCCATAGCAACCATAAAAGTCACATAGGTAGTGGACAAAGGCAGTTTATAAGATGTTGCAATGGATATTAAAACAGCAGCCACCATAAGATTTACTGCCGCTCTAACGAGGTCAAAAGCAGGCAATTCATGTAATTTATTATTGGTAAGTTTTATAACGGGTTTTGTAAATTGCTGATCAATTTTATCTTGCCAAGAATTTGGTAGAAGATAGGAGCTTACAGTTGAAGCGCCAATGGCAAATCTCACAAAACTGCGTGACAAGATGTTTGGCTGAAAGCGCTCTTTTGTGTCTCCTTGATTTGAAAGGTCTAGGGATGTTTTAACGACATTCTTTGCTTTCGTTGAAAACCACAATGTGGCAACCATTACCATTCCTGCTATGAACAATAACCAATTGTTTGTTGGAACCTTTGAAGCCAATACGTTCATTGGAAATTCAGTTGCAGGAATTCCTGACAGAGACCACTCTGTGAAGGCATTGTACGCTGCAACAGGCACGCCAATAAAATTAACTAAATCATTGCCTGCAAAAGCCAATGCTAGGGCAAAAGTTCCTACAATAATAATGAGCTTATAGATATTTGTCTTTGCAAAGACAATCAGCAGATATGAAAATAATGACCAGATGATTGAACTGACTAGAACAATATAAAAAACCTGATTTTCCAAAAATTCTTTCATGGTTCCTCCGCCAATAATATCGTACGTCTCTTTTGCATAAGAGGTCCCTTTAAGCCCTTTCATAAAAATGAAATAGGTTATACAGGTAAGTGCAATTCCACTAAATAAAGCACCGACCCAATTGGGTTTTTTGGGGAAATCATAAGACAATAAGAGCCTGGAAATCCATTGAACAATAGCTCCAATTGAAAAAGCGACCAACACTGAAAGTAAAATTCCAAAAATAATTTGAGAGGCTTTCGAGGTGTTTATATAATTAACTACTTCTCCAATGCTGCCCTCATCGGCAGCAATTTTTATCAATGCCATGGCTACTGCTGCACCTAACAATTCAAAGACAATAGACACAGTTGTAGATGTAGGCATCCCTAATGAATTAAAAACATCCAACAGTAAAATATCCGTAATCATTACGGCCATGAAAATAATCATGATTTCGTTAAACATGAATTCACCAGGATTAAAAATACCCTTTCGCGCTACTTCCATCATGCCACTAGAGAAAATTGCGCCAATCGCCACTCCAACGCTGGCTACAATCATTATGGTTTTAAAAGAAATTGCTTTTGAACCAATGGCAGAATTCAAAAAATTAACAGCATCATTACTAATCCCAACAACAAGATCAGCAATAGCCAAGAAGGCCAGTGCAATAATCATATACAAGTAAATATTTTCCATAATTAATATTGTGTGTGTTATTTAATTTTTTGCAAAGTAAATATTTGTTTTAAAAATGAAAATCAAAACCAAGTCTAAAAGCAATCTTATCGTCTTTCCCGTCAACGGATGTATAGCTAAGATCACTTTGCACTTTGAGTTTATGCCCAACAACAAATTTATTAAATCCAAGCGTGTATTGTTTTGTAGGCTCTTTTCCGGTTANCGCTTCAAACTCTAATGTTGTAAAGCGCGCTGCAATTTCATAATTGCTTTTAAATAAATAGCCGGCTTGTAAATTCAAGGCATTCCCAGTGAGGACAATATCCCCTGTTGGCGTAACGCCATCGACTTCTGTCGCAATTTCGTCACCTGCAGTTCGTTTTGCATATTCNCCCATGAATGAGAATCCATTGTGTTTGTACATAGCATCTATAAATATGGTTGTTTGATCTGTTTCATAAATAGAACCATCAGCTCGTACCATATAATCTCCAGCAAACCCNCTCTCTCTAACGGCCCCTTGGTTATAATTATAGGTCATTGAGAGCATGAGCTTTGGCGTCTCTTCTCTTTTTAAGTCTGATTGGGTATAATCTCCTTTTGATTTAAAGGTGCCAAATGGTAAGAGCTCAATCCGCCCCGTGTATTGTAAGCCACCTTCGTTTCCTTCTGTGACATTTCTTCCCTCTCCTTGCGACAATGAAAATTTTTCGCGCATTAGAAAGTCTCCTCCAAGATTTGTTTTATGCCGAATCTGGATTCCCATATCCCGATCAATTGTAAAACGGCTGTTTAACAAAGAACGGTCAATGAGTTGAAGATCTCCAGAAGAGACCACCCGTTCAATATTGCCAGGTAACTTTGTTTGCCCTGCCCAGAGTTCCCAGTCCTTTGCAAACTGCCACATTATTACAGCGTCTAAAATATAGCGCGGGGTGTTTCGGTTAAACTCATTGCCACCAGACATGTCTCTGTTTGACAAACCAAGCTCAATTTTATACCTCAATTTGGGGCTGTAAGCAAAGCCATCAAATTTAAGTCGTGAGCGTCTAACAAGGAAGTTTTGTTCAGCACTTTCATAAAGGTCCCCATTGTGGTTCCAAGTCGAGTTGTACCGCACTTGGAAACGAGGTGCAAACTTTATGCTGAAGGTGCTGTCTTTTGCAACGAAATTGATCAATCCCTTACCGAAGGAAGTATCGCTAATTTCTTGTGCTTGTGAATTGAGTGTAAAAAGAATAATTGCTACCCAAGCCGCTTTAAATTTCATTTTTTCTATTGTTAAGTTTATCTAGGCACAAATATAATTNTGATTCGACTGTCTTTATGTATTCAATATTTTATAAAACTATTATCTTAATGTTATCAAATCAACTCAAAGTCTCTACATAGGAAACATTTACTTAACATTGAAAATTAGTATCTTGCAACCATGACTGACATCATGCATTGGGAGCAATTATTGTCTTTAAAAAGACAGGGGGATACCAACAAACGCTTGCGCAACGAACAAGACGAAACCCGCTTGGGGTTTGACGTGGATTACGACCGTATTATTTTCTCACCAGAGTTTAGAAGTCTTCAAGATAAGACCCAAGTTATTCCATTGTCTTCCACTGATTTTGTGCACACCCGACTNACTCACAGTTTAGAAGTGAGCGTTGTGGCGCGTTCATTGGGACGGAAAGTAGGGGAAAAAGTCTTAGAAAAGTATCCTGCCCTTGCTGAGATTCACGGCTATAAACCCAATGATTTTGGCTCCATCGTAGCGGCCGCCGCTTTGGCACATGACATCGGAAATCCACCTTTTGGTCATTCTGGGGAAAAGGCCATTGGACATTTTTTTACAAAGGGTCCAGGTGAAAATTACAAATCAGAATTGAGCGCTAGAGAATACCAGGATCTTTGTGATTTTGAAGGCAACGCCAATGGTTTTAAAATCTTAACCCAAGATTTACAAGGTCGTCCAGGGGGACTGCGCCTCAGCTACGCCACCTTAGGGGCCTATACAAAATATCCTAAAGCGTCCTTACCCAAAAAGCCCAGCACCCATGTAGCCGATAAAAAATATGGCTTTTTTCAAAGCGAGGCGGCTATGTTTGAAGATGTCGCTGAGGAATTGGGTTTATTAAAAAGTCAAGGGAAATCCGCAGGCCAATTTTCCAGACATCCTTTGGCCTATTTGGTAGAAGCTGCTGATGATATATGCTATACCATCATCGACTTTGAAGATGGTATTAATTTAGGTCTTATTGAAGAGGACTTTGCGNTNGAATACCTCATTAAANTGGTNAAGGGCAACATTCAAACGGAGAAATACAATGCGTTACCNAANAAAAAATCAAGAGTCAGCTATTTACGCGCTTTNGCCATAGGCACCTTAATTGACGAGGCCGTTGCNCTTTTTGTACGCCACGAGGAAGCCTTGCTAAANGGNAGTTTTGAATNTTCACTTTTAGACAAAAGNCCCTANAAAGCCCAAATGGATGATATTATCAAACTGAGNATTGATCGCATTTACAACTCTAAAGANGTNATNGACAAAGANATTTCAGGNTTTGAAGTCATCAACGAATTATTGTTGCGCTTTGCCACGGCGGTNAATAATTGTTATGANNATCAAGGNAGCCATTACGACGAACTTCTTCTTAAAATGTTGCCTTCAGAGTTTGATTTTACACAGCCAAGTCTGTACAATCGTCTCATGGGAGTTTGTGCCGTAATCGCTTCTTATTCTGATAGCAAAGCGGTTTTAACTTACAAAAAATTGAAGGGCTTAAAGTTTTAAAAATGAATTTTCANTTAGACGATGCTTATTTTATGAAAAAGGCCTTAGTTGAGGCAGAATTGGCTTTTGACCAAGGCGAGGTTCCCGTAGGTGCTGTCATTGTTGTCAATCAGCAAATCATTGCAAGAGCACACAATTTAACGGAACTGTTAAATGATGTGACTGCCCATGCCGAAATGCAGGCCATCACATCGGCTTCAAATTATTTAGGTGGTAAATTTTTANACAATTGTACGTTATATGTGACTTTGGAGCCTTGTCAAATGTGTGCAGGTGCGCTTTACTGGAGTCAGATTTCAAGAGTAGTCTATGGCGCAGAAGATAAAGAACGGGGTTGCAGGGNCATGGGTACAAAATTACATCCTAAAACAAAACTGGAGGGAGGCGTACTGGCTAAAGAGGCTTCCGATTTATTAAAACGNTTTTTTGTGGAGAAACGAAACTTAAATTAATCAGTCTTTGGNNTCNTTATATTCCCGCATCTTATCTAAATTTTCCGCGGTGAGCANATAGTCCGCCATTTTTTTATCTTTCCATCGGTAATAAGAGAACAAGGGGAATACAATCAAAAAAAGGCCCAAAACACCGAATCCAATAAGCTTCTCGGACATGGCAATTTCCTCCGCCTTCATTATGGGATCTATAGTGTCTGAGTCAGGGATGGCAAACCCAAGCCCTATTGAAGCAAACGCAGAGATGCAAAGAAACCAAATTAAATATTTCATTGGATGGGGGTGTTATTTTGTTTTTAAACCCAATTCGTCTAACTGCGCTTTATCAATGGGCGCGGGCGCGTCAATCATGACATCTCTACCAGAATTATTTTTAGGAAAGGCGATAAAATCTCGAATGGTTTCTTGTCCACCAAGAATCGCGACCAAGCGGTCCAGTCCAAAGGCAATCCCACCATGTGGNGGTGCCCCATATTCAAAAGCATTCATCAAAAAGCCAAACTGTGACTTTGCTTCTTTTTCAGTAAATCCAAGATGTTTAAACATCAAAGCTTGGGTGGTTTTGTCATGAATACGAATCGATCCCCCTCCAATTTCATTCCCATTCAACACCAAATCATATGCATCGGCTTTGACCGCTGCAGGATCGGAATCTAATAAACTAATTTGTTCTGATTTAGGTGCAGTAAAGGGGTGGTGCATGGCATGAAAGCATTGGGTGTCTTCGTCCCATTCCAAAAGTGGAAAATCGGTCACCCACAAAGGGGCAAATTCTTTCGGGTTTCTGAGGTTTAAACGCTCTGCAAGTTCCATGCGCAAAGCACTTAATTGCGCACGAACTTCATTTGTCTTTCCAGAAAGCACACAAATCAAGTCCCCAGCTTTGGCATTTGTTCCTTTAGCCCATTTGGCCAAATCGTCTTGATCGTAAAATTTATCTACTGAAGATTTATAACTGCCGTCTTCATTGCAGCGTACATAGACGATCCCAAGGGCCCCAATTTGTGGACGTTTGACCCAATCAATCAGCTTATCAATGTCTTTTCTAGAGTACTCGTTTCCACCTGGAACTGCAAAACCAATCACCAGCGCTGCTTTGTTAAAGACGTTAAAATCCTTGTGCTGTGCGATGGCATTGAGCTCACCAAACTTCATCCCAAAACGAATGTCGGGTTTGTCGTTCCCATAGGTTCTCATGGCTTCATCGTAAGAAATGCGTGGAAATGCATCCACCTCAACACCCTTTATAGTTTTTAGGAGGTGACGGGTCAACCCTTCAAAGGCATTAAGAATGTCTTCTTGCTCCACAAAGGCCATTTCACAGTCTATTTGGGTGAATTCAGGCTGGCGGTCAGCTCGTAAATCTTCATCTCTAAAACATTTTACAATTTGAA
>NYVA01000027.1 GCA_002684355.1 Formosa sp.
AGAAAAGGGTTAATATTAAAATATTTTTTTTCATTTTTTCATTTTTAAATTAATAATCAAAATGCAAGTTAATTGTTTTTTACAAGTATTTTTATATATCAGAGATTATTTTTTTCCTATAAAAAAAAGGATATGTCTTATATTTCAGTTGGATTTAATTTTGAACACAATAGAACTTGTTTTTCTGTTTCGCTTGATGTGAAAAAAATATATTGATTTCCTCCATCAATTATATTTAAGTCTTTTTTTATTTGTGCAACAGTTTGAGGATAATTTCTTGTTTTTAAGTTTCCTTTAATTCCTTTTAACCTATTTCTGATTTTTCCTTTTTTGTAGGGTAGTATTTCATTAATGCAGTATATTTTTCCAGGAAAATTTTCGATTTTTTTTGTAGAAGTATATAAATGGGTGTGTTGTCCGAGTTTTTCAAGTTCAAATCGTAATGCAACAGTTTTGAAAGCACCAGCTTTTAGTATGGCAAGATTGGGCTCGTATAGATATTTAAAAGGATTTCGATAATTTACAAGCGCTTTGTTCTCTTCACTGAATTTAAATTTAAAATTCGGTTGTAATGTGTTTAGGTTTATGGCTTCAATGCTGACTTCTTCAGAGAATCCTTTCTTTAATACAAATAATAATTCCTTTACCTCATTTTTGATTGCTACCACATGAATTTCCTTAGTGTTTGGAAGTGCTCTTAAGGCTGCTTTGATGTCTAACATTGGTGACAACTTAATCAGAATGTTATTACTTCGTTTAAAATACAAATCTAAATGCTGGGCTACATTTGGATGGCAATCCTCTATAAAAAAACGTTTGTTTTTAGCCTCATCTCGTCTGGAAGGATCAATGTAGATCCAATCAAAAATATGTGTTGATTCGGATAAAAATAAAATGCCATCCTTTGCAATAGTCTCAATGTTTGTGGCTTTTAAATTTTTAAAGTTGTGTAATGCAATTTTTGACAAGCCTCCGTCAATTTCACAATGGATTATGCGTTTAATCTTTTTGGAAAAATAATAGCTGTCCACACCAAACCCGCCAGTGATATCAATAAGTGATTCCCCTTTAATCAATTTGCTCTTGTAGTTAGCAGTTATTTCTGAAGAACTTTGTTCAATATTTAATTTATTGGGGTATAAAATTTGCATGNTTTTGAACCATTTNGGCAGTTTTTTCTTACATTTTAATTTTCCCTGAATTTGGTTCATTAACTCCGCAGTTTTGATGCCTTCAAAAGGGCTGCCTTTCAAGCTCAACTCTGCTAAATTNTGGTTAAGATGTTCTTGNANAAAATTTTGAACCTCAGTCTCTAAAATTTTTAAATTAAGCATGCTTCAATTTGTTGGTAATTTCATAGAGTGCAATGGACGTTGCTTGGACGACATTCATNCTGCTGTTTTGTCCGTACATTTCAATNTGATATACTTCATCTGAAAGATCTAANAATTCTTTTGTGATTCCATGACGCTCACTGCCTACAATAAGAACAGTATGTTGATTGTTATTATTTTTTAGTTTGTAAAGGGGGACACTTTCATCTGTAATNTCAAGTGCTATGACTCTATATCCCGCCTCTTTGTAATTTTTGATTTCACATACAGTGTTTTCAACTTGCTTGAAATCAACTACTTTTTCTGTGGCTCTTGAGGCATTCCAAGTTTTTTTATTCAATTCAATTGGGCTGCCTCCAAAAATTATTTTTTCAACTCCAAAGGCATCTGCTGTTCTAAGTAAACTTCCAACGTTGACAGGCCGCANNACNGTATCTGTTACGAGTACAATNGGAAATACATTTTTATTGAATTTTGAGTTGTAGTGATTCAATTGCATNTTTAAAGAGATTTCTCAAAGGCATATTTGACAATATTGGCGCCCATTTTAAGTGCTTTCTCCCGAACTGTTTCAGGATCATTATGCACCTCTGAATCTTCCCATCCGTCTCCCAGGTCACTTTCATAGGTGAAAAGTAAAACCAACTTATTTTTGTGAAATATTCCCATGGCTTTGGGCGCTAATCCGTCGTGCTCGTGTATTTTTGGNAGNCCTCTAGGGAATTTAAAATGAATNTTATAAATGGGATGATTCAATGGGANCTCTGTAAGCTCCATATTTGGAAACAGATTTTTAATTTGGGGCAATATAAAGGGCTTCATCCCGTAATTATCATCAATGTGTAAAAATCCACCACCCAATAGATANGTTCTTAAGTTTTGAAGTGTTTCTTTAGAGAAAAAGACATTGCCGTGTCCTGTCATATGTAGCATCGGATACTCAAAAATTTCAGGATCATCCGCAGATACCGTTTGAGGTTCTAAATTCATTTTAGTATTGATCTCTGCATTGCAAAATTGAATTAAATTTTTGAGTGCCGTTGGATTACTGTACCAATCCCCACCGCCTTCATACTGTAGAATAGCTAAATTTTGAGCATTCAGGTTTCCTAAAGTTATCAATAGAAAAAACGATATATAATTTANTTTATTCATTGTAAAGCTGTANGGTATGACATGCGANAATGGCTGCCGTCTCGGTTCGCAGTCGTGCTTTNCCCAGACTTACAGAACGAAAACCTGCATTCTGAGCAATTTGAATTTCTTCAAGACTAAAATCACCTTCTGGNCCAATCATAACTATTGTNTTTTTCTTATACGGCGCAAGTTCTTTTAAGGGCTTTTTTGTTTCCTCATAACAATGGGCGATAAAACAGTTTTCCTTGGATGTAAGCGCAATAAATTCTTTAAAAGAAATGGCCTTTTTAAGCACTGGAAAATGCGCTCTNAGGGATTGTTTTGCAGCGGATTCAAGTATTTTTTGAAAGCGTCCTTCTTTTATGATTTTTCGTTCGCTGTTTGTACAAAAAATNGGAGTAATAATGTCTACACCAATTTCAGTCGCCTTCTCTATAAACCATTCAAAGCGATCATTTAATTTGGTCGGCGCCACTGCCAAGTGAATTTTAAAATCTTTAGGCTTTTCAACGGATACATTTAAAATTGAAACTTCGCATTTGTTTTNATTTTCACTATTAATTTCTGCTTCAAATATACATCCTAAGCCATTGGAGATAAATATTTTATCATGAATTTTCTTACGCAATACTTTTATAATATGTCGGCTTTCATNCTTANNAAAAGAAAATGTTTTATCANNGGCCTTAATTTTAGAATTGTAAAATAATTGCATTTTAACTATTATATTTTTAAACGTGATTGGGCGGTAATTTCTTGTGTTGTAAAATCGTTTTTTATATACTTTAAAAATCCAACAATAGCAATCATTGCAGCGTTGTCAGTTGTATATTCAAACGCTGGTATGTAGGGAGTCCAACCGTGCTTTTGTTGGGCTTTTTTTAAGGCCTCTCTCAATCCAGAATTGGCTGAAACACCACCTCCGATAGCGATGCGGTTAATGCCGGTTTGACTAACTGCCAATTTTAGTTTATCCAACAATATGCCTACAATCGTATACTGAATGGAGGCGCATATGTCATTAAGGTTATTCTCGATAAAATTTGGATTTTCTATGCTTTTATTTTTAACAAAATATAAAATGGCAGTTTTTAGCCCTGAAAAGCTAAAATTTAAACCTTTTACTTTGGGTTTTGTAAAATGAAATGCCTTTGGATTCCCTAATTTAGCGCGTTTGTCAATTTCAGGTCCTGCTGGATATCCAAGCCCTAATAGTTTTCCACTTTTATCAAAAGCCTCCCCGACGGCATCGTCAATAGTTTCACCAATAACGGTCATATCAAAATAATCTTTGACNTGAACAATTTGTGTATGTCCACCAGAAACAGTCATGGCTAAAAATGGAAATTTGGGCTTTTCATANCCGGATTTTTCAATGAAATGGGCCAATATATGCGCTTGCATATGATTGACCTCAATCAGTGGTATTTCAAGGCTAAAGGCCAATGATTTTGCAAATGAAGTCCCTACTAATAATGACCCCATCAACCCAGGTCCTCTTGTAAAAGCAACTGCTGAAAGTGCTGTTTTGGATACTCCAGCTTCTTTCAAAGCTTGGTCAACAACTGGTATGATATTTTGTTGGTGGGCTCTTGAGGCGAGTTCAGGAACAACCCCACCATATGCTTTGTGTATGGACTGATTGGCAATGACATTGCTTAGTATTTTACCGTCGCATAAAACAGATGCTGCAGTGTCGTCACATGACGATTCAATGCCCAAAATGTATATTTTTTCTTTCACCATTTAAGTATATCCTCTTTTTATTCGTTTTCTTTGTATCAGTTTGGCAGAACTATTGCAGTGTAATATTCAATATTACAAAGTAATAAAAAAATGTTTCATCTCTCACCCATAAATTTGGTTTAATTTCATTTGTTTTGGATTTTATAATTTTAGCTTATCTTAGAAATCATTAGAGCACGTATAAACATATTTGTCAAGGGTTTAGCACTATTAGTAGTGCTGTTTATTTTCTTTCTATTGGTGGTCTCTCTTCCAAGTGTTCAAACTTATTTTGGAACTTACGCAACCCAGCAACTCAATGAAAAATTTAATACCAACATCAAGGTTGAAAAGGTTGGACTTCAATTTAATGGAGACATTGAATTGAAAAACATTCTAATAAAGGACCATAAAAACGATTCCCTAATTTCTATAAAAGAACTCAACAGTTCTATTTTGAGTTTTGCAAATATGAATGACAACAAGTTGATCTTTGGTGGTATTGATATTTATGGCCTTTTTTTTCATATCAAAACCTACAGTGGCGAACAAGCTTCTAATTTGGATATTTTTACAGGAAAATTTAAAAAAACTAAGGAGACTTCAAGCTTATTTGAATTGTCTGCCACAAATCTTCGTGTACGAGATAGCTATTTTAAATTAACTGATGAAAACAAAACAGTCCAAGAAATTTTAGATTTTCAAAAACTTTACATCAATGCAGATGATTTTTTGATTTTAGGTCCAGATGTCCAAACTCAAATTAATGCGTTGCGCTTTGAAGATGCTCGTGGCGTCGAAATGCAAAACTTAGAAACCCAATTCAAATATACTCCCAATGCGATGTTTTTTGAGCATCTAAAAATAGCAACAAACGGCTCATATTTAGATGGTAATTTGGTTTTTTCATACAATAGAGAAGATTTAAAAATGTTTGCAGATAAAGTCCAGTTGAAAGCAAATTTCAAGGACAGTCGCATTGATCTTGGAGAGTTAAATGTATTTTATCCTGAATTTGGAAATGCCAAAACAGTTATTTTCAATTCAGAACTCACAGGAACAATCAATGCATTAAGCGCTCTAAATTTGGATCTTAAATCCAATGGAGGTACAAAAATTAAAGGAGATTTTAATTTTAAAAATTTAAAAACTTCTGATTTTCAGCCTTTTGAAATGACTGCAAAATTGAATCAGCTCTCTTCAACATATAAAGATTTAAAAGGAATTCTACCAAGGATTTTGGGTAAAAATTTACCCCCTAGTTTAGAGTTTTTGGGAACCTTTTCAGCTACAGGTTTACTTACTATTTCAGAACCAATAATTAGTCTGAATTGTGAGGTTGACACAGCGCTTGGTCAAATTTCCACAGACTTGAGCCTTGATATTATCAATGATATCAATACTGCTATTTATAATGGGCAGCTTGAACTTTTTAATTTTGATTTAGGTGGGCTAATTCAAGACACAAACTTTGGTCTTGTGAACACCAATTTGAATATTCAAGGTCAGGGATTTTCAATGGAAAGCATTCGTTCCAATGTTGCTGGAATTTTTAGTGATTTGGAGTACAATTCCTACAATTACAAGGACGTTGAAGTGAAAGGATTAATTGAAAATCGAATTTTTAGCGGAGAACTTAAAACTGATGATGACAATCTCAAATTGGATTTTTCAGGTTTGGTAGACTTTTCAGGGTTAGAAAATATCTACGATTTTTCAGCCCGTGTGGAACAGGCAAACCTGAATGCTTTAAATTTTATATCTAGAGACGCTATTTCCGTATTTACAGGGCAGGTAGATATGGACATGAGAGGTACTAATTTAGATGATTTGTATGGTAATATTCAGTTTACAGAAACCCGTTATGAAAATCAAAATGACAGTTATTATTTTGATGATTTTCAAATTACCTCCAATTTCGATTTGAATCAAATTCGGACCATCACTTTTGATTCTCCAGAAATTATTCAGGGTACCTTTCGAGGCGTTTTTAAAATTAAACAAATCCCTTTGATGCTAGAAAATGCTTTGGGCAATCTTTATGTACAATCTTCCTCAAGTATAATCAGTCCTGGACAATCTTTAAAATTCAACTTTAAAGTTTACAACAAAATAATAGAAGTTTTTTATCCCGAGTTAGAATTTGGTGCCAATACATTCTTTAAAGGGGTTCTAGACAGTGATCCAAAGAAATTTGTTTTGACATTCAAATCTCCAGACATTCGAATGGAGTCTTATTTTGCTAGGAAGGTTGAGATTAAGTTTGATAATAACAACCCAATATTTAATTCTTACATTGAATTAGATAGCCTTAGTACGCCCTATTTAAAGGCCAATGAATTTAGTTTGATTAATTTTCGTTTAAAAGATACATTGTACATAAAATCTCAATTTAAGGGCGGAAAGCGAAAACAAGATATTTATGATTTTAATTTATTCTATACGAATGATAGTGAAAATTATGTTTTAGGGTTAAAACCTTCAACAGTAAATTTTAAAAATACATTGTGGAAATTAAATGATAGTGAAGCATCTGAGACTGAACTTGTTTACAATCCAAGGTCAAAAGCATTCGAAATGGATGCCATTGATATGACGTTTGAAGACGAAAAAATAACACTGCGTGCCAATGCCAAAGATTCTTTGTCGACAAATATTGATCTTGAATTTAAAAATGTGGATTTGTATAAAGTGACACCTGAAATTGACAGCTTAAATTTAGGTGGGACTGTCAATGGGGGACTTAATGTCTCCAAATACAATAACATCTATCTTCCTAAATCAAAGCTTGACATAGATAATTTTACTGTAAATGGATTTAATTTAGGAGCATTTAAGGCAGATATTAAAGGGAATTCATCTCTCACCAATTATGATGTTGAGGTCCTCATTAAGGATGATACAACAGCGTCCTTTTCAGCTAAAGGCAATTTAGATGTCTCTGGTGAAAAATCAAATTTAGACTTAGATTTAAAGTTTAAGGATTTTATTTTGGATCCATTAAATCCCTTTGGCGGTGGTGCAATTACAAACATCAGAGGACTTGTGACTGGAAGCTCAAAAATCACTGGTCGCCTTGAAAAACCTCAAATCAATGGTACTCTTATATTAAATAAAGGCGGCATTTCTGTGCCTTACCTCAATATAGATTATGCATTTGAGGACAAAACAAAAATTAATTTAGCATCCCAAAGTTTTGTTTTTGAGGCCGCAAATTTTACAGATACCACTTTTTCCTCAGAAGGTATTTTAAGAGGAAAAATGAGTCACAATAATTTCGCGAACTGGTCTTTGGATACAACGATTGACTCTGAACGATTACTCGTATTAAACACGAATGAAACAGAAGAGTCTTTGTATTATGGAACTGGTTTTGTGGCAGGTAATATTGATATATCTGGCCCTATGAATCAATTAACCATTGAGGCAAATGTTGTAACCTCAAAAGGAACAATTTTTAAAATCCCCTTGAACGACAGCGAAATGATCACTGAAAATTCTTACATAAAATTTTTAAGTCCAGAAGAAAAAAATCGACAAAGCATTGCTAAAACTGTAAAGTTAGATGATATCAAGGGACTGGAAATGGAATTCAATATGGATGTGACTGACGATGCTGAGATAGAAATTGTTATAGACCGTGAAACGGGAAGTTCTATTTTAGGACGTGGAAATGGCAGTATCCTTGCACAAATAAACACCAATGATAAATTTCAAATGTTTGGAGATTTTTTAGTGCTCTCTGGTTACTACAACTACAGTTTGGGTAAAATTATTCAGAAAAAATTTAAATTGGTAAAAGATGGCTCTCTGCTTTGGGAAGGAAATCCACTACAAGCTGAAATTAATATTGAAGCGATTTATGATGACATCGATGTCAATCCATCGACTTTACTAGACAATCCAATCAATCAAAGCATTCCTGCCGAGGTCAAAGTGCATCTCACAGGAGCTTTGGAAAAGCCAGAGTTGGATTTTGACATTCGATTTCCAAAAATAAATTCAACGCTAAACAACGAGTTAAGGGACCGTCTTCGCGACAAAGATAAAAGACAATTTCAGGCACTCTCACTTTTGGCAACAGGTTCTTTTAGGAGTAAAATTGCTTTGGATTCACAAGATGCATTTGAATTATTTTCTGATGGAGTTGCCAATGTTCTAAACGATATTTTATCCAATGATGACAATAAAGTAAAATTAGGTTTGGATTTGGATATTGGCAAAAATACGCCCGAATATGAAACCTCCAGCAGAGTTGGGGTGACTCTTTCAACTAAAATTAGTGATAATGTCCTGATTAATGGGAAAGTAGGTGTTCCTGTCGGCGGCGTAAGCCAATCTACTGTTGCCGGAGATTTTGAAGTTGAAGTTTTGCTCAATGAAGACCGCACTTTGTCATTAAAGTTCTTTAATAGAGAGAACAGTATCCAAAATTTTGGAGAACAAATTGGATATACACAGGGTTTGGGATTGTCCTATAACATTGAGTTTGATAATTTGAGGGAATTATTCAATGAATTATTTTTAAAAAAAGGTGAAAATATTTCCCAGGAATATAATAAAATCAATAACGATGATCCATTACCAGCCTTCATTGAATTCAAATAATTCATATGAATATTATTGAAATTGGCAATATTTAGCCAAAGTAAACAGCTAGTTATTAACGAAATCGTTTGATTTTTGTCAATTGCTGAAAATTTCTATTGAAGAGTTGTATTATTGAGTTATAAGTTTAGTAGTTTTGTTTGTTCAAAATTAATTAATGGCTAAATCCATAAANAAAATTGGGGTATTAACTTCAGGAGGCGATTCTCCNGGAATGAATGCGGCCATACGAGCTGTTGTNCGNACTTGTGCTTTCTATAAAATTGAGTGTGTTGGAATCTTCAGGGGCTATCAAGGTATGATTGAAGGAGATTTTAAAGACTTAAATGCACGAAGTGTTAATAACATCATAAATAAAGGGGGTACATTTTTAAAAACCGCTAGATCGCAAGAATTTAGAACAAAAGAAGGTAGAAAATTAGCATACGACCATTTAGTCAAAAAAAACATTGATGCTTTGGTACTTATNGGAGGGGACGGTACTTTCACTGGGGGCATGATTTTTAACAANGAATATAATTTCCCNNTTATTGGTATNCCTGGTACAATTGACAACGATATTTTAGGAACAAANTTCACCCTTGGATACGATACTGCACTCAACACTGCTGTAGAAGCTATTGATAAAATCAGAGATACTGCAAGCTCCCATAAGCGNTTGTTTTTTGTNGAAGTNATGGGTNGAGATGTTGGGCACATAGCTNTAAATGCTGGTGTTGGTTCTGGTGCTGAGGAAATTTTAGTTCCTGAAGAAAACTTAGGTTTAGANCGCTTATTAGAATCTTTACGTAAAAGCAGAAAAACTGGCAAATCNTCNACCATTGTATTGGTTGCTGAAGGNGATAAAACAGGAAATAATGTATTTGAACTCCGAGATTATGTTGAANAAAACTTAAAGGACTATGACGTTCGAGTTTCCGTATTAGGCCATATGCAACGCGGCGGAGCTCCCAGCTGTTTTGACAGGGTTCTTGCCTCTAAAATGGGGGTCAAGGCGGTAGAATCTTTAATGAATGGTAAAAACAACGTAATGGTAGGAACCATAAATAATATAATTGAATTGTATCCTATAGATAAAGCTGTGAAAGGCCACACCAAAATCGATGAGGAACTCCTCAGAGTTTCTGATATTTTAAATATTTAGAATTAATTAACCAAACATAAAAAAAATGACAAGTACTAAAATTGGCATCAACGGGTTCGGAAGAATTGGAAGAATAGCTTTTAGAATTGCATCTGAAAGACCCGATGTTCAAATCGTAGGAATTAATGATCTATTAGATGTTGAACATCTCGCGTACCTTTTGAAGTACGACTCTGTTCATGGCCAATTTAAAGGAAGCATAGACATCAAAAATGGAAATTTAGTCGTCAATGGCAATGAAATTAGAGTGACAGCTGAGCGCAACCCAGAAGACCTAAAGTGGGATGCCATTGGCGTCGATGTTGTTATGGATTGTACAGGAATTTTCACCACACTTGAAGGCGCTCAAAAGCATATCACTGCCGGCGCTAAAAAAGTAGCGATTTCAGCACCTTCAGCCGATGCACCAATGTTTGTTATGGGCGTCAACCACCAAAATATTACTGCTGATCATACTATTGTTTCGAATGCGTCTTGTACCACCAACTGTTTGGCACCATTGGCCAAAGTAATTCATGATAATTTCGGATTGGCCGAAGGCCTTATGACCACCGTTCACGCAGCAACAGCCACCCAATTCACTGTCGATGGGCCCTCCCGAAAAAATTACCGCTTAGGGCGCGCTTCTTTAAATAACATTGTTCCTGCCTCTACCGGCGCTGCTAAAGCCGTTGGTAAAGTGATCCCTGAACTGAATGGAAAGTTAACAGGAATGGCATTTAGAGTTCCTACAGTGGATGTTTCGGTTGTAGATTTAACATGCAGATTAGAAAAAAGTGCAACCTTTGAAGAAGTAAAAGCGGCGCTCAAAAAAGCT
>NYVA01000028.1 GCA_002684355.1 Formosa sp.
CTCTAAATAGACTTTAGAAGCCTGAAGCGCGACAAGGTAAGAGCCATCAAACAATTTTTGTTTTAAGGTAACGGTTCCATTTACCGTTTGCTGGGTTCCAAAAGCCACTTCAACAAAATCGCCTGGCATGCCGCCAAAAAATTCAGCAGGGATAAGAGAAATTTGCTGTTCAATCCAATTATTATAGGAAATGTCTGCACTTATTTGAGGGAGCCCTGTGG
Organism: Formosa sp.; assembly: GCA_002684355.1. GTDB lineage: Bacteria > Bacteroidota > Bacteroidia > Flavobacteriales > Flavobacteriaceae > UBA3537. The sequence continues at coordinate 222 of NYVA01000028.1, forward strand.
CTGTCGTTTCCCATTTTTGAAGTTCCGCCATACGGACATCACTTTGACTGTCCAATGCCAGTTTATTATTTGAGTACGCGTAGTCAATGGCCTCTTCTAATGAAAAAACCAGGGTTTCATTTTGTGAAAAAACAGAAAAAGAAAAAAATAAAAGGGCAAAAACTTTATGCATTTTAGGGCTTATTTTTTTGTATGTGCTTGTTTAAAATCTTAAAGCCTTTGTCANTGACAATGGCGCGAAGGTGGTACTCTAGATAACTATTCATCAAGTAATTTTTGTTGAACTGATCTTCTTTAAAAACGGCTGTATCCCTAATTCCCGACATGCCTATGAAATAAATTCTTGAAATAAATGCCACATCAATGTCGGCTCTAAAAAGCTTTAGTTCAATTCCTTTTTTTAAACTGTTTTCAACTGAAGAATGCATTTTTTCAAACTTTTTGACTTCAAGTTGTTCAAAAATAGCTGGGTAGTATTTTTTTAGTTGAAATTGAGCAGAACCGCGTTCATTTCTTAAATAATGCATAATGAACATATTTATATCATACATCTTTTCAATAGGATTGACCGCATTTTCATTGATCTGTTCAATATTTTTATGAATGTATTCGAGAATAGAAAAAGTCACCGAACGCACCAATTCTACCTTATTAGAAAAATGNGCGTAAATGGTTTTTTTGGATATACCCATTGCATTGGCTATTTCATCCATTGTCACATTTTTAAAGCCGAGACTTAAAAACAATTCTTCCGATTTTGATATAATTTTTGCTTTCATAAAAAGGACTGTAAATATAGCACAGGAAACTTAAAAAACAATAAAAGTTTCCAAAGTTTTACATTTTTTTAACATTTGTTGAACCTTAGACGGTTTATAAATGTAAATCTGTTATTTTTGTTTAAATGAAAGCCATACAGCATTACCAGTCTCAATTTATTGCTCATTTAGAGGCTTACAATAAAGAGCGGGCTCCTTNAAGCTTATACGAGCCTATTCAATACATTCTTGGATTGGGAGGTAAGCGTTTACGTCCCATATTAACCTTGATGACCACAGACTGTTTTGATGGTGAGGTTTCCAATGCTTTAGATGCTGGTTTGGCGATAGAGGTCTTTCATAATTTTTCTTTGATTCACGATGATATAATGGACAAGGCGCCACTGCGTAGAGGTCAAAAAACCGTTCACGAAAAATGGAATTTAAACACTGGAATATTATCTGGAGATGCAATGCTTATAATGGCTTATAAATTATTTGAAGGCTACAATGCAAAACAGTTTCAAGAATTGACAGCATTGTTCAGTAAAACCGCTTTGGAGGTTTGTGAAGGACAGCAATACGATATTGATTTTGAGACCCGAACCGATGTCAGTATACCAGAATACCTAAAAATGATTGAATACAAGACCGCTGTTTTGGTGGCAGCGGCGATGCAAATGGGGGCGATTGTAGCACATGCTTCCATAGAAAATCAGCAAAAATGTTATGATTTTGGAAGAAATCTNGGAATTGCGTTTCAATTACAAGANGATTTCCTTGATGCCTTTGGAGACCCAAAAACTTTTGGCAAACAAGTTGGCGGGGATATCATTGAAAACAAAAAAACCTATTTATATCTCAAGGCCATGGCACTTGGATCAGAAGCGGATAAGCGTAAGTTAAAAACACTGTATGGTGAAGATTCAGCTCATTCAGATGAAAAAATAGCAACGGTACTTCAAGTTTTTGAGCAAACTGGTGCTGCTGAAGCTACAAATCAAGCGATAAAAGATTACACCAAGGCCGCAATTGATGTTCTTAATTCACTAGAAATAGATCCAATAAAAAAAGAAGGCCTTCGTGATTTTGGGATACAATTGATCACACGAACGTCTTAAAAATCGTTGTATTCTTTCTCATATTAAAACCTAAAAACAGCGTGTGATTTTCACAAAATTTGTATTTTTGATTTAAGAATTATAAGCGCGTTTTTTACAGAACGTATAGACCTAATATGGATAAGTATTCTTTTTTAAATGCTGCACACACCGTATATTTCTCTGAGTTGTACGAACAGTACCAGAAAGACCCAGACAGTGTGGAACCCAGCTGGAGGGCTTTTTTTCAAGGTTATGATTTTGGAAGTGAAACCTATGGCCTAAACGGTGAAGTCGTAGAAGGTGTTAGCACCCAAGTCCCAGAACATGTTCAAAAGGAATTCCAGGTAGTCAAGTTAATTGATGGCTATCGTACAAGAGGCCATTTATTTACCAAAACCAACCCGGTTCGTGAACGCAGAAAATATGCGCCAACCCTTGAGATTGAAAATTTTGGTTTGCAGTCAAATGACCTTGAAACAATTTTTAATGCGGGTGAAATTCTAGGAATTGGCCCACAGACCCTTAGAGAGATTCGGCAACACCTGGAAGCCATTTATTGCGACTCCATAGGTATAGAATATATGTATATTCGCCAACCCGATGAGATTCAATGGATTCAAAATCGATTGAATCAAAATGACAATCACGGTAATTTTTCTGTTGAAGAAAAAAAACACATTCTAAAAAAACTTAATGAAGCCGTATCTTTTGAAAACTTTTTNCATACCAAATATGTCGGTCAAAAACGNTTTTCACTAGAAGGCAATGAGTCGCTNATNCCCGCCTTGGATGCTTTGATTGAACAAGCTGCCTCATATGGNGTAAAAGAATTTGTGATGGGCATGGCTCATCGTGGTCGTTTGAGNACACTGACCAATATTTTTGGTAAATCTGCAAAGGATATATTCAGTGAATTTGATGGCAAAGATTATGAAGAAGAAGTCTTTGATGGCGACGTAAAATACCATTTAGGATGGACCAGTGATCGNCTAACAGACAATGGCAATCGCATCAATCTAAGCATTGCCCCTAACCCCTCNCATCTNGAAACTGTTGGCGCNGTTGTTCAAGGTATTACCCGTGCGAAACAAGATCAATATTACAGCGACGATTTTAGTAAAGTGTTGCCCATTGTTGTGCATGGCGATGCCGCTATTGCTGGCCAAGGCCTTATTTATGAGGTAATACAAATGGCCAAATTGGACGGTTATAAAACCAACGGAACCATACACATTGTCGTNAACAATCAAATAGGGTTTACAACCAATTATTTGGACGGCCGNTCCAGCACATATTGTACGGATGTCGGAAAGGTGACACTTTCTCCAGTGTTACATATCAATGCAGACGATGTTGAAGCAGTGGTTCATGCCGTGCGCTTTGCCTTGGATTTTAGAATGGAGTTTAAACGTGATGTTTTTATTGATTTGTTGGGCTANAGAAAATATGGACACAATGAAGGCGACGAACCGAGGTTTACACAGCCNAAACTTTATAAAGNCATTTCCAAACACAAAAACCCTAGGGATATTTATGCAGAATCTCTNATCAGCCAAGGCCTTATTGACAGCCAATACATAAAAANCTTAGAGAAAAACTATAAAGCCAGTCTAGAGACTGAACTTGAAGATTCACGTAAAGAGGACAAAACGGTCATTACACCCTTTATGCAAGATGCCTGGACAAATTTCAAAAGAGCTAAAGCGGATAGAATGTTGAAAATAGTAGATACATCGTATCCACAAGAAAAACTTTCTCAAATTGCAAAAGTAATTTCAACCTTGCCTGAGGGTAAAAAGTTCATTCGAAAAATTGAGCGTTTGATGCAATCAAGACAAACGATGTTTGACACAGATAAATTGGATTGGGCCATGGCTGAACACTTGGCCTATGGGTCGCTGTTAGAGGAAGGATATGATGTTCGAATTTCTGGTCAAGACGTGGAACGCGGTACTTTTTCACACCGGCACGCAGTGGTCAAAGCCGAGGACAGTGAAGAAGAATTATTATTGCTCAACAACATATCTAGCTACCAAGGTAAATTTCAAATTTATAACTCCTTACTTTCTGAGTATGGAGTCGTTGGTTTTGATTATGGGTATGCCATGGCAAGTCCCAATACTTTAACCATATGGGAAGCGCAATTTGGCGATTTTAGCAATGGCGCTCAAATTATGATTGATCAATATATTTCGAGTGGTGAAAATAAATGGAAAACACCCAATGGTATTGTCATGCTTTTGCCACATGGCTATGAAGGTCAGGGCGCCGAACACTCTTCTGGACGAATGGAACGCTACCTTCAATTATGCGCTAAAAATAATATGTTTGTTGTCGATTGTTCTACTCCAGCTAATATGTTCCATTTATTGCGGCGCCAATTAAAATCTAATTACAGAAAACCGCTAATTGTATTTACTCCAAAAAGCTTGTTAAGACACCCCAGAGTGATTTCCACAGTAGAAGACTTTTCAAATGGGAGTTTCCAGCCTTTAATAGACGACTCAACAGCGAAGTCATCTAAAATCAAAACAGTTGTTTTTGTAACCGGTAAGTTTTTCTATGACTTATTAGAAGCGAAAGAATCATTGAACCGGACAGACATAGCCCTGGTGCGCATCGAGCAATTATTTCCGCTCCCTGAAGCTGAAATTGCTTCTATTTTATCGAAGTATAAACAAGCCTCAGATATTGTTTGGGCTCAAGAAGAACCCCGAAATATGGGGCCCTATGCCCATATGTTACTGCATGTTGAAGCAGCCAAGAACTGGCGGGTCGCTTCCAGACGCAGTTACAGNGCTCCAGCTGCGGGAAGTGCCACGCGCTCCAAACGCAGNCACCAAGAAATTATCNATTTTGTCTTTGACAAAACAAAAGACAATCAGCGAAAGAAAAAAAAATAGCATAAAGGTTATTTAATTTNTCCTGAGTTAAACCGGATGTCACTACCCAAACCTAGTAGAGAAAACTCTATTTACAGACATTAACAAAGAAGATTTAACACNTATGACATTAGAATTAAACGGCAGGTAAGGTTTTAACATTTACAAAAAAGTTATTCAAATTACATCTCTCATTAATTGTGTTTGTAATGTCAAATTAACCTCCTAAATCCGAGGTATTTACAAGCTTATCATAAAAAAATAGTTTTGCGACTCACACACTTTTGGCTCCAATATAAACTAATAACAATACGTTTGAAGACTTACTTCTTTATTATTTTTTTTATGAATTCCCGTCCGCTTTTGTCAAACACTTTTACAAAATATAACCCTGCTTTTAGACCTGATAAGCTAATGTCTGGAGATTTTGAAACTAATATTCTTTGTCCTAAGGCATTATATAGTTCAGAAAAATCAAGACTATTTATTTTTATTGTTATTACGTCAGAAGTTGGATTTGGAAAAACAGTCCAGTTAATTTCTGATGTATTTGAATCAATCCCAAGGGATTCACTCAGTAAGTAAGAGGCATAAAATTGCTCAGAAGTAGTATTATAAGCAGTGTAATCAATAGCACTGGAATTGAAACCGAGTTCTAATTGGTTATTGTAATTGCCACTCACTAATAATTCTTGATCACTTACTGAAAATTCAGTATACCTACTATTGTTAGGATAATTTTTCAAATGTACCAATTCTCCACTGTTGGTGTCTATGGCTACTATAGCGGATCCAGCGTTAAAGGGAGCTTCAGAGTATATTATACCTGCTCCAACATCTGAAAGGTCTAAATAATCAAAGTAATTAAATTTATAAAATATTAATCCACTTGAATGAAGCTGAGCAGGATACATACTAGCTAGATTAAGATCATTATTTGAGATTGTTTTTTCCCACTGTAATTCGTAATTAGAATTGAACTTTCTTATCAACTGCNGGCTATNNNAACCACCTTCATCNCGGNTGTAGTAATATATTGATTTTGTATAGATATTATTTTCTNCNTCANCAATAGGTNTTGANGATCTAGAATGNAAAAGGTTTTGAGGNTTGTTTAGNTTACTNGCTAACTCATGGTGNTCTATATACTCACCNTCAAGANTATAATTAACTANGATTTCCCTNCCANAGGATTCNACTAAAANTTCATTTTCTTCGGAAAGATCAACATCAATCAATCTTGACTCATTATCGNTATCTCCTGATTGAAATGCTCCAACATATAGAAATTGTAAAACCTCATTATTTATTGCTATACCATTATCTTCACCATTAAATATACCAGTTAAACTTAATTCTGAATCCATTAGTTTAGCATAAATTACGTTCAGGTCTGAATCAAATTTTATAATACTAGAATACCATGTATTTCCTTGGGGGAAGTTGATGTAGTATGCTGCTTCATCTCTTGGGTCGATATCAATTGAGTCTGCGTTTTCATTTGAGTATAAAGTTGCCAGAAAATACATATTGTCGCTATTGTCAAGAACAAATCTGTTTCTGGTTGAAATNNNTCCCAAACCTTGATAGCTAACGTCAGCCCAATCCTTNGCCCAAATTAAATTCCCGTTAGAGNTATATTTTGCCATAAAATACCTGAANGTGNNAGTAGGGTTTGACATCAGACCGTTGCTTGATAAAGTGTCAAAATCTAAGTCTCCATAATAAGTTCCATAGAGCAATAAATTATTTTGTGAATCCTCAGCTATTGCATAAACATTAACCGCTGTTGGATTTACATCAGAAGGATTTCCTATCGATTTCATCCACATAAATTCATTTGATGAATTATATTTTCTTATGTAAAACGAATTTGAGTTTACTGGGTCTGCATCTAAATCTAAGTTGTTATCATTATTGAAATCAAGACCAGCCCTATTGTGTCCAACAAAGTATTTGCTGCCGTCAGCACTGATGTGATTGTGGACATGATAGTTTGTTTGAAAATTAATTCTTGGGTTATAACTTAAAGAGGAATAATATTCACCATCTAATAAGTACTTACTGACTTTTGAGAAATAACTATTTATGATATCTACTGAATCTGCTCTTGTATCGAGGTCCACACTTCCAGAGGTTCCATTAATTAGATAGAAAATAAATTCAGTACTTGGAATTAATTCACAGTTTCCAAGGTTAATAGGAGGACCGGCTTTTTCCCACAAAATCTGATAATCCGTCAAAGATACTTCTGATATCACTGAACTGNANATAGTCATAANTATAAATANCATTACCCTCTGAATCAGTAGATTCGGNNGGNAAAATTTCATAATAAATACCACCACTATCATTATCATAATAACNACCACCNGGATANTAANNGCTGTAAGACGAGTATGTAATTGTCAGNCTATTANNATCCTNATTTAAATGGGATAGAACTGTCTTANTGNTGNNATCCACNACATCTCTAATTGACACATATTCTGACATGATAAAATCAGGGATTTTTTCCAATATAATTTCAACNNCGTNGCTGTAATCCAACTTTACAACATAATACCCTTCTTNCTCAATGCTTATACCTACCCCACCAGCTTCTATTGAAGTTAAAACTTGATTGTCAGCATCTAGTTGTCCCCAGGANTGGCCTGCGCTATTAAAATATATTTCTCCTTGGACTAAATATATATAGCGTAATGCAATTGAAGCATCTGCAGGATTAAAATACATTTGGTTAACCCCACCCGGAGCACTACTGCCAATAATATCAAATTCTGATGCAGTAGAATTAGTAAGGTAGGTATTGAGTCCCTGTATTTTACTCGCAATTGGTTCGAATTTTGATAGAAAAATTCGATTAACAGGACCCTGATTCTGTATAACTTCTGGAACTAATAAATCTGACTGTACTGCATCGTATGTTAAAAACCTATTTGCTCCCTGATAGTTACCTAAAACAAAAATTTCACCATTTGAACTTATGTGTATGTTGTTGTTTATTTCATTTAAAGGAGTATCAATTTGCGATCCTACTGAAGTTGATGATTGTACCTCCCCATTTGTTATGTCGTAAACGACTAAATCGCTATGGTGTTTGCCATCAAGTGCTACAATCGAAAAATCAAACTCTTCATCTGAAATAATTGGTTCTTCATTTTTTGTTAGTAATATTTCAGCAATATACGTTGGGCCACAGGATCCACCTTCATCATCGGCAAATATAATATTGAATGAGCTATCATCTCTTAAATCAAAAAATCCAGTTGTATCTGCAGGACCTATTGTAGTACTTGAACCACAACCTACACCTGTAACTTGTCCTGTTGGTACNATAACATCTCCACACACCAAACTAAATGTAAAATTTATAGCTTGAAAAGCACCAAATTCTGGATATGGGGAAACTGACATAACTCTTTCATTTGGCTCATTACCCTGCACTATAGTCACATTTCCATTTAAAAACACTGCTGAATCAAAAATTCCAGTTTGCAGTGTTTGCAGCGTATAATCACCAATAAAAGAATTTGGGTCAACACCAACACTGTTGTTAACGCAACTGACCCCAGTACTTTGTGCAGTAGCTGTTGTATAAACGTAAGACCCGTCAATGGCAATATCTTTCATTGTATCAGTTCCAATATCCCCATATTGCTGAGTCCATTGGTGTACTAAATTGGTGTTGTACACAGAAACGTATCCATCTTTTTCTCCACTTGAGGTGAGATTATAAACGCCAATATTAGGATCAAAATCTACAGTTCCTTCTAATTCCCCAATGATTGCTAGTTTATTACCATTATTAACAATTTTATGAGCGCTCACAAGTCCAGAACCTCCAATTAATTTGGAATTAACATAAAAGCCATTTAAATCATATTTAGCTATAACTATGTTTTTTTCACTATTGGATGTTCTATTTGCAGTTGCTGAACCAGGATTAAAATCAACTGTTCCATTTAGCTCTCCAACAACATAAAAAAAGTTTCCTACCACTATTGCGCCAGTTGCTGTATAAACTCCGTTCCCGTGTATTTTTTTTACCCATATTACTTCATCATTTTCATTATGCTTGGTAATGAAAGTGTTGATGTTGTCACCAATTGCATCCTCAAAGTAATCAAAGGCAGCATCGTTACCATAATTAAAATTACCAGAATTAGTAAAATTTCCAATTGTAATTGGCAATGAATTAAATTCAGAACTAACTTCATCAAAAATTACTTTGGAAACAATAAACGACCCAGACGTGGGACCATTTTTTGGGTTTAATGACCAATTAAGTTCTGGTGGTGTTTGAGCATTTAATTGAAGAGCAATTCCAATAAGTAGTAAGTAAATATTTTTCATGATGTATAAGTTAGATGTATATGTAAAAATAAAAAATAAATATTAGAAAAACCTAAGTTGTCGAAATATGACAATTGTAATTATTTCTTTAAAATTTTGATTAAAAAAGCCTACTAAAATGAATATTTGATTAATTTTGATTTTAGTATTAAAACTTAAAGAACTTCANTGAAAAGTTCTTTAAATTTCAATTATATATGATTTTAGAAATGAAAGTGCCTTCGCCTGGCGAATCCATAACCGAAGTTGAAATAGCAGAATGGCTCGTACAAGANGGAGATTACGTTGAAAAAGATCAAGCAATCGCTGAGGTTGATAGCGATAAAGCGACACTTGAGCTCCCCGCAGAAGTCAGCGGAAGCATTACGCTTAAAGCTGAAGAAGGAGATGCCGTTGCCGTTGGTTCTGTTGTTTGTCTTATCGATACCACTGCCTCAAAGCCGGAGGGCAGCCTCGATTCCAATACTTCGGAAANACCAGCTCCTGTAGTTCANTTACCTACCCCAACGATTGAGAATAAATCAACATACGCATCAGGGACTGCTAGCCCAGCAGCTAAGAAGATTTTAGCCGAAAAAGAGATTGACACCAGTGCGATCACTGGTACAGGAAGAGATGGTCGGATTACAAAAGATGATGCTGCAAAAGCAGTGCCGTCNATGGGTAAAAAAATTGACACTGAAGGNCGTGGCGTTAAACGNACCAAACTATCNATGCTCCGCCGAAAGGTTGCTGAACGNTTGGTGGCTGCCAAAAATGAAACGGCCATGCTTACGACTTTTAACGAAGTNGACATGTCGCCTATTTTTGAGTTGAGAAAACAATACAAAGAAATNTTTAAAGAAAAGCACGNNGTCGGTTTGGGCTTTATGAGCTTTTTTACACTCGCTGTGGTTCGCGCTTTAAAACTTTTCCCCGCCGTCAATTCAATGATTGAGGGCAAAGAAATGATTTCCTATGATTTCTGTGATATTAGTATTGCGGTTTCAGGTCCAAAAGGTTTAATGGTACCCGTTGTTAGAAACGCTGAGAACCTTACGTTTAAGGGGGTTGAGTCAGAAGTCAAGCGCCTGGCTATCCGGGCGAGAGAGGGTCAAATTACAATTGATGAAATGACTGGGGGCACTTTTACCATTTCCAACGGTGGTGTCTTTGGCAGTATGTTGTCAACACCCATTATCAATCCACCTCAAAGTGGAATACTTGGGATGCACAACATTATTGAGCGTCCAGTAGCAGTTGAAGGTAGAGTAGAAATCCGCCCCATGATGTATGTGGCTTTATCCTATGACCATCGTATTATTGATGGTAAAGAATCGGTTGGGTTTTTAGTTGCTGTAAAAGAAGCCTTGGAAAACCCTCAAGAGTTTTTGATGGACAATNCGATTGAAAAAGCCTTAGAGCTTTAGTGCGCTTCCAACCAATTTTCTCCTAAATCCATTTCAACGTCGAGNGGAACACGCATGCTGTAGGCATTTTCCATTTCCGATTTTATCATTGCTTTAATAGCATCTATTTCAGTTTTAAAGACATCAAATACAAGTTCGTCATGTACTTGTAAAAGCATCTTTGTTTTATAGTTACCTTCAATTAGCTTGTCGTGAATTCTTATCATGGCAATTTTAATGACATCGGCGGCGCTTCCTTGNATGGGCGCGTTTACAGCATTGCGTTCTGCGGCGCCGCGCACGACTGCATTTCTGGAGTTGATGTCTTTTAAATATCGGCGACGGTCCGAAATGGTTTTAACATACCCATTTTCTCTTGCAAAATGGATTTGATCTGCAATGAATGCACTTAATTTTGGATAGGTTGCATAATAGGTTTCAATCAATGCTTTAGCTTCGGTTCGATTTAACGCTGTCTGATTACTAAGACCAAAGGCTGAGACCCCATATATAATTCCAAAATTTACGGTTTTCGCATTACTCCTTTGTTCACGAGTCACTTCAGAAATTGGCACGTTGAACACTTTTGATGCTGTAGATGAGTGAATGTCTTCCCCATTTTTAAAGGCCTCAATCATGGTTTCTTCTTCGCTGAGTGCGGCAATCACCCGCAATTCAATTTGGGAATAATCCGCTGCCAATAAAATATAATTCTCATTTCTTGGAANAAATGCTTTTCGCACTTGTCGTCCCCGCACGGTTCGAATGGGAATGTTTTGTAAGTTTGGATTGATACTGCTCAAGCGCCCCGTCGCTGCGACCGTTTGCAGGTACTCTGTGTGAATGCGATTTGTACTTTCCAAAACTTGAGCTGGAAGTGCATCTACGTAGGTGCTTTTTAACTTTGCCAGTCCGCGGTATTCTAGAATGTTTTTTATGATTTCGTGGTCCTTGGCAAGGTAAGACAATACATCTTCAGCGGTACTGTATTGCCCCGTTTTGGTTTTTTTAGGCTTGTCAACAAGCTTGAGTTTCTCAAATAAAACAATGCCCAATTGTTTGGGAGATGCAATGTTGAAAACAGTTTCAGCTTGTTTGTATATTAGTTGTTCTAATTTTTGAATGTCTTTGTTTAAATCTATTGCTAAATCTTTCAGAAAAGCAGTGTCTAAGCGTATACCTTCTAATTCCATGGAAGATAAAACTCTAATCAGAGGAATCTCAATACTATTGAATAGGCTTATGGTATTGGCCTCAGACATTTCCTTCTTAAAATGCTGTGCCAATTGATAGGTGATATCGGCATCTTCTACCGCATATTCCGTTATATCTCCCAAAGATACTTCGCGCATTGATTTTTGATTTTTACCTTTTTTGCCAATCAAATCTTCAATGGGTACCGGGGTATAGTTCAGATACGTTTCTGATAAAATTGTCATGTTGTGTCGCATGTCTGGATTGATGAGGTAATGCGCGATCATAGTATCAAATAAAGGGCCTTTGACAGAAAGTTTGTATTTATCTAAAACCTTGAGGTCGTATTTTAAATTTTGACCAATTTTTTCAATGGATAAATCCTCAAAAAAAGGTCTTAATTTCTCGATGAGTTCTTGTGCTTCAGAAGTGTCTTCAGGAAAAGGCACATAGAACCCTTTATGAGCCTCCCATGAGAAAGCAATTCCCACAAGTTTGTCGGTTAAGGCGTTCAGGCCTGTTGTTTCCGTATCAAAGCAAACTGAAGTTTGTTGTAACAATTGTTTTACAAATAAGT
>NYVA01000029.1 GCA_002684355.1 Formosa sp.
ATGATTCTTATAGTAGATAGTGGTTCTACCAAGAGCGATTGGATTGCAATTGACTCTAAAAAAGGCACTCATTTCTTTGAAAAACAAAGAACTAAAGGGCTCAATCCTGCCATTATTTCCGAACAAGAGGCTCATGACATTATCAATGAAAATGAAACCCTTATAGATCATAAAAATCTTGTTGAATACATCTTCTTTTATGGCGCTGGTTGTGGCACCATTGAGGCTCCAAAAATGCTAGAAAGAGTTTTAAAAAGTATTTTTACAAATGCTAAAATTTCAGTTAAAGAAGATACCTACGCTGCAATATATTCAACTATAGGCTTTGAAAAACATGCAGCCGTGGTCTGTATTTTAGGCACTGGTTCAAATTGCACCTATTTTGATGGCCAGAACGCCCAGCAGCGTGTTATTTCTCTTGGTTATTCCATTATGGATGATGCTTCTGGTAATTACTTCGGACGGCAGTTGCTAAGAGATTACTATTTTGATTTCATGCCCCACGATTTTAAATTGATGTTCAAGACGCGTTACAATATGGACGATGACTACATAAAGTCAAATCTTTACAAAAAACCAAATCCAAACGCTTATTTAGCCAAATTTGCAGAATTTTTAATTTTAAATAAAGAATCAGCTTATATTCAAGGTATTATAAAAAAAGGACTGCGGGCTTTTGTGAAAACAATGATTTTACAATTTGAAGTAGAAATTAAATCCGTTCCAGTTCATTTTGCGGGCTCCATATCATTTTTTCTTCAGGATGAAATAAAAGCAGTTGCTAAAGAATTTGGATTTGAGGTTGGTAATTTTCAAAGGCGCCCAATAGAGGGCCTGACTGTATTCCATCTAGAACAAGTTAGGGCGCTTGAATCGTAGTTTCAAACTGCTGCAATCACACTAATTTCTACATTTACAAATTTGGGTAAATTGGCCACTTCAACCGTCTCTCTGGCCGGAGCTGTTTCAGGATTAAAATATTGGCCATAAACCGCATTAATTTTTGAAAAGTCATTCATGTTCGAAACAAAAATGGATGATTTAATAACATTTTCAAAGCTCATGTTTGCGGCTTCTAAGATGGCCTTTAAATTCTGCATTACTAAAGTTGTTTCAGCTTCGATACTGTCAGTAACTAGATTTCCGCTATTGGGGTCAATTGCAATTTGACCTGAAGTGTAAAGGATATTCCCCAGCATGACTGCTTGATTGTATGGGCCAATAGGAGTGGGCGCATTTTCCGTAGAAATAATTTTTTTCATGGTTCTGTTATTTATAGTCGCTTGTCTCTTTGACGCTGTTTATCGTATTTAAGATCACTTAATATACTGGACCTTATTCCAATAAAAAAGTTCCAGGAACTTCTATTGCTAAATGGTATCCAAGAGAAATTCATNCGCCAACTTTCTAAGTCACGCTCAAAGCGTAGTTGNGTATAGGTTACNCCGTTATTTTTGAAGTCATATCCAGATGATACACCTACACTCCAGCGCGGAGACAGCTCGATATCCCCAGAGAACATTAAAGAGTGAGATGAAATTTCACTTTGTCGTCTNGAATTATTGTAATTTAAGGCATAAGCCAGTCGAAGACTCCAAGGAAGTTTATATTTGTATAAATCTGTNGGGGGTGGTTTNTCTTTACCATCAGNAGTTCCNTTGAANTGTTGATTTGCAAAATCTTGCGGTTTTCCAAATAAATCATCCGCTCGTCCGCCACTTCTAATGGATTCTTTTGAGCTGNCATCATTTNCGTTTGAATCTTTATTGTCAAACGAATNGCTGGAAATNCTGTANCCCATAGTCAAATTTGCACTTGTTACACGAAACAAGCTCCCACCATTAGTAATGTTCAGCGTATTNATTTTTTGATTGTTGTTATTTAACGCATANGGATCAAGAGTCGCTCCAAAATTGACGCTCATTTTATTATCGAAAATTTGAGTGCCTCCTGTCATTCTNAAGGGGCTCCAATTTAAAGAATCTGCTGCGATATTATAATTGGTGGAAAAGTTAAGAGAGTTCAATAAAAAAATCTTCTTCGGTTCTGTTGCNGTACTGTCTTTGTCTCTAATTTTAGCCTCAATATTATTACTGAGTGAAAGTCCAATATTACTTGAAAAACGATTTCCAGGTGCACCATAAAGCGATTGTTCAAATCGTGTATATTCGACTTCCTCCAATGTAATTCCATCGGCGCTTACTACTTCGTAAGTATCGTAATACTGTTTAAATTCAGGGTTGATATTATAGCTTACCGAGGGTCGTATAACATGTCTAATGGCTTGTATTTTTTTTTCTTCTCCAAAATCAAACATGCCATAAATCGTGGTTCCCAAACTGGTGCTAAAGTTATAGGTGGTATACGAATCAAATTCTTTCAACTCAGTTGTCACAACTTCTTGATTAGATATATCATATTTTTTTTCAACGGTATTGAAGGACCAAGTGTGGTTTAAGTTGGTACTCGCACTCATGCTGAAATACTTAAATAATTTAAAATTTGTACTAATTGGAATAGTATGTTGAACACCTGTTTTTGCATTTTCAAACATTTCTGGCTTAAAAAACAAGGAGTCAGTTGTTTGAATGCGGTTTTCGCCACGAATGTTGTACTGAAAATTAATATTCTGAATGATTCCTTTTTTACTTCCCGTTTTTGGCGCTAAAGGGAAAATACGATCGACACTGGCTTGGAATGTAGGGAGCGTCATATTAATAGCTTTGGTATTTGTATTTTGAGAATGTGTGGCTGTTACACTCATATTCACCTGAGGTTCACCGCGGAACGTTTTTGAGTAAGAAACTGAGGATGCCAGCGTATTGTTCAAAAAACTGGAATTGTTCAGTTGGTTGACAGATTGTCGGAAATACGTACTGCTGCCCAAATTAACAGAGGCTGAAAACCGAGAATTGGGATTTGATTTACTGTCCTGACTTTGGTTCCACCTCAGGTTATAAATAATACTTTTGGAGTAATCCGGGAATCCACGTTCACTATTAATTAAATTTTCATATCGAAAACTGATTCCGCCTCTAAATTTATAACGCACAGCATAATTACTTTCTAAACGTAACCCATAGCTCCCATTTGTGTAATAATCCCCTAAAATGGCCAAATCGGCATAATTACTTATTGGAAAATAATAGCCACCATTTTGTAAAAAATAGCCCCGTTCGTTTTGTTGTCCAAATGAAGGAAAAATAATACCTGAAGTACGTTTGTTGGTCAGTGGAAAAAAGGCAAAAGGAAGTCCAATAGGCGTTGGCACATCTGCGATAAACATATTGGTCAACCCCGTAACAATTTTTTTTCCTGGTACTACCTTGGCCTTTCTTAGTAAAAAGTAATATTCAGGATTTTCTTCGTTTTGGGAGGTTGTAAACTTCGCTCGCCTTACAAAGTATACAGAATCGTTTTCTTTCTTACTCAACTCAGAAATAATACGACCTCCTTGCTGTTCTGTTTTAGAATTCCATATCAATGCTTTTTTTGTTTTCATATTAAAAACAATCGAATCTGGCTCAACTACATCGGCACCTTGCTTAAATATGGGTTTTTGGGAATAAACACCGGCACTGTCTTTTAAGCGCCCAGCATAAACAAGGTCATTCGAATAATCAATCACAATTACTCCAGATTGAATGTCCATATCTTGGTATTTAATTTGGGCTTCGTTGTAAAGGTATATTTGTTTCGTTTTTTGATTGACAGAAGTGTAGTCTTTGGCTGTATAATTAACAATCGCTTCTAAAAAACCCTTGGGTTTTGAAACGCTGTCATTGACAATTGAATCAGCCATAACTGTAGCAGGTTCTATTGCAGTATTGTTATTTTTTATAGTTGATGATTGCAATAAATCTATATTCGATTTTTTTGGATTTACCCGAACGGACTTTTCTTTAATCGAGAGGTCTTGTGCATACCCAAAAATGTTTGTAAGCATTGTAAAACTTGCATAAAAAAGTATTTGAAAGAGAGTTGTTTTCAATGCTTTTAGGTGTATTTTTGTTTGGCTCGGTTTTTGAAAAATCAAAATTACATATATTTTTTTGTGATTTAATGTCTAAAATGACCCAGCGCTTAAAAGTAATTGATTCTCATGCAAATTAAATCTTTTTTCACAATCTTATTGTGTTTTTTTGGATTGATTGCCAATGCACAAATCAAAAATGATACCAAATCTTTTGTGGTAGTCTTAGATGCAGGCCATGGTGGTAAAGATCCTGGTCGGCCAACCTCTTATGGCTATAAAGAAAAGGACATTGCTCTAGACATTGTTTTAAAAGTTGGTAATAACCTTGAAGCTGTTCCAGGGATTTCTGTTATTTATACGCGCAAGAACGATGTTTTTTTAGAACTGAGGCAACGTGCAGCTATTGCCAATAAAGCCGACGCCGATTTATTTGTTTCCGTGCATTGTAATGCACATGACTCTCAAGCTCACGGTACTGAAACGTATGTACTTGGCCTTCATAGAAACGATTCCAACTTTAAAGTAGCCCAAAAAGAAAATGAAGTTATTTTTCTAGAAAAAGATTATGAAATAAACTACGAAGGCTTTGACCCCTCTTCTCCAGAATCTTTTATTGGTTTAACCTTATTGCAAGAAGATTATTTGGACCAGAGTATTTTATTGGCCAGTACCATTCAAAAGAATTTCACAGAAACATTAAAACGAAAAAATAGAGGAGTTAAACAAGCCGGTTTTTGGGTACTTCACAACACCTATATGCCCAGTGTTTTGGTTGAAACCGGTTTTATCACCAACAAAAAAGAAGGAGATTACCTCAATTCTAAACGTGGTAAAAATGAAGTTTCTAAAAGTATATCGGATGCAATTTTAGGATATAAATCAATTGTTAATCCAGATATTTATATTCAGAAGCCTCCAATTTCAATTACTGTTGAAACCGCAAACATCATCTTTAAAGTTCAAATCGCTGCCAGTTCAAAAAAATTGGCTTTAAAACCCTATAACTTTAACGGGCTTGATGTATTAAGCCGTCAAAAAAATGGTAAGATTTGGCGTTATTTTTATGGACAAACAAAAGATTACAATCAGGCAATTCAAATGAGAGAGGAAGTTGTTTCACGTGGGTATACAACTGCTTTTCTAGTTGCCTATTTGGATGGTGATAGGATTTCAATTGAAAATGCCCTTGAAACTAAAAATAATTAGCACTTAATTTTATAAATTAATTATTAGATTTGTAGTGCGTTTAAAACAAAAATATTGAAAAAATCCAAAGAAATTAAAACGGCAATCTTGGTTCTATCTGGCATCGTGTTGTTCATTTTTATTTTCAACTACCTTAAAGGAGAAAACCTTTTAAACAGTTCCCGTAAAATTACGGCTGTTTACTCAAATGTTGAAGGCTTGGCAACTTCTTCGGCCGTTACCATCAATGGACATAAAGTGGGAAAAGTTCAAGACATTAAGTTTACGGAAGATGGCAGTGGAATGTTAATGGTTTCCATGCTTATAGATAGTGATTTTAAATTTTCCAAAAACAGCAGTGCGCAATTGTATGAATCTGGATTGATAGGTGGTAAGGCTATTGCCATCATTCCTGCCAACGATGGTGGCGAAGATGCAGTTTCTGGGGATGTTTTGAGCTCTGAAATAAAGCCAGGTTTGACAGAACTTGTAAATCAACGTTTAACCCCCCTTCAAGAAAAAATTGAGTCTGTTATGTTAAGTGCCGATACACTACTAAAAAACATTAACAGTATTTTTGATGAACAAACAAAGTCAAACATAAAAGGCAGTTTTTCTCAACTGGAGAAGACTATAAGTTCTTTTGAGAAAACTTCTAATTCATTACAAACTCTCTTGGAGGACAATGAGGAATCTGTTTCAACCACTTTGGGGAATTTCAGTACAATTTCTGAAGATTTATCCAATGTGAGTGCCTCACTTTCTGAAGCAAACTTAGCAGATACAATTGCAGGATTACAATCAACAATTACAAACTTTGACACGCTTTTATCAAACATTGAACAAGGCGAGGGCTCTGTTGGTAAACTCATGAAAGATGAGGGATTGTACAATAACTTAGAAGGTGCTTTAGGCCAATTGGAAGCTTTATTAGAAGATATGAAATTAAACCCTAAACGTTATGTGCATTTTTCATTGTTTGGAAAAAAGAACAAACCTTATGGTTCCCAAAAATTAGCTAAGGAATCAAGCGAGGAATCAAAAAACTAACCACTATCTATGACTTTTTTGCCAAATATTATTTTTGGGCTCATCTTGGTTGCTGGCATTGGTTTTTTTGTGCGAAATATTCAGAGGCTCAGGCGTAATATTAAATTGGGAGTCGATATTCCAATAGAGGGACCTAGTAAACAACGCTGGGCCAATATGGCACGTATTGCTTTGGGTCAAAGTAAGATGGTGAAGCGTCCCATATCAGGGCTTTTGCATATTATTGTGTATCTCGGCTTTATCATAATTAATATTGAAGTTTTAGAAATTGTAATCGATGGTCTTTTGGGTACACATCGTATTTTTTCTTCCATAGGGTCCATTTACGGAATCTTGATTGGAACTTTTGAAATTTTAGCCCTTCTTGTTTTTATTTCTGTTATTTTCTTTTGGACACGTAGAAATGTCATACGGCTGAAACGTTTTATGAGCCCCGAAATGAAAGGGTGGCCCAAACAAGACGCAAATCTTATTATATATTTTGAAATTATCCTAATGGGTCTCTTTATCACTATGAATGCCACAGATGTACAGTTCCAAGCCATGGACTCAGGAAATGTTATCAGTGGATTTATAGCTCCTTTATTTGAGGGATTACCATTACATGCTATAGAAAGAACCGCTTGGTGGCTTCACATTATTGGGATTTTAATTTTCCTGAATTATTTGTACTATTCAAAACATTTGCACATTCTTTTGGCTTTCCCAAACACCTATTTTGGGAGTTTAAAACCTAATGGTCATTTAAACAACATTGAATCTGTGACCAATGAGGTCAAGCTGATGATGGATCCCGATGCTGACCCTTATGCAGTTTCAGAAGATGGCGCTGAGGTCCCAGAAAAATTTGGTGTCAGTGATGTTTTTGATTTGAATAGAATTCAATTGCTCAATGCCTATACATGTACCGAGTGTGGTCGCTGCACTAGCGAATGTCCAGCAAACCAAACAGGCAAGAAATTATCGCCACGAAAAATCATGATGGATACGCGAGACCGTTTGCAGGAAGTAGCCAAAAACATTGAAACTAACAAGGGGAAGTTTATCTCCGATGGTAAGCAACTCCTTGGAAATTATGTAAGTAATGAAGAAATTTGGGCTTGTACGAGCTGCAATGCCTGTGTTGAGGCGTGCCCTGTAAGCATCAATCCACTGTCCATTATCCTGGACTTACGCCGTTATCTTGTTATGGAACAAAGTGCGGCGCCAGTGGAACTCAACAACATGATGACCAATATAGAAAATAACGGCGCACCATGGCCGTATAACCAAATGGACCGATTAAATTGGAATAACGAATAAAAAATTAAATTAAAAAAATGAAACGAGAAGAAGCAGACGCATTATTACATCAAAAAGTCGAAGAAGGAGAACTTATAAGTCCTGTTTTACCAGAAGGTGTAAAAAATTATTTAATTGACATTGATGGAACCATAACCGAGGACGTCCCCAATGAGGAGCCGGAACGCATGGCTACTTGCCTTCCTTTTGAAGATGCCAAAATAACCTGTAACAATTGGTATGCCGAAGGACACATGATTTGTTTTTTCACATCGCGAACGGAAGAGCACAGAACGGTGACTGAAACTTGGTTAAAAAAATATGGTTTTAATTACCACAACTTGTTAATGGGCAAACCTAGAGGAGGTAATTACCACTGGAGTGATAATCATTTGGTAAAGGCCACACGATACAGAGGTAAGTTTACAGAACTGGTAGAAAAAGAAGTTACCATTCAAGTTTTTGACGACGGAAAAAACGAATAAAAATGAAAGAAGCACTGAAAGTACCAACCATTGCAGAATTACAAGCACAGGGGATTTCCCCGGAAGTTTTGTTTTGGGTAGGTTGTGCTGGAAGTTTTGATGACAGAGCCAAAAAAATCACCAAGGCACTTGTTAAAATTATGCACAGTGCAAAGGTATCATTTGCAGTTTTAGGAACAGAAGAAAGTTGTACCGGAGACCCTGCCAAACGTGCCGGCAACGAGTTTTTATTTCAAATGCAAGCGGTCACCAACATTGAAGTTATGAATTTATATAAAGTAAAAAAAATAGTTACTGCTTGTCCGCATTGTTTCAATACCATTAAAAATGAATATCCCTCCTTGGGTGGGCGTTACGAGGTCGTACACCACACCCAGTTTTTGAAAAGCCTTTTAGAGAATGGTAGGCTCACTATTGAGGGTGGTCAATTTAGAGGCAAGCGAATTACTTTCCATGATCCTTGTTATTTGGGGCGTGCTAACAATATTTATGAAGCCCCTAGAGAATTGATTAAAAAATTGGATGCCCAGCTTGTAGAAATGAAAAAATCTCGTAGAAATGGTCTATGCTGTGGTGCGGGTGGTGCTCAAATGTTTAAGGATGCGGAACCTGGCAATAAAGAAATTAATATAGAACGCACAGAGCAAGCATTAGAGACAAAACCCGACATTATCGCCGCTGGCTGTCCTTTCTGCAATACCATGATGACAGACGGGGTTAAAAATAAGGCTGAAGGTCAAGTGAAGGTTAAAGATGTTGCAGAAATGATTGCTGAAGCAAAAGATTTATAAGCATGATTGTTGACTTTCAAACATTGCCAGAAACTGCACGCATTTGGATATACCAATGCAACCGCTCCTTTTCTGAAGAAGAAATCCTGGACATATCCAAAAAATTACAATCTTTTTTAGAGGGCTGGACTGCACATGGTGCCGATTTAAAGGCGGCCTTTGAATTCAAGTACAAGCGCTTTATAATCATTGGATTGGATCATGAAAAGCAAAAGGCAACAGGTTGTTCTATAGATGCCTCTGTTCATTTTATAAAGCAGTTGGAAACAACCTATAAAGTAGACCTTTTGGATAAATTAAACGTCTCCTACAAACAAGGTGATTATGTCGCCTACAAAACACTTAAAGACTTTAAAAAAATGGCTAAAGACAAAGCAGTTTCTAAAAACACCATTGTCTTTAACCATCTGGTTCAAACAAAAGCAGAATATTTAGACCACTGGGAAGTTCCTGCAATTGATAGTTGGCATGCCCGTTTTTTTAGTTGAGCGCAAATTTCACACTTATTTGACATTCCAGTTTAATTTATGAAAACTCAATATCAGTGGGGGTTCAATACCGCTTTTGGTTTCAGCATCCTCAGCATCAGCAACCTCAACTACCATTGCGTGATTTTTTTCATGGTATTTGTTTTTTTAAATCATACATTCAATATACATGCCAAAGGGCTTTTATTTAAATAAACCACCTGTTTTTAATAAATTATACGGGTCATGGGTGTTAAATTTTAAGCAAAAAACAGTAATTTGGCATGGTATTTTCAACCATAATGAAAACTTATTTATGCGTTCTATCCTTCCCCTTTTTTTAGGCCTCAATATGTGTTTATTGGCTGCGCAATCGCCCCTAACTGTTCCAGATTCATTAGCACAAAACCAATGGGTTGACAGTGTTTACAGCACTTTGAGTACAAAGCAAAAAATAGGTCAACTTTTCATGGTTCAAGTTTTTTCTGATAAAAAGAATCTCAACAAGGCCAAACTCATCAACCTTATTGAGCAACATCAGATTGGAGGTTTGATTTATTCAAAGGGAGGTCCTGTCCGCCAAGCGCATTTAAACAATGAACTACAAGCGGTTTCCAAGCTTCCTTTATTGGTGGGTATTGATGCCGAATGGGGTTTAAGCATGCGGCTTGACTCAACTTATGCATTTCCCTGGAACATGACTTTAGGGGCTATAACAGATTTGGAATTGGTGCGACAAACAGGTCAGCACATTGGAGCACATTGTAAACGATTGGGAGTACACTTTAATTTTGCACCAGTTGTTGATATCAATACAAACCCCATAAATCCCATTATTGGCAACCGCTCTTTTGGTGAAGACAAGCAAAATGTTACAGAAAAAGCTTTGGCTTTTATGCACGGTCTCCAAAGCACGGGTGTTTTGGCCAATGCCAAACACTTTCCAGGTCATGGCGATACCGATAAAGATTCTCATAAAACTTTACCGACAGTTAGCTTTAGAAAAAAACGCCTTCAAAACGTTGAATTATATCCCTACAAAATTTTGATTAAAAATGGATTGTCCAGTGTCATGGTGGCTCATTTAAATGTGCCTGCACTGGAACCTAAAAGCCAATATCCCTCTTCTTTGTCCGAACGCATTGTAAGCAAGCTTTTAAAATCAAAGCTCGACTTTAAGGGATTGATCTTTACAGATGCATTGGATATGAAAGGCGTTTCAAATTATAGTACAGCGGGTGCCATTGACTTGCAAGCCTTCAGGGCGGGTAACGATGTGTTGTTGATGTCTGAAGATGTCAGTCAAGGCATCGAAAAAATAACAGCTGCCTATGATTCTGGAGATATTACAGAGGCCCGTTTGGCTTATTCTGTCAAAAAGATTTTAAGCGCTAAATATAAAGTAGGTTTGCATATGTATCAGCCTGTAGCGACTGAAAATCTTATTGAAGAATTGAACCGTCCAATAGACGATGTTTTGTATGAGCGTTTGATGCAAAACGCACACACAATTGTTAAAAATGAAAATTCATCTATCCCAATAAAAGATTTGCAATTACAGAACGTTGCCTACCTTCCGATGGGGGACGTTTCAGGCGATGCATTTTACAATGCATTGCAACAATATAAGAAGGTGGATAAAATTGAATCTCAAAACCTCGATGCGGTGGTTGCTTCTTTAAAATCTTACAGTTCTGTAATAATCGGATTCCATAAATCCAATTTAAGCCCATGGAAAGCTTATCAATTTTCAAATAAGGAATTGGTTTGGTTGCAAGAAATCGCACGCCAAAACAATGTAATTTTAACGGTTTTTGCCAAACCCTATGCTTTAAACACTTTAAAATCATTTTCAAAAATAGAAAGTATTTTGTTGGCTTATCAAAATAGTGAAATTTCTCAGCAAGTTGCAGCTCAAATTATTTTTGGTGCTTTGCCCGCCAAAGGAAAATTGCCAGTAAGTATTTCAAATACATCTTTCAAGGTTGGTCAAGGGACCCAAACTCAAGCATTGGGAAGATTGGCTTATGGTGTTCCTGAAAGTGTAGGCATGAGTTCCAGGCGGCTCCTAAAGTTGGATTCTATGGCCCATTTAGCAATAGATAAAAAGATGACGCCTGGCTTACAACTCCTTGTGGCACGTAAAGGCAAGGTCGTTTACCACAAAAGTTTTGGTCACCATACTTATGAAAATAAGATAAAGGTTTCCCCCAACGACTTGTACGATGTGGCTTCACTGACTAAAATTTTAGTTACACTGCCTCTGCTTATGGAGTTGGTCGATGCTGGAGTACTTGCTTTAGACGACCGCTTGGAAACTTTACTACCAAGCTATAAAAATTCTAATAAAGCCCATATAACCCTCAAAGAAATGTTGTCGCATTTTGCCCAACTAAAACCTTGGATCCCGTTTTACTTCGCTACTTTAGATTCCGTCACCCAAAAACCTCATCCAGATTTTTTCAGACCTGAAAAATCCTTGGATTTCCCGATTCAAATTTCGGACAATACATTTCTTCGCGCCGATTTTACCGATAGTATTCATAAAAATATTTTTGCATCCGAGCTCTTAGAAAAGCGCAAATATCGCTACAGTGACTTGCCTTACTATATTTTAAAGGAATTCATTGAGAACCATTACGAACTTCCATTAAATGATTTGATTCAACAACACTTTTACAGATCCTTAGGCGCCAATTCTTCCACCTATCTTCCTTTAAATCGCTTCGATAAAACTCAAATCATTCCTACAGAACAGGACAATTATTTTCGTTTTGAAAAGGTTCATGGTCATGTGCACGATATGGGCGCTGCTATGCAAAATGGAGTGGGGGGGCATGCCGGTTTATTCAGTACGGCGAATGATGTGGCCAAGCTGATGCAAATGTATTTGCAAAATGGGACTTATGGCGGAGAAAACTTTATCAAACCTCACACCATTACTGCTTTTAACAGCTGTTATTATTGTGATGAAAATAATAGAAGAGGAGTGGGCTTTGATAAACCCCAACTGGAGGAAGATGGCCCTACTTGTGGTTGTGTGTCCATGCAAAGTTTTGGGCATTCGGGATTTACAGGTACCTTTGCTTGGGCCGATCCTGAGGAAGAGATTATTTATGTATTTTTGTCCAACCGAACATATCCTGATTCCAAGAATAACCGCTTGCTTGAGGACAATATTCGGACTGAAATCCAACGGTATATTCAAGAAGCCATTACAGATTAAAATGAAAATAGGAATTGTTTGTTACCCAACCTTTGGCGGCAGTGGCGTGATTGCTACAGAACTCGGCTTAGAGTTGTCCCGAAAAGGGCATGAAGTTCATTTTATTACATACCGTCAGCCTGTACGGCTTGAACTGATCAGCGAAAATGTTCATTTTCACGAAGTTAATGTACCAGATTACCCATTATTTCATTATCAGCCATATGAATTGGCATTGTCTAGTAAGATTGTGGACATGGTTAAAATTTATAAAATTGATCTGTTGCATGTGCATTATGCCATCCCACATGCCTACGCGGGCTATATGGCTAAACAAATGTTGTATCAAGAAGGTATTATATTACCAATTGTTACCACTTTACACGGTACGGACATCACCCTTGTGGGAAGCCATCCTTTTTACAAAACTGCGGTAACTTTTAGCATTAATAAATCCGATGCCGTTACATCAGTATCTCAAAGTTTAAAAGACGCAACCCAAAGGTTATTTCAGACCCAAAAAGAGATCAACGTTATTCCAAATTTTATAGACTTGAATAAATATAAGGAGACTGTGAATTTATGTCCGAGAGGACTTTTGGCAAGCGCTGAAGAGCGCGTGATTACCCATGTGAGTAATTTTAGACCCGTAAAACGCATTCCAGATGTGATTCATGTTTTCAACAACATTCAAAAAGAAATCCCATCTAAATTGATGATGGTTGGAGAGGGACCCGAGCGTTCTTCTGCCGAACATCTCTGCGCACAACTTGGAATTCAAGACCGCGTGGTGTTTTTGGGTAACAGCAACGAGGTTAATAAAATTTTGTGTTCCAGTGATTTATTTCTTTTGCCTTCAGAAACTGAAAGTTTTGGACTGTCTGCCCTGGAAGCCATGGCGTCAGGCGTTCCTGTAATTTCAAGTGATACTGGTGGTTTACCAGAAGTCAACATTGATGGTCTCTCCGGTTTTTTAAGTCCAGTGGGGGATATAGAAAGTATGTCCAAAAATGCTCTTCATATTTTAAAAGATTCTGATACGCTTCAAAACTTTAAAACGGCCGCAAAAACTGTCGCTTCAAAATTTGGCATTCATCAAATCGTCTCCAGTTACGAAGTGGTTTATGAAACTGCTCTAAAAAATTGTATCTCAATTTAGTGGCTGCTAGCGCTTAATTTCTTAATTTTACATCTTAATATTAATCAAAAGGCTTTGTCATTATGGGTGGAAATTCATTTGGAAATGTTTTTAAATTAACAACTTTTGGGGAATCCCACGGTCCTGCCATTGGTGGCGTGATTGATGGGTGCCCTGCAGGAGTTTCTATTGATTTTGATAAAATTCAACAAGAGATGGACCGCCGCAAGCCTGGCCAATCTAAGATTGTAACCCAGCGTAAAGAACCTGACACAGTTGCATTTCAATCCGGAATTTTTGAAGGCTTGACCACCGGTATGCCCATAGGATTTATCATTAAAAATACCGATCAAAAATCAAAGGATTACAGCCACATCAAAGATGTATTTCGTCCCAGCCACGCCGATTTTACTTACAACGAAAAATACGGGCAAAGAGACTACAGAGGAGGCGGCCGCAGCTCGGCCAGAGAAACCGCTTGTCGTGTGGTTGCAGGTGCCATTGCAAAACAATTTTTAAGTGGTATTTCCATAACGGCTTATACTTCTTCCGTTGGAACCATATCATTGGGGGAGAACCATCACAATTTGGATTTATCCAAGACCGAAAACAATATCGTCCGCTGTCCAGATATGGCGGTTGCTGAAGCCATGATTGCCAAAATAAATACCATTCGTAAAGAAGGCGATACTATTGGTGGTACCGTTTCCTGTGTCCTAAAAAATGTACCTGTTGGGCTCGGAGAGCCAGTCTACGACCGATTGCACGCCCAATTGGGTAAAGCCATGTTGTCTATTAATGCTGTCAAAGGGTTTGAGTATGGCTCTGGTTTTGAAGGTGTTAAAATGAAAGGCAGCGCCCATAATGATGCTTTTAATGCTGATGGCACTACCAAGACCAACCATTCGGGTGGCATTCAAGGGGGTATCAGCAATGGAATGGATATATATTTTAATGTGGCTTTTAAACCTGTTGCCACTCTGATGCAATCTCAAGACACTATTGATAACGCTGGTAATTCGGTAAAAATGCATGGTAAGGGCCGTCACGACCCTTGTGTGGTGCCGCGTGCCGTACCTATTGTAGAAGCCATGACAGCATTGGTCTTGGCAGATTTCACGCTGCTTAATCGTCTTTCAAAAAAAATATTATGAAATCTATGGCCTTGCATTGGAAAATATTAATTGGCATGCTTTTGGGCGTGATTTTTGGTTTTTTGATGCTTCAAATTGAATGGGGTGCTGCTTTTATTGCAGCATGGATCAAGCCTTTGGGAGCTATTTTTGTAAAGCTGCTCAAGTTAATTGCAGTGCCTTTGATTTTAGCATCTCTCATAAAAGGAATCTCAGACTTAAAAGACATTTCAAAATTTGCTTCTATTGGTTTAAAGACCATTGTTATTTACGTTTTGACTACCGTAGTGGCCATCAGCATTGGCTTGACTTTGGTTAATATTTTTAATCCTGGTGATGGGGTTTCAGACGCCACTATTTCTAAATTAACGGCAACCTATGCCAACAACAGCAGTGTGCAAGGCAAGATTGCAGAGGCTGGCCGCCAGCAAGACAGCGGTCCACTTGATTTTGTAGTAGATATGGTTCCAGAAAATGCGTTTTCTGCCCTTAGCAACAACAAATTGATGTTGCAAGTTATTTTTCTGTCTATTTTCTTGGGAATTTCTTTATTGCTTATTGGCGAGAAACGCGCCAAACCGTTAAAAGATGTATTTGATTCTCTGAATAATGTGGTTTTAAAAATGGTAGACTTGATTATGTTAACAGCCCCTTATGCTGTGTTTGCGCTTTTGGCCAATGTTGTGGTTTCATCAGGTGATCCAGAACTTTTATATGCACTTTTGTTTTACGCTTATGTCGTTGTGGGCGGTTTACTTTTAATGGTCTGTTTTTATCTTCTTGTTTTGGCTTTTGTGGTCAAAAAGAATCCCTTTTGGTTTTTAAAGCAAATTAGTCCCGCGCAATTGCTGGCCTTTTCAACCAGCAGCAGTGCTGCCACGCTTCCAGTGACCATGGAACGGGTGGAGGAGCATGTTGGTGTTGACAAGGAAGTGTCTAGTTTTGTGCTGCCAGTTGGTGCAACCATCAATATGGATGGAACCAGCCTTTACCAAGCAGTTGCCGCTGTTTTTATCGCACAAGCGCTTAATTTTGATCTGACATTTGCAGACCAATTGATGATTGTACTTACCGCTCTTTTGGCCTCCATAGGTAGTGCGGCTGTGCCCGGTGCTGGCATGGTGATGTTGGTCATTGTTTTAGAATCTGTGGGCTTTCCAGCAGACAAGCTGGCCATTGGATTGGCCTTGATTTTTGCGGTAGACCGACCTCTGGATATGTGCAGGACGGTTATTAATGTCACTGGAGATGCTACAGTTTCTACCCTCATTGCCAAACTTGAAGGTAAACTGCACCACCCTAAGCCTAAAGACTGGGACGATCATTTAGAAGCTGTGAAGTGATTTAAATATGAGGATGGATGAATTCAATTTTCATCTGCTACCCCTTGAAAGCTAATGAATGAATGATTTTTATTTTGGAAGAACAGGTTCGAAAGGGTTTAGAGTCTCGTCTTTGTAATTAGCATCGCTAAGCATTACTCTCTCTTTTGAAAAATCTTCTTTATCGGCCATTGTCAACCCTTTTAAAAAGGTCTTTTTTGCTGCAATTTTATGTTCGGTTTTGTCCGAACTTTCAGTGGTTTTGTTTTCTTTATTTTGCATGCAAGAACTTAAGGATATTGCCAGTGATATAATTCCAATTGTGATAATTTTGTCAGTTTCATTTTATGTAGTTTTTGGGTTTTTATTATTGTTTTAATAGCCTACATTCGAAGACCGCATTCGAATTAGACACCAAATATTTTATTTGGTCACGTATTATGGTTGAAATTTTAAATTATTAAGCCGTTAGATAACGCTTTTTCTGCTCTTTTTAGTATAGTGTTTAAAGCAGTGCTCTTAGTTGATTAATGTCTAATTTTTGAGAAATCAGCTTTAATTCTAAGAGTTTGTTTTGTACATTTTCGAGGGTCTCTTTTTGGATGTTCTTTTGAGACCATTTGGTTTGCGCAAGCCATGCTTGGACATCTTCGCGCTTTTGCCCATAGCGTTTGGAGAGGATTGTTTCAATGCCTGCAATATTTTTGAATTCTTTGGTGATGGGATTGATGGTTTCAAGAATCGATCTCAGTGTGAAAGTTTCATTTTCAATGAATGAATCCGTAGCTGCAATTACAAAACACGGCCAGGTGGTAGGGCACTCACCAATGCGTCTAAAAACACCACTGTCAACCAAGGGCTTGGTTGTGTATTTTTCCCACAGAAAGTAATCGGCTTCACTTTCTCTAAGTGCCTTAACACCACCCTCTAAATTTTTAATGATTTTAAAATGTAATTCCCTTGTTGTATTCCAACCCAGTTTTTCTGCCTGTAAATATGCCATGAGATGTGAGCCTGAACCCATGCGACTTATAGCTGCTTGAGTGTTTTTTAACTCAGAAGCTTTGGTGTAGTTTGATCCAGTAGCGACATGAACCCCCCATATCAAAGGCGATTCAACAAAAGTTTGTACAATTTTAGTTGAAATACCATCCGAGATTGCTTTAATGATACCCTCTGTTAAAACGATGGCCATATCTATGGAATTCTGTTTTAGCAATTCAGTCATTTGTCCAGTTCCCCCCGGACAGTCCACCCAACGTAAATCAATGCCTTGAGCTTTAAATGCATTTTTTTTTAAGCCAATATACCAAGCATAATTAAAGTGTTCTGGAACCCCGCCAATGCGTACTGTTTTCATCAATCTATTAATTTATCCAGGGTGTATTGAATGAGTGCATCAATTGTTTTTTCAGGGGAATTGCTAAAGGTGCCATTGGTCCTGTTGGCCAAGATGGCGTTCATGGAACAGGCTTGGTGTCCTAATAATTTCGAAAGCCCAAAAATGGCAGAGGTTTCCATTTCAAAATTGGTGATTTTAAAGCCTTCAAAAGTAAAATTTTGGAGATTTTTCAAGAATTTAGAATCGCTGGGTGTCAGTCGCAATTTCCGTCCCTGAGGCGCGTAAAAGCCACCGCAAGTAGCGGTAATTCCCTTTAAAATATTTTTGCTAATTAATTGATTTTCTATTGATTTATCACCCTCTACTAAAACAGGTTGTGCGCGTTCTTTTTTCCAATTACTGTGCTTGACAAAAGCCTGCTCAAAAGCTTTATTTTGAATGCTTTGAGTTTTATAAGCTTGAAGCATACCATTCAAGTCTAAGCCATGGGTACTTAATAAAAAAGAATCCACTGGAATTTCATTTTGCAAAGCTCCTGAAGTACCAATGCGAACAATTCTAAGCGATGTGAGTTCCAATTTCACTTGGCGGGATTTAAAATCAATATTAACCAGCGCATCCAACTCGTTCAATACAATATCTATATTGTCTGCCCCGATGCCAGTGGAAATCACAGTAATGCGTTGGTTTCTCAAAGTACCAGTATGGGTTTTAAACTCTCTTTTGTGCTGTCTAAAATCAATGGTATCAAAGTGGGCAGAAACTTGATCCACGCGGTCTGGATCACCTACTGTGATGACCGTGGATGCTAAGTCCTTGGGTTTGAGATGCAGGTGGTAAACGCTGCCATCAGAATTTAAAATAAGTTCAGAATCTTTAATGCTCATAATGATTCAATTAACCTCCTACACGTTTGACATTAAATCCCATTTTTTTGAGTAAAACCATAATTTGATCTCTGTAGTCGCCTTGAATAATAATGGCTTCATTTTTATAGCTACCGCCCACACTAAAGTTCTTTTTTAGTTTTGAAGTCAGTTTCTTAAAATCTGTGTCTGCACCGGTATAACCTTCTACAATTGTAATCGGCTTCCCTTTTCGTTTTTCATATTTGCAAATGAGAGGGTCGTCTTGTAACCAAAAGTCAGGCTTGGATACTGGGGGTTGTTGTTCCGATACTTTATGTTCGGGAAATAAGTCTTTAAGTTGGTCTCTTAAATCCATTATTTTTTGGTTAACCCCAGTTCTTTTAGACGTTCGTTAAGAAAATCACCTGCTGTGATGTCTTCAAACTGTTTGGGGTTGTCCGCATCAATACAGCTTTCTAAAACATCCAATTTCATAGCGCTAATAGGATGCATAAAAAACGGAATTGAATAACGCGATTGGCCCCAAGCTTCCTTTGGAGGGTTTTTTACTCTGTGTATGGTTGATTTTAATTTGTTGTTGGTATGTCGCGAAAGCATGTCTCCAACATTAATCATAAGTTCATCCGCTTTTGCGATGGCATCAATCCATTCGCCTTGGTGGTTTTGAACCTGAAGTCCACGTCCTTGTGCTCCCATTAAAAGCGTTATTAGGTTGATATCTCCATGGGCTGCTGCGCGTTCTGCCTTTTCTGGAGCCTCAGTAATGGGAGGGTAGTGGATGGGTCTTAAAATACTGTTGCCATTGTGAATAAAGGCATCGAAATAGGTTTCCTCTAAGTCTAAATGCAAAGCCAATGCGCGCAAAACATATTTCGCTGTTTTTTCCAGCATTCTATAGGTTTCTTTTCCAACAGTATTAAAATTTTTAAGTTCTTTAACTTCTACATTGGGATGGTATTCTTTTTCCAATTCAGGATCATCTTCCACAAATTGTCCAAAGTGCCAAAATTCTTTTAAATCTCCTTGCTTACGTCCTTTGGCACTTTCCTTTCCAAAAGATACATAGCCACGCTGCCCCCCAATGCCTGAAATTTCGTATTGTCGCTTTTTAGCGACCGGTAGATCAAAAAAAGTTTTAATTTCGGAATAAAGAGACGTAACAAGTGAGTCTTTAAGAAAGTGACCTTTAAGCGCCACGAAGCCAATGGATTCGTAAGCATCGCCAATTTCAGATACAAATTTTTGTTTTAAAGCCACGTCTTCAGAAAGAAAATCGTTGAGGTCTACACTTGGAATTTTTTTCATAACATAAAGAATACTCTGCAAATATATAAAATCAATTGCTTATTTAATAACCCCTTAGAAATAGGGTCTTAAGTTCGTTTTTATTTATTAAATTTGAATCATACTTCATATCTAATTTGTTGAAACCGCCATTTTCATATTCATCATTTAAAGTTTCAAAAGAGCAGCAAAGATCGCTTTATTTTAACATGCTGAAGTCTCGAATGATTGAAGAAAAAATGCTGATTCTATTGCGTCAAGGAAAAATCTCCAAGTGGTTTTCTGGCATTGGTCAAGAAGCTATATCGGTTGGGGTAACCTCAGCGCTTCATAAGGATGAATACATAATGCCCATGCATCGCAATTTGGGGGTTTTTACAACAAGAGAAATCCCTTTACAACGACTGTTTGCTCAATGGCAAGGTAAGGCCAGTGGTTTCACAAAAGGTAGAGACCGTTCTTTTCATTTTGGAACCCAAGCTTATAAAATTGTTGGAATGATTTCGCATCTAGGCCCTCAATTGGGGGTGGCCGATGGTATTGCATTGTCTCATATTTTAAAAAAAGAAGCCAGACTCACCGCTGTATTTTCTGGAGAAGGGGGCACAAGTGAGGGTGATTTTCACGAAGCTTTAAATGTGGCCTCTGTTTGGAATTTACCAGTCTTATTTTGCATTGAAAATAATGGGTATGGACTGTCCACCCCTACGGCCGAACAGTACAATTGTGAACACATTGCCGATCGAGGTAAAGGCTATGGAATGGAGTCCCACATTATAGAAGGGAATAATATCTTGGAGGTCTATTCCAAAGTGACTGGAATCGCAAAAAGTGTTCGTAAAAATCCGCGCCCCGTGCTTTTGGAATTTAAAACTTTTAGACGCCGTGGTCACGAAGAAGCAAGTGGTACCAAATACGTCCCTGATGAATTGATAGAAACATGGGAGTTTAAAGATCCAATTGCAAATTTTGAAGCGTATTTAATCAAAGAAGGTGCGATAAATTCTGAAAAAATAAAGCAGACCCGTTCTGAAATTTCTGAGGAAATTCAAACGGGGCTACAACTGGCTTTTAATGAGGCGGCGGTCACTGCGGATTTAGAAACAGAACTAAAAGATGTTTATAAGGCGTATAATTTTCAAGAAATAACGCCAAAAAATGAGAGCGTTGAACAACGGTTTGTTGATGCGATTTCTGAAGGTCTAAAACAGGCTATGGAAATGCATCAAGATTTGGTGTTGATGGGACAAGATATCGCTGAATATGGAGGTGTTTTTAAAATCACTGAAGGGTTTGTAGAATTATTTGGCAAAGCGCGTGTGCGAAATACACCTATTTGTGAGTCTGCCATTATTGAAACGGCTATGGGGCTTTCCATTGCGGGTCTAAAATCGGTCGTTGAATTGCAATTTGCTGATTTTATAAGTTCTGGATTCAATCCTGTGGTTAATTATTTAGCAAAATCACACTACCGCTGGGGTCAAGAAGCCAATATTGTTTTGAGAATGCCTTGTGGGGCAGGCGTTGGTGCTGGGCCTTTTCATTCTCAAACCAATGAAGCTTGGTTTACCAAAACCCCAGGTCTTAAAGTGGTTTATCCGGCATTTCCTTACGACGCTAAAGGCTTGTTAACCGCTGCTATCGAAGATCCTAATCCAATCTTATTTTTTGAGCACAAGGCGCTTTACAGAAGCATACGTCAAGAGGTTCCCATAGATTACTACACCCTTCCAATAGGCAAAGCATCTATTTTAAAGGAAGGCGAAGCAGTCACTATTATAGCCTACGGTGCCGCTGTGCATTGGGCTTTGGAAACTTTAAAAAATAACCCTTCCATAAATGCAGATTTAATTGACTTGCGATCTTTGCAGCCCTTGGATTATGACTGTATTTTAAAATCTCTCAAAAAAACCAACCGCGTTATCATTTTACAAGAAGATTCTTTGTTTGGTGGCATTGCCAGCGATATCTCGGCTTATATCATGGAAAATGCATTTGAATTTTTAGATGCTCCAGTCCAGCGCGTTGGAAGTCTAGACACCCCCATACCATTTGCAAGTTCGTTGGAACAGCAGTATCTTGCAAAGTGTAATTTTGAGACGGCTCTCAAAGCGCTTTTAAACTATTAAATGGATTATTTAAATCTTTTTTTTGATGCTTTTATTGGCACCTTGAACTGGACTTGTCGCTCCATAACCTTTGATGTGCCTTGGAGCCGAAATTATTTTTGGGGCCTTATTTTAATCTCTCTATTTGTTTTTTCCTTAGAACTTCTATTCCCATGGCGTAAAACCCAAAAAGTCATTCGGAAAGATTTTTGGTTGGACGGTTTTTATATGTTCTTCAATTTCTTTGTTTTCAGCCTCTTTATCAGTGGTTTTTATAAATGTATCTCTAAATTTTCAAATGAAGTTTTGAATTTAAAAGCGAACAGTTTGGCTGTTTTAGACCTGTCTAATTTCAGTCCCGTTCTGCAGTTGCTTGTATTTTTTGTAGTCCTGGATTTTGTACAGTGGTTTACCCACACCCTGATGCACCGCTTTGAATTCTTGTGGCGGTTTCATAAAGTACACCATTCTGTAAAAGAAATGGGCTTCTCTGCCCACTTACGTTACCATTGGATGGAAAACGTTTTGTACAAACCTTTGAAAGTTTTGGCGCTGATGTTATTGGGGGGCTTTGAACCCGAACAAGCCTATATCATTCACTTTTTTGCCATAACAATTGGCCATCTAAATCATGCCAACCTAAAATTGGATTACGGTCCTTTTCGTTATGTATTTAACAACCCTATTATGCATTTGTACCACCATGCTTATGCGCTTCCTGAGCGCTTCAAAAAAGGAGTTAATTTCGCAATTAGCTTGAGTGTATGGGATTATCTTTTTAAAACTAGTTATGTTCCCGAAGCAGATAAAAACATCATGCTAGGATACGAGGACGATCACAAAATGCCTAGCTCATTTTGGGGCCAACTTCGTTACGGATTTCGCTCAAAAGATTAAATAATTACAGTGCTTTATTGACAATATTGAGAACTTCAGATTCAAAATCTCCCGCCTCATCTGCCATTTTTTGACCCTTAGCAATGACTTTCTTTACAAAAGATTTATCATCCAGACTATTACAGTTAATTTTTAAATTTAAAAAAGCGCCAATGACTGCTGTTCTGGCACAAAGTGCGGCCACTCCAACATCTGTTATGGCATTAGGGTTTCCAATTTCAGCCATTTTTTTAATAGCCTCAAAACTAGCATAGGCGGTCTGCATTACTTCCAATGGAATTTCAATGGCTTTCTTTGTGGCTGCTTGTATGGCTTCCAAACGAATTATTTTCTCTTCATCTGTACTTTTAGGCAATTTGAATGCAGCCATGATCAGGTTAAAAGATTGCGCATCTTTATCGACTAATGTCAAAAGTTTCTTTTGATTGGCTATAGAACTGCTGCCCCAATCTGAAAAGACTTCCCATTGATCATCCCAGCCTCTTTTGTGAGCCGATAAATTTGCAGACATGGTCACCAAAGCTGCACCTAGCGCGCCACAATAGGCTGCAATAGACCCGCCACCTGGCGCTGGAGATTCACTGGCAGTTTCAAACGAAAAGGCGCGCAAATTCATATCAATTAGCTCTGAATCATCTGCCTCTAAAAAAGATTCTAAGATTTGTTCTTCTGGGACGAAAGGTTTGAGTTCATCGAGTCCTAATGTTTTTACCGCCATTCGAATGATTTCAGCATCTGGTAATGCTACAGAACGCTGTTGCTTTTTAAGGAAATAAATACCTGCATCCATGAGCACTTGCTTTGGTACCAATCCGACGAGCTCAGACCCTGTGACTCTTAGTCCCCTTTTATCGGCACGTTCGCAAGTTTTTTCAAATACTTTATGAAGTGGGGTGGTTTGAATGTTTGTTAGGTTGTAGGAGATTTGTGCAATCCCATAATCTTTGATAAACCAACCAATCCCCTTCAGGTTTTTAAAATAACCAGGAATACGAATAGGCTCACCATTTTCATCTTTTTCCACGGGCCCCGTAAGTTTTTTTCCTTTTCTCTTTAAACGCCCTGCTTCTCGTAAATCAAAAGCGATGGCATTAGCACGTCGGGTGGAGGTCGTGTTTAAGTTTATATTGTAAGCCACCAGAAAATCGCGTGCCGCAATGGCGGTGGCGCCAGATTTTTTGATATTTTCATTAAATAGAGCAGGACCATAATCAGGTTTCCAATTTGGATTTTTCAATTTTTCCTCCAGACCTTCATATTCACCAGACCTGCAATTGGCAAGATTTTTTCGCTCTGCTGTATTGGCGGCGTTCTCATAACAATACACAGGAATTTTTAAAGATTCTCCTACTTTTTCAGATAAGATATGAGCCAAACGGACGGTTTCCTCCATACTGATATTGGCAATGGGAATCAATGGGCATACATCAACCGCTCCCATGCGTGGGTGTGCCCCCTTGTGCTTGGACATATCAATCACTTCTTGCGCTTTTTTAATCAGGTTAAATGCGGCTTCTACGACTGCATTTGGAGGCCCAATAAAAGTAATAACCGTTCTATTCGTATCCTTTCCAGGGTCTACATTGAGAAGTTTAACGCCTGTGACTTTACTGACTTCCTCACAAACGGCTTGTATGATAGTTTCGTTTTGACCTTCAGATATGTTAGGAACACATTCAATAATTTGCATAGGGGAGTTATTAATTAGGTATAAATATATAAAATTTTAAGTGGGTTAAATTCAAATAAAACAGCTGTTTTTTCTAGTTTAGAATCCTCCCATTTAAAATAGTCTTATAGACTGGGTTATTTCCAAATGCATATGGAATTTCCGCATAATTTTCCATTGGATTTGTAAGTATCAAATTGGCTTTTTTGCCAACCGTAATACTGCCATAATCATCTGAAATACCCATCGCATAGGCGCCATTTAGCGTGGCGGCATTAAGGGCTTCTTCTGGGGTCATTTTCATTTTAATGCAAGCCAAACTTACAATAAAGTTCATATTCCCACTTGGGGCAGACCCTGGGTTGAAATCCGTCGCCAATGCCAATGGCAAGTCAGCATCCATAAGTTTTCTTGAAGGAGTGTAGGGTATTCCAAGGAAAAAGGAGCAGCCTGGCAAGGCCACTGGCATGGTTTGAGAATGCTTTAAAGCCTCGATATCGGATTCTGAAAGTTCTTCTAAATGGTCTACTGAGAGGGCTTTGTGTTTAACGCCCAGTGCAATCCCCCCAAAGGCATTGAATTGATTGACATGAATTTTAGGCAACAATCCATAGCGCTTTGCAGCGGTTAGTATTCGGTCTGTATCCTTTAAATCGAAATAACCTTTTTCACAAAACACATCGACATAATCGGCTAAATTTTCAGTTTTAATCTTTGGGAGCATTTTATTTATAATCAAATCAACATAAGCCGATTTTTTGGATTTGTAGGCTTCAGGAACAGCATGTGCACCCAAAAATGTTGCTTTTATTTTGATGGCAGTTTGTTGGGCTATTTTTTTAATCACGCGCAACATTTTTAACTCGGCATCAACGGTTAAACCATAACCAGATTTAATTTCTAAAGCTCCGGTTCCCAGTTTTTCAAGTTCTTTAATGCGCGCCATAGATTGTTTAAAAAGAGATGCTTCAGATGTTTTTTCTAAGGTTTTAGCAGAATTTAATATACCACCTCCCCGCTGAGCGATTTCTTCATAACTCAATCCGTTGATGCGATCTACAAATTCTTGACTGCGATGGCCAGCAAAGACCGTGTGGGAGTGGCTATCACACCAAGATGGCAGCAGTAAACGACCTGTTGCATCAATGCATTCATCCCCTTGTTTGGGACTGTAGGCTTCCATTTTTCCAAAGGCCGCAATTTTATCGTCTTTAATGGCTAAAAAAGCATTGTCAATTTTTGGTAGTTCGTCCATCAGCGCCCCAGCGACTTTAAAATCACCTTTTGCTCTGATTTGCAACAGTTGTTTGATGTTGATAAAAACCTTACGCATTCTTTTAATTGAAACTTCCAGTCATGTCTTCGGGCTTGACCCATGCATCGTATTCCTCTGCCGTTACATACCCTAAATTGATAGCTTCTTCACGCAGTGTGGTACTGTTTTTATGTGCTGTATTTGCGATTTCAGCTGCTTTGTAGTATCCAATTTTTGTGTTTAAAGCAGTGACCAACATTAAAGAATTATTAAGCAATTCATTGATAACATTGCGGTTCGGTTGAATTCCTGAAGCACAATGCGCTTCAAAACTCTTGCAGGCATCGCCTATGAGTTGTGCAGATTGTAAAAGGTTTGCTGCCATCACAGGCTTGAACACATTTAATTCATAGTGACCTTGGGATCCTCCAAATGCAATTGCTACGTCATTCCCAATGACTTGCGCACAAACCATGGTCAGAGCTTCACATTGGGTGGGGTTTACTTTTCCAGGCATGATAGAACTTCCAGGCTCATTAGCCGGAATGGTAATTTCACCAATACCAGATCTTGGACCTGAAGCCATCATCCGAATGTCATTGGCAATTTTATTAAGGGCGACCGCCAACTGCTTGAGCGCGCCATGGGTTTCTACGACGGCATCGTGGGCTGCTAAGGCCTCAAATTTATTTTTTGCAGTCACAAAGGGCAAGCCTGTAAACTCAGCAATGTATTTGGCAACTGATACGTCGTAACCTTTGGGTGTGTTTAGTCCAGTACCAACAGCGGTACCTCCCAACGCCAATTCTCCAAGATGATCTAGTGTGTTTTTTAAAGCTTTAATCCCATGGTCAAGTTGAGATACATAGCCCGAAAATTCTTGGCCAAGGGTTAGTGGTGTGGCATCCATAAGGTGGGTACGGCCTATTTTTACCACGGCTTTGAAGTCCTCAGCTTTGTTTTTTAAAGTATTTCGAAGTTGTTCAACGCCAGGGATGGTAACATCAATAAGTTTTTTATAGCTTGCAATATGCATTCCAGTAGGGAAGGTGTCGTTGGACGATTGGGATTTGTTAACATCGTCGTTGGGTTGGATGGTTTTATCACCTTCTCCAATGGTTTTTCCTGCCAATTGATGGGCTCGATTTGCCACCACTTCATTGACATTCATATTACTCTGCGTGCCAGAGCCTGTTTGCCATATGACAAGCGGAAACTGCGCATCGTGTTTACCTTCTAAAATCTCATCGCAAACAGCTGCAATAAGATCCCGTTTTTTTAACTCCAGAACCCCCAATTCGTGATTGGTGTAAGCCGCTGCTTTTTTGAGATAAGCAAACCCATACACCACTTCGAGAGGCATGGATGCTGATGGGCCAATTTTGAAATTATTTCGCGAACGCTCGGTTTGTGCCCCCCAAAGTTTGTCGGATTGCACCTTAACTTCGCCCATGGTGTCTTTTTCTATTCTATACTTCATTACAAATGCGAATGGTGTCTTACAAATTTAATTTATTTTGAAGGAAAAACGCCTATTATTTTACGCAAATCCTTTAATTAGGTGCTCTACTTTTTTGAGTTGTTGATAATTTTAGTTTTTTCCATTGTAAAACATTAAATCTTAGTGTATCTTTGTATTGAAATTATTCGTTATGATTTTTGAATTTGATCAGTACTTAGGATTTTTGGCATTTTTAACCATACTTACTATTGGGTTTTGGTTGATGATTTTTCTTCTGACCTTTGCCATCCCATACTGGGTGTTTGGTTCTGCTATTGAGGCTTTTAAAGAAAAACGTGCAGCTAAAAAAGCCAAATCAGAGGCATAGATTCACAAAACTTTTTTACAATCCAACCCCATCCGTTTGGATTTTTTTATACTATTTCTTGGATGCGTTCTGTCGGCCTGCCAACAACGGCCTTATTACCGTTTATGACAATAGGACGTTCTATTAATTTTGGATGGGACAGCATGGCATTGATAATTTCATCGTCTGAAAGGGTCTTGCCTTTAAATTCGGATTTCCATAAAGCTTCGTTGGTTCTTACCAAGTCAATAGGTTGCATATCAAGCGCTTTGATGATTGTTTTTAAAGTTTCCTTTGTGATGGGGTTTATTAAGTAATTTACAATCTCAAAATTACACCCCATTTTTTCTAAGAGTTTGACACCCAATCTCGATTTTTGACAACGGTTGTTGTGGTAAATTTTTATCATAGTGTTTGTTGTGTTTCGTCATTTTGCCCCATCTTCATTAAAAATGATTTTAAAAATGGCATCAGTTCTCCATTTAGAACTGCCTCTACATTTCCAGTTTCGTGGCTGGTTCGTACATCTTTAATTAATTTATAAGGGTGTAAGACATAGTTTCGAATTTGACTGCCCCATTCAATTTTTAGTTTACCTGCTTCAATATCTTCTCTTTGAGCCATTTGTTTTTTCAATTCAATTTCATACAATTGAGATTTTAACATTTGCAGAGCTCGCGCGCGATTGTCGTGCTGAGATCTGGTTTCTGAACAAGATATTTGAATCCCACTAGGTTTGTGATTGAGCTGTACTTTTGTTTCTACTTTATTCACATTTTGCCCACCAGCACCACTAGAGCGTGCGGTGGTAATTTCAATATCTGCAGGATTGATATCAATTTCGATGCTATCATCTACCAAGGGGTAGACATAAACAGAAGCAAAACTGGTATGCCGTTTGGCGTTGCTGTCAAATGGAGATATACGGACCAAACGGTGGACCCCATTTTCTCCTTTTAGCCATCCAAAAGCAAAATCACCTTCAATTTGTAGGGTGACTGTTTTAATGCCGGCTACATCGCCGTCTTGCAGGTTTAATTCTTTGATTTTGAAGCCCTGTTTTTCGGCATACATAATATACATACGCATCAGCATACTGGCCCAGTCACAACTTTCAGTCCCGCCAGCACCCGCTGTAATCTGTAAGACCGCACTCAAACCATCACCTTCGTCCGATAGCATGTTTTTAAACTCTAAATCTTCAATGGTTTTTTGCGCCAAGTCAAATTGGGATATCACTTCTTGATCAGAAACATCTCCATCTTTAAAAAAGTCGTAAAATACTTGTAGTTCTTCAGTCTGAGTTTGGGCGTTTTCGAATTCTTTGACCCAATTTTTATTGACCCGAATAGACTTCATGATTTGTTCCGCGGCCTTGGAATCGCTCCAAAAGTCAGGCGCATAGGTCTTTTCTTCTTCATTTTGAATTTTGACGCGTTTGGCATCTAAGTCAAAGATACCTCCTTAACGCACCCAGGCGATTCATAAGATCTTTAATTTGATCGTGTGTTATCATAAAAATAATTAATAATGCAAAAATAGAATTTATAGTACAGAATGAAAATAATATGTAGATTTACATTCATTTTTTTTCATGAAAATTGATTTAAGAAGCGATACCGTTACTAAACCAACCCCGGGCATGATTGATGCGATGGCCTCTGCGCCTTTAGGCGATGATGTCTATGCGGAAGATCCAACGGTCAATACGCTTCAAACCCGTCTTGCAACGCTTTTTGGAAAAGAAAAAGCACTTTTTTTTCCCACGGGAACCATGGCCAATCAGGCCGCTATTAAACTGCATACACAACCAGGTGAGCAGCTTATTTGTGATAAATATGCACACGTCTATAATTACGAGGGCGGGGGTGTTTCCTTTAACAGTGGAGTGTCCTGTAAATTAATTGATGGCCAGCGCGGTATGGTCAACGCGCAACAAGTAAAGGCTGCCATCAATCCACCAGATTTTTACCACAGTCCACTCACCACTTTAGTGGCCTTGGAAAATACAACTAATAAAGGCGGAGGCGCTTGTTGGGATTTTAAAGACATTCAAAATATTCATAAAGTTTGTAAAGATCATAATCTTGGACTTCATTTAGATGGCGCTCGACTTTGGAACGCCCTTGAGGTTAAAAATGAAACTCCAAAACAATATGGTGAAATTTTTGACACTTTATCGGTTTGTTTAAGTAAAGGCTTAGGATGTCCCATAGGATCTGTCCTTATTGGCGATTCAGCGATCATGGAAAAAGCGATTCGCATTCGTAAAATGATGGGTGGCGGCATGCGACAAGTAGGTGTATTGGCTGCTGCGGGTTTGTATGCTTTAGACCATCATCGTGAAAGGCTTTCTGAGGACCATCAA
This sequence comes from Formosa sp., assembly GCA_002684355.1. Taxonomy (GTDB): domain Bacteria; phylum Bacteroidota; class Bacteroidia; order Flavobacteriales; family Flavobacteriaceae; genus UBA3537. Next base: position 29,634 of record NYVA01000029.1, read on the forward strand.
AAAGCGAAAGCCATTGGTCAAGTCCTTCAAGTGGCCAGTTATGTAGCTAAATTAGAACCGATTGAAACAAATATTGTGATATTTGAGTTGGCTTCCCACGTGGAAGCCGACAAATTCATTCGTGATTTGGAAGCAAAAGATATTTTAATCAGTGACATGGGTGGGGGTAAACTAAGAATGGTAACACATTTGGATTACTCCTCTAAAATGCATAAAAAACTTCTTGAAGTTTTAGAAACTGTTTCGTAAATTTTATTAATTTTGAAATCTAAGCATTAAATCCTCAAAAAATGAAATCTACTTACACAGCATTATTTTTATCGTTACTTATTTTTTCTTGTACAAATAACCCAAGGAATTCATCTATGGCAAATATAAAAGACGCCCCAAAGGCAAAACAAATAACCAAGGAATTATCCATGCATGATGATGTCAGACAGGATGCATTTTATTGGCTCAATGAACGAGAAAATCCAGAAGTCATTGCGTATCTGGATGCTGAAAATACATATTACGATTCCAATACAGCACATACCAAAGACTTTCAGACTGCTTTATTTGAGGAGATGAAATCAAGAATTAAAAAAGACGACAGCTCAGTGCCCTACAAATACAATGGCTATTGGTACATTACGCGCTATGAAAAAGGGAAAGACTATCCAGTCTACACTCGAAAAAAAGAAACTTTATCTGCCAAAGAAGAGCTTCTTTTTGACTGCAATGAAATGGCCAAGGGCCATGCTTATTTCAATCTTAGAGGCCTCAATATAAGCCCCGACAATTCATTGGTTGCGTTTGCAACTGATACCATTGGCCGTCGTCAGTATAATTTATACATCAAAAATCTTAAAACAAATAAGATTTTAGAAGATAAAGTAAGCAACTCCACTGGAAGTAGCACTTGGGCCAATGACAACAAGACACTTTTCTATACGCTTCAAAATGAAACAACCTTGAGATCTGAGGCTATTTATAAGCATACAATTGGGTCTAACACCAAGGATGATGCACTCGTTTATGAAGAAAAAGACGATACGTTTGGGGTTGGTGTTTATAAAACCAAATCCAAGAAATATTTAGTTATTTCAAGTTACAGTACGCTTACAACAGAGTATCAAATTTTAAATGCTGATACACCAAACCAGCCCTTTAAAGTATTTCAACCAAGAACTCGTGGTTTAGAATATTCTATAGCCCATTATGGAGATTCCTTTTATGTGGTGTCAAATGCTGATGGCGCTAAAAATTTTAAACTTTCTAAGACTTCAGAAAATCAAACAGAAAAGCCTTTTTGGAGGGATGTGATTCCGCACAGATCGGATGTTTTGTTAGAAGGAATTGATATTTTTAAAGATTTCCTAGTGATTTCTGAGCGGAAAAATGGTTTGAATCAAATTAAAATTACACGTTGGGATAGTACTGACCAATACTACCTTCCATTTGAAAGTGAAACTTATACGGCTTACACCACTACCAACATTGATTTTGATACCAATTTCTTGCGTTATGGATACCAATCCATGACCACACCTTCTTCAATGATTGATTTTAATATGGTAACAAAAGAAAAAACCATCATGAAAGAGCAAGAGGTGCTTGGCGGTAAATTTAACAAAGAGAATTATGTTTCCGAACGGCTTTGGGCAACAGCCTCAGACGGTACGAAGATTCCAATTTCTATCGTTAAACACAAAGACACGCCCAAGCACTCAAAAACACCTTTGCTGCTCTATGCCTACGGTTCTTATGGCGCAACCATCGACCCTTATTTTTCAACAGTTCGTTTAAGTTTATTAGATCGCGGTTTTGTTTATGCCATTGCACATATACGCGGGGGACAATACCTAGGACGTCAATGGTATGAGGATGGAAAGCTGTTAAAGAAAAAAAATACTTTCACCGATTTTATTGATTGCTCAAAATTTTTAATTTCGGAGGGTTACACATCTTCAAGTCACCATTATGCCATGGGAGGCAGTGCCGGTGGATTGCTTATGGGTGCAGTTGTCAATATGGCACCAAAGCTTTACAATGGTGTAGTTTCTCAAGTCCCATTTGTAGATGTAGTCACTACCATGCTGGACGACAGCATTCCTTTGACAACTGGAGAGTATGACGAATGGGGAAATCCCAATGACAAACGCTATTACGACTACATGAAATCTTATTCACCCTATGACAATGTAAGTAATCAGTCCTATCCTAATATGTTGGTAACAACAGGCTTGCACGATTCTCAGGTGCAATACTGGGAACCTGCCAAGTGGGTTGCAAGATTACGTACTCAATCTAAAAATTCATCCAAATTGTATTTAAAAACCAACATGGATGCAGGACATGGGGGGGCTTCAGGGCGTTTTGAAGGCCTAAAAGAAGTCGCCTCTGAATACAGCTTTCTACTAGATCTAGAATCAATAACAGAATAAAAGTTTAAAAAAATCCTTATTTTTGCTTTTCAATTGTTTTTATGTCTTTAGACCGCCAACCTAAAATTTTTAATAACATCTTAGAGCTTATTGGGGATACGCCTCTTGTCAAGCTCAACAAGATAACTCAGGGATATCCAGGTACTTACATTGCTAAAATTGAGGCCTTTAACCCAGGTCAATCTTCTAAAGACCGCATCGCTTTGTACATTATTGAGGATGCTGAAAAAAAGGGTATTTTAAAACCTGGAGATACCATCATTGAAACCACTTCGGGGAATACAGGTTTCAGTATTGCTATGGCGAGCATTGTTAAAGGCTATGACTGTATTTTAGCGGTCAGTTCAAAATCATCGCCCGACAAGATTGATATGCTCAAAAGTATGGGCGCGAAAGTCTATGTTTGCCCTGCCAACGTTAAAGCTGATGATCCACGTTCTTATTATGAGGTCGCTAAGCGCCTACATAATGAAATAAAAGGCTCTGTTTACATCAATCAATATTTCAATGACCTCAACACAGAAGCCCACTTTAAATCAACTGGCCCTGAAATTTGGCGTCAAACTGCTGGTAAAATCACACATTTGGTCGTTTGTAGCGGAACTGGTGGGACCATTTCGGGAACAGCCCAGTACATCAAATCACAAAATCCGGATGTAAAAGTTATTGGCGTCGATGCCTATGGCTCAGTTTTGAAAAAATACCACGAGACCAGAAAAGTTGATCCCAATGAAATTTATCCTTACCGTATTGAAGGAGTGGGAAAAAATTTAATTCCTTCTGCAACCGATTTTAATATCATCGATGCTTTTGTAAAAGTTACGGATGAATCTAGTGCGCATACAGCGCGCGAGTTGGCGCATACTGAGGGAATTTTTGGAGGTTATACTTCTGGTGCTGTTTTACAAGCAGTCAAGCAACTGCAAGATGAAAACACATTTAAACCATCGGATGTTGTGGTCATGATTTTTCCAGATCATGGATCTCGTTACATGAGTAAAGTTTACAACGATCAATGGATGAAAGAACAAGGTTTTATGGATGATACTTTAAAGCCCACTACCAAACCCATTGCCTATATAAAATGAAGTCAAATGATAAGCGCTTTTAGTTAGTAAATATTAAGCCTTAACTTTTGTCAAATCTTTATGTTTTAATTGGATTATTGCATAATTTTGAAATAAAATTAAGATTCAGAAATTTAGATGAGAGATTTATTTGAGAAGATATATAAAGATAAGGGACCTCTTGGTAAATGGGCTAGTCAAGCCGAAGGTTATTTTGTGTTTCCAAAGCTAGAGGGGCAAATTTCTAACCGCATGAAATTTCAGGGAAAAGATGTCATTACCTGGAGTATTAACGATTATTTAGGTCTTGCCAATCATCCTGAAGTCCGAAAAGTAGACGCAGAAGCTTCTAATGAATATGGAGCTGCTTATCCAATGGGCGCCCGAATGATGTCTGGCCACACCTCACTACACGAGCAGTTACAACAAGAATTGGCCGCATTTGTTTCTAAAGAGGCTGCCTATGTCTTGAATTTTGGTTACCAAGGAATTATGTCTACCGTGGATGCTCTTGTTGGCAAAGACGATATCATTGTGTATGATGTAGATGCACATGCATGCATCATTGACGGAGTGCGTTTACACATGGGCAAGCGTTTTACTTATAAGCACAACGATATTGAGAGTTTAGAAAAAAACTTAGAGCGTGCCACTAAAATGGCTGCACAAACTGGTGGTGGAATTTTAGTTATTTCAGAGGGTGTTTTTGGAATGCGTGGAGAACAAGGCCGCCTAAAAGAAATTGCTGCTCTAAAAAAGAAATTTAACTTTCGTTTTCTAGTAGATGATGCCCATGGTTTTGGAACATTGGGTGCTAAAGGTGCAGGTGCAGGCGAGGAGCAAGGCGTACAAGACGATATTGACGTTTATTTTGCCACTTTTGCCAAATCCATGGCAAGTACAGGAGCTTTTATTGCAGCAGACAAAGAAATTATTGACTATTTGAAGTATAATTTACGTTCGCAAATGTTTGCAAAATCTCTGCAAATGCTGCTGGTTAAAGGCGCATTAAAACGTTTGGATATGATACGTACCAAGCCTGAGCTCAAAGAAAACCTTTGGAAAGTTGTTGATGCTTTGCAATCCGGTCTCAAAGAACGTGGATTCGACATTGGAACCACTCAAAGCTGTGTTACCCCTGTATATTTAAAAGGAAGCATCCCTGAAGCCATGGCATTGGTAAAGGATTTGCGTGAAAATCATGGTATTTTCTGTTCTATTGTAGTATATCCTGTTATTCCTAAGGGATTAATCTTACTTAGAATGATCCCAACAGCCATGCATACCTTAGAGGATGTTGCGGTAACACTAGAGGCTTTTTCCAGCATAAGAGAACGATTAACTTCGGGACTTTACAAACGTCTTTCTGCTTCGGTTTCGGCTGCTATGGGAGAGTAGGGGGTTCGCTTTTAAAGGTTTTTCTATAGGTACAACGTTTTTTTATCAATTTAGGGTTAAAATCAGTCCATAGTTTTTGAATGGCTAAATTATCCGCCAACTCAGGTGTTCTTCTACATTCTTGAATTCCTTTTTTTGTAAATATCCGATGGTATTCACTAAAAATAATGGCATGTACCCCTTTATTTTGGTACTCCGGATGAACCCCGATCAATAGGAAATTAACGGCTTTCGCTTTTTGTGCTTTTAGCAATTCAAACACTCCAAAGGGAAACAACTTTCCTTTTATTTTCTGAAGGGCTTTTGCGAAAGAAGGCATCACGACCGCAAAACCAATAAGTTTTTCATCTCTATTGATCACAAATTTGATGTATTCGGGGTTGATAAAGTTTAGAAACTTTTTCTTCATATATTCTTTCTGAAGGTCCGTAATTTTTACAAATGAAGACAGGGAAGCATAACTCTCATTAAATAAATCAAACATCTCATCAGCACGGTCAATCATATCTTTTGTCTTACTAAAATTGAGTGCTCTAAGACCATAGCGCTTTTTAATGACAGATTCCATACGGTTGTAGTTTTTGATTTTTATATCACTAAAAGCATGACTGTGTTCTAGATATTCTTTTTCAACTTTAAAATTTAGAATTTCAAGATGCTTTTTATAGTAGCTATGGTTATACCAAGACACCATGGTTCCAATATGTTCAAAACCATATGTAAGAATTCCCACCTTGTCTAGGTTTGAGAAACCTACAGGGCCCTCCATATAGTCGAGCTTATGAGATTTTCCAATTTCCGAAACTTTATCAAGCAAGGCTTTACTGACTTCAATATTATCTATAAAATCAAACCATCCAAAGCGCATTTTTTTGGTATTTTGCGCCTTGACTTCAATCCAGTTCACTATGGCCGCCACACGTCCAACCACCACCCCCTTTTTGTAGGCTAAAAATAATTTCAAATTTGCATTTTGAAGAATGGGGTTTTTAGAAGGATTAAAAACTGCCATTTCTTCTTTTATAATGGGGGGGACCCAATAGCGAGAATCTTTATACAGCTCAAATGGAAATTTCACAAATGCTTTAAGTTGACGCTTCGAACGAACCTCTTCAACAACAATCATAGATTAAATTATTAGTCAAAATTTTTATCTTTCCTCTTCTTAGGTTATTTTCTGGAACGATTCATTTTTTTTTAGATTTTGGAGAGATATTATCATTATTTTTTGTCGGATCTCTGTGACGATCTAATCTGTATGAAACGCCAAAATTGATATCTAAAACCGAAGGTGTATCCTTAAAGTTGAGGGTAACCGCAGAGTCAAATTGTAAATCTTTATTAAGAAGGTAGCCTGCGCCAAATCGCATTAAATTATCTGCGTAAAAATCACTTTTAATCCCGTGTTTTTCAGCAAAAACTACCCATTTTGGGTTGAATGAATGTGTCAATGTTAATATGTAATGAAAATCTTGTTGATCCGAACTAATGCGGTCCATCATAAGGTTGGTTACAAACACCCAGCCTCCATCAAAATTGTTTTGGGTGATAAGAGCTGCTCTGTAACTCAAACCTTCCACGCCATTTGCTGTGTAGGGGTTGTTTTTAGTGTCGAAATTGACTCCAGCAGATACCGCAACAGCCGGAATGAAGTCTCGCCATTTTAAGCCCTGATTCGCATGATAGCTGTATACGTTAACAGTCTCTTCTTTGTTTTTGTTGGGATCGTAAACCAGGTATTTGAGGCCTAAATTCAGGTTTTTGAAGTTGGATCGGCTGGTTTCAACAGGAAGGGTGAGATTATAGTTTCTTGATTCACTTTGATAGGTGCCTTGAATATTGACTTCTAATGCTTCTTTGAAAAACCCATAATGCGCACCAAAATCAATACCGAAGCCTTTTGAATCATAACTCGGATAAGGGTTTCTTTTTTCATTCATTAAGTAGGGGCCAATCTCAAATTGTAGAACATTGGTACCTACCGAAAAAGCCGACTGTGAGGCCCCAGGACGATTTGAATTAATCACATCTGTGTACTGGGCAAACAATAAGGGTCCGAGCAGTAAGGCACAGATTACAGAATTTAACTTAAGTCTTGTATTCATGAAGTTCCTTTTTATCAAATCTACATATTTTTTACCTAACATTTAAGAATCAAATAAATCATTTTTTTGAATTTTAAGTTTCCTAAAGGCATTGTATTTCATTCTAAATAAGAATTGTATTTTTGAAAAAATAATCGCGTTAATGATTCAAACAGCATCCTTCGTAGGCTTGGCAAAAACAATTTTAATTTTACTGTTAGCCTATTCAATTTTTAAATATGTAATGCGCCTTTTATCGCCTTGGATTATACGTTCTATGGCACGAAAAATGGCACAAAAATTCAATCAACCACCCCCAAATTATAACTCCCAAAATGAAAGGGATATAAGTATAGACAAAACTGAAATAAAACAACGCCCAAAGCAGGATGTTGGGGAGTATGTAGATTACGAAGAACTGGACTAATTTGAAAAACAATGAATCAATCGTATACAACTTATTTTAAACATCTATTGGTATTTTTTGGGTTTACCGTGCTCTCGCTGGCCTTTTTTAGTCCTGTTGTTCAAGGCAAGAAAATTTATCAAAGTGATATTGTTCAGTATACAGGGATGGCCAAACAGCAACTTGATTTTAAAAAGGATACTGGAAGAGAGACGTATTGGACCAACAGTGCATTTGGTGGTATGCCAACCTATCAACTCGGCGCAAAATATCCCTATAATTTCATCAAAAAATTAGACCTTTCATTGCGCTTTTTACCCCGCCCTGCAGATTATTTGTTTTTGTATTTGATGGGTTTTTACATCCTTTTGCTCTCGTTTAGAATCGATTTTCGAATGGCTGTTTTGGGTGCTTTGGCTTTTGGTTTCTCAACCTACTTAATCATTATTATTGGTGTTGGTCATAACGCCAAGGCGCATGCCATTGCCTATATGCCATTGGTGCTTTCAGGGATTCTTCTAACATTTCAAAAACGCTATAGACTTGGATTTGTTTTGACAACAATCTCTGTAGCGCTCGAATTGGTTGCAAACCACTTTCAAATGACATACTATTTGTTGTTTGTAATTTTATTTATAGGCATGGCTTACGCAGCTAAATCCTTTAGAAATAAAGAAATTCCAAGCTTTATTAAAGCCGCTTTAATTTTAATTGCCGCTGCTGGTTTGGCTTTTGGAATGAATGCTACAAATTTATTGGCAACCAGTGAATATGCCAAGCAGAGCACCCGCAGTCAAAGTGAATTGACTGTTTTGGCAGATGGCGGTCAGAGACCTAAAACTTCAGGTTTGGATAAAGATTACATCACCCAATATAGTTGTGGTATTTTTGAGAGTTTGAATTTGTTTATCCCAAGACTCATGGGCGGGGGAAATTCTGAAGAACTTGGAAAGGATTCCCATACTTACAAAGCTTATAAGGATTTGGGTGCTACATCCATTCAGGCGCTCAACGAAGCTAAAAGAGCCCCTATGTATTGGGGGGAACAACCTATTGTAGAAGCACCAGCTTATTTGGGTGCCACCTTAATTTTCTTATGGTTTTTAGGACTTTTATTATACAAAGGCTTTCATAAATGGTGGTTGCTATTGGCTATGATTTTAGCACTTTTACTTTCTTATGGTAAGCACTTACCGTGGCTTACAAACGTCTTCATTGATCATATTCCATTCTACAATAAATTTAGAGCGGTGAGCTCCATTCAAGTTATCATAGAACTTTGTATTCCCATTTTAGCGGTTTTTGGATTGACACAATTGTTTAAACCTAAGACTTCCGAAACAAATTCTTTAAAGGCGCTAAAAACAGCAGTTTTGACACTATCGGGGATTTGCTTGATATTTATCCTTTTTAAAAATAGCTTACTTGATTTTGTAGGACTTAGAGATGGCCAGTATGCAAGCTTTTACGGTCAAGATTTTGTTGAGGCCTTAAGAAAAGATCGCAGTGCATTGTTATCCGCTGATGCTTTAAGATCTCTGCTTTTTGTTTTATTTATGGCAGCTGTAATTTGGGGTTATCTAAAACAGAAGATAAATCAAAACACCACAGTTGTTGTTTTAGGCCTTATGATTCTATTTGATTTGGTTGGTGTCGACCGTCGTTATGTGAATAACGGTAATTTTATGTCTGCAATTAAAGTTGATAAACCTTATCAATCTAATGAAATTGACAAACTTATTTTAAGAGATTCCACTGTTTTTAGAGTTTATGACACATCGGATGGCAGTACAAAAGCATCCTATTTTCACAATTCCATCAGTGGTTACCACGCTGCTAAAATGCGCCGTTTTAATGAGCTTATAGAATTTCATATTGACAAAGGAAATCCAGAGGTCTTCAACATGCTCAATACAAAATATATTATTTACTCAAATGAAGAAGGTCAATTACAATATGTTGAAAATGACCAAATTAATGGCAATGCTTGGTTTGTTGAAACTCTAAAATCGGTTCCTGATGCCGACGCTGAAATTAACGCGCTTTCTGATTTTAACTCCAAATCAACGGCCATTATCAATGTAAATTCACACCCATATACAATATTTAAACGGGATTCCACAGCAAGCATTCAACTCACGCGTTATGCGCCAAATAAATTAATTTATAAATCAAATAACATGAATGATGGCTTTGCTGTTTTTTCTGAAAACTATTACAAAGATGGATGGCATGTTCAAATAGACAATGAAGATGTTCCGCATTACAATGTGAATTATGTACTCAGAGGGCTTAAAATCCCAAAAGGTGAACACACCATCGTTTTTGAGTTTAAGCCGCAAGTGGTGCAATCTGGCGCCCAAATTTCACTCATAAGTTCAATTTTATTTCTGATCTTATCTTTGGGGGCTTTAAGTTTTGTTTTTAGCAAATAAAATAAATGAAAAAGGTATTAATTATTACATATTATTGGCCACCCGCAGGAGGTCCTGGCGTACAGCGCTGGCTTAAATTTGTAAAGTACCTTCCTGAATTTGATGTAGAACCCATTGTTTATTGTCCTGAAAACCCGTCCTATCCAACATTAGATTCAACACTTTCTGATGATTTATCGGATAACATTACAATTTTGAAACATCCTATTCGTGAACCCCTACGTTTTTTAAAGTTATTTTTCAAAACCAAAACCAAAGCTTATGCTAAAGGGCTTATTCCAACAGCATCAAAACAAGGCATTTTAGACCGTTTTTTGATTTTTATTCGGGGTAATTTTTTTATTCCCGACGCACGAATTTCTTGGGTCAAGCCATCGGTTGATTTTTTATCGGATTATATTTCAAAACACAAGATAGATACCATCATTACTACAGGACCGCCTCACAGTGTTCACTTGATTGGGATGCGGTTGAAGGCAAAACACCTTTTAAAGTGGTTTAGTGACTTTAGAGATCCTTGGGTTGATATCAACTACCACCATCAGTTGAAGCTCACCAAACATGCCCAAAAACAACATTTGATGTTAGAAAAAAGGGTGCTGAGTAAGGCTGACCATATTATTGTAACATCTGTGCAAACAAAGTTGTTGTTTTCAAATAAGACGAACCAGCCTATTTCAGTCGTTACCAATGGTTTTGATGATGCTAGTACAAGCAAAGTAAAAATGGATCTAAATTTTACTTTAACTCATATTGGGTTTCTTTCATATCAAAGAAATCCAGCCATATTGTGGGATGTTTTATCTGAGCTAACTCACGAATTAACAGATTTTAAAGAAAAATTTAGGTTGGTGCTTGTTGGAACTGTTAGTGCAGATGTTATAAATGCAATAAATGCATCGGGGTTAGGGTCCTATCTTGACATCATTGAAACGGTATCCCATTTTGATGCTGCTAAGTATCAAAGAAAATCTCAAGTGCTTTTACTTTTAGAAGGGAATTCCAAAGCAGCCACCTATATTATTCCAGGAAAATTATTTGAGTATGTCAATGCCCAACGCCCAATTATCGCTATTGGACCCCAACCTTCTGATATTACATCTATCTTAAAAGAAACCAATACGGGTAATTACTTTAAGCATTCTGAAAGAGAGGCTCTGAAATCACACATTACAAAATTATTTATGGCTTTTGAAAACAACACGCTTTGTGTTAATTCCAAAGGAATTGATCGCTACTCACGCCGCAGCTGTACCCAAAAACTGGCTAAAATCTTAAGGCAATGAATTCATTATTTACTTAAGATAGCATCCAAATATTTTGCTGTCAATGAAGTTTTCGAATCAACAATCATTTCTGGTGTTCCTTGTACCATTACAGTGCCTCCATTTTTACCTCCTTCTGGGCCCAAGTCAATGATGTAATCGGCAGATTTAATGAGTTCTAAATTGTGTTCTATAACAATGATGGAATGTCCTTGATTAATAAGGGCATTAAACGATTTTAGTAATTTTTTTATGTCGTGAAAATGCAGTCCTGTTGAAGGTTCATCAAAAATAAACAATCCCAATTCGCTGCTGCTTCCTTTACCTAAAAATGAGGCCAGTTTGATCCTTTGTGCTTCTCCTCCCGAAAGTGTAGAAGAACTTTGGCCAAGTGTTACATAGCCCAAGCCTACATCTTGGAGGGGTTGTAGTTTTTTCTTGATTTTATGGCAATCGTGTATTTCAAAGAAATCAACCGCTTGATCAATGGTCATTTTGAGAATATCGTCAATATTGCAACCTTGAAATTTAATATCTAGAATATCATTTTTAAAGCGTTTGCCCTCACAGCTTTCGCATTTCAATTTTACATCTGCCATAAATTGCATTTCAATGGTCACAACGCCTTCACCTTTGCAGGTGGGGCAGCGGCCTCCATCAACATTGAATGAGAAATGCTTTGGTTGGTAATGTCTAACAACGCTTAATTTTTGTTTTGAGAAGAGCGATCGAATATCGTCATAGGCCTTGATGTAGGTCACTGGATTGGATCTTGAGGAACGACCAATGGGGTTTTGGTCTACAAATTCAATGAATTTTATATTTTTATAGTTACCTGAAATTTCTGAAAATTCTGCGGGCTTTTGTCCGTAGCCAATCAATTGTTTTTGCAGTGCTGGATACAATATATTTTTGACCAGTGTACTTTTTCCACTGCCTGAAACACCAGTCACTACGGTCAGCATATTCAGCGGAAATTCGACGCTGATATTTTTGAGATTATTTGCACGAGCCCCTTCAATCTTTACAGCGTATTTTGAAGTTCTCCGCTGTTTAGGGATGTCTATTGTCATGGCGCCATTTAGGTACTGTGCGGTTAATGTCTTCAGCTTTAAAAGTGATTTAAAATCACCTTCCGCAACTACTTCTCCGCCATAGCTTCCTGCTTCAGGGCCAATATCAATGATGTAATCTGCAGCTTCCATGATGGCTTCATCGTGCTCTACTACAATAACGGTGTTGCCCAAGTCGCGTAAATTTTTTAGAACCGAAACCAGACGTTCTGTATCTTTTGAATGCAACCCAATGCTGGGCTCGTCCAATATATACATAGAACCTACCAAGTTACTGCCCAATGAAGTCGCTAAGTTGATGCGTTGGCTCTCACCTCCAGATAGAGTATTAGATTTTCGGTTCAAGGTGAGGTAATCCAGGCCAACATTAGACAAATACCCAATGCGATTTCTGATTTCTGTCAACAAACGTTTTGCAATTTTAGTCTCATTTTTTGTCACTTCTAAGCTTTCAAAAAAAGCTTTAAGTTCAGCTATTGGTAGTTCTACCAGGTCAGAAATAGAGCGGCCACCAATTTTGACATAATTCGCTTCTTTTCGCAAGCGTTTTCCATTGCAAACGTGACACTTTGTTTTTCCTCGATAACGCGATAGCATCACACGGTTTTGCACTTTATAGGATTTGGATTCTAATTCCTTAAAAAAAGCATTCAAACCTTCAAAATATTCATTTCCGACCCATATAAGTTCCTTTTGTTTATCGCTCAGATCAAAATAGGATTTGTGGATTGGGAAATCGAATTTGTGGCTATTATTAACCACTAAATCTCTGTAATAGGACATGCTTTCGCCTCTCCAAGGATAAATGGCATTTTCATAAACGGATAGGGTAGTGTTGGGAATCACCAATGTTTTGTCAATGCCAATGACATCTCCATAGCCTTCGCAATTAGGACATGCGCCATATGGATTATTAAAACTAAATAAATGGATGTTAGGCTCTAAAAATTTCTGACCATCTAATGCAAAATTATTACTGAATGTTTTTAATTTTGAATTTTCAACATCTTCAATTAAACAATGGCCTTTTCCTTCGTAAAAAGCCATTTCAATAGCATCTGCCAACCGATTGTAAAAATTATCTTCGTGTTTTAAAATAATGCGGTCTACAACCAATGCTAAATTCTTCAATTCAATTTCTGATTTCAAAAGCACATCAATGCGTTCAATTTGACCATTAATTTTCATTCTTGAAAAACCTTGGTTCTGTAACGCTTTGAGTTTGTCTGTTATATCTCGACCTTTTTCTAATTCTATGGGAGCTAATAGTAGTAATTTCTGTTTACTTTCTAAGGTTTTTATATAATCTATAACATCTGATGTTGAGTCTTTTTTGACAACGCCATTAGATATGGGTGAATAAGTGACACCAATACGAGCATAGAGTAATTTTAGATAATCGTATATTTCTGTACTAGTACCTACAGTGGATCTCGGATTGGTTGAATTCACTTTTTGTTCAATAGCTACTGCAGGCGCAATGCCTTTGATGTAATCCACTTGTGGTTTGTGTAAGCGTCCTAAAAATTGCCGTGCATAGCTCGATAAACTTTCTACATAACGCCTTTGGCCTTCTGCGTACAATGTGTCAAATGCCAAACTCGATTTACCTGAACCCGACAGGCCTGTAATTACCACTAATTTATTTCTAGGAATGGCCACATCAATGTTTTTAAGATTGTGTAATTTGGCTCCTTTAATTAGGATGTAATCTTTAGGGTTGTGTTTTGAAAATTTATTGGACATTTGAATAAATAGGACTTAAAGATAGTATTATTAGGTGTTTAAAAAAAGGAGATTAACTTCTTATTAAGATTAAAATAAAAACAAAAATTTGGAATTTTTAATTCAATATCTCTATATTTGGTATTCATTCTAATTAAAAAACTGCTTATAGAGATAACATTACACTAAATAAATTTTAATCCAGTACCTTTCAATGGTGCTCAAAAGTAATGTTATGAATACCAAATCCTTAAGCGATGCCCAGCTCGTAAGTAACTACATTTCTGGAGATGAAAATTCTCTTTCAGTGCTCATAAATAGGCACCAAGCACGTCTTTACGGCTTTATTTTTTCAAAAATTCAAGACCGAGACGCTACTGAAGATGTGTTTCAAGACACTTTTATCAAAGTTATAAACACTTTAAAACGTGGTAAATATAACGAACAAGGAAAGTTTTTACCTTGGGTCATGCGCATTTCACACAATCTTGTCATTGACTATTTTAGAAAAAATAAAAGAATGCCTAAATTTAAAAATAAAGGAGATTTTGATATTTTTTCTGTATTGTCCGATGAGAGTCCCAATGCTGAAAATAAAATTGTAGAAAGTCAAATTGCCGATCATGTGCGAATTCTTTTAGAAGAATTGCCTGAAGATCAAAAGGTGGTTATTAAAATGCGAATTTATCAGGACATGAGCTTCAAAGAAATCTCAGAAAACACCAATGTAAGTATCAATACGGCGCTTGGTCGCATGCGCTATGGGCTGATAAATCTCCGAAAAATGATCGACAACCACAATATTAGCTTAATTAATTAGGATTTTTTAAAATAAATTTAAAAGTTGTGCGTTAGTATTGTAAATCACTAAAACAATTCTTGCGAATGGCAAAACTTTACCCTGAAAACACATCAAATTTTGAACAGCTAAAACCCCGCAAGGAAACTATTCGTTTCTTGCTGGATTATTCTAGGGCATTAAAAGTCATCCCCCTCAAAAAGATTTCTTTTGAAATGTCACTAAATTAAATTTTAAAAATCCTGACTTTGCTCAGGATTTTTTTTGTGTACATTCTACTGATTTTAAAACCGATTTTCGTCCAATTGTTCTGGTAATGCTGTCTTTTTCAAGATTCCAACCACGTGCTGG
Organism: Formosa sp.; assembly: GCA_002684355.1. Classification (GTDB taxonomy): domain Bacteria; phylum Bacteroidota; class Bacteroidia; order Flavobacteriales; family Flavobacteriaceae; genus UBA3537. The sequence goes on from NYVA01000029.1 coordinate 44,663, forward strand.
AGAGTACTCGCGTCCATACCAAATAATTTGCAAATGAAGATCATTCCAGAGTTCTGCTGGGAAGAGGCGTTTGGCATCTCTTTCTGTTTGCACCACACTTTTGCCATTGGATAGATTCCAACGGTACATAAGGCGGTGTATATGGGTGTCAACTGGAAATGCGGGAACGCCGAAAGCCTGAGACATCACCACACTTGCAGTTTTATGTCCTACGGCTGGTAAGTCTTCTAAAGCTTCAAAACTTTGTGGCACTTTTCCTTGGTGTTTTTCAATTAGAATGTGTGACAATCCATGAATTCCCTTACTTTTCATTGATGAAAGACCGCAAGGACGAATGATGGCTTTGATTTCTTCAACAGACATTTTAATCATATCAAAAGGATTATCAGCCTTTGCAAAAAGAATTGGAGTGATTTGATTGACACGTACATCCGTGCATTGAGCCGACAGCAATACAGCAATAAGCAAGGTATAAGGGTCCTTGTGATTCAATGGGATTGGAATTTCTGGATATAAATTATTTAAGGTTTTTATAACAAAATTTACCTTTTCTGTTTTGGTCATTCGCTTATATTTGTAAAAAATCAAAGATACTAAATATGACTGCATTAAAAGCTGGCGACAAGGCCCCCGATTTTAAAAGTACCAATCAAAACGGTAACACGGTCAATTTATCAGATTTCACTGGTAAAAAGCTGGTACTATTTTTCTACCCCAAGGCTAGTACACCTGGGTGTACCTTGGAAGCCTGCAACTTGAGCGATAATTACAGCCGTTTTAATGCGGCCGGTTATGCCATTTTAGGCGTAAGTGCAGACAGTGCCAAACGCCAACTTAATTTTAAAAATAAATACGGATTTCCTTACGATTTATTGGCTGATGAAGACAAATCAGTTATTGAAGCTTATGGCGTATGGGGCCCTAAAAAATTTATGGGCCGAGAATATGACGGTATTCACAGAACAACTTTTATAATTGATGAAAATGGGGTGATCGAATCAGTCATTACAAAAGTAAAAACCAAAGAACATACGGCGCAGATCTTAGAGTAATCTATTTTTTATTCGATTTCTACTTCCTTTTTTGGATAACCAAACAGTTGCTGTTCTTTGATCATATTGGATACTACTTTTGGCAACAATGCTTCCCAGCCTTCCTCTCCGAGATTGATCATCTTTAGAACTTTTCGAGAAAAAATATTTAAAATTTCGGGGTTGTAGTTTTGAATGTCGACAAGTTTTCCTGTGTATTTAAAGAATTTATACAATTCCTTCATTCTAGGATGCACTTTTAAATTATCACTTGTGATCAGTGTGCCATCTTCACCTAGCATAGGGTACAGATATACTTTCAGATCTTTGTGAAATAATTTCCCAAAGGCCTCTAAAATACCGCCGCTGAGGTGTCGGTAGTATTTTTGATCAAAAATATCAATGAGGTTGTTAACCCCCAAGGACAATACCATTCGCTTTTTTGAGTATAAACTGAAATATTCTACCAACTTATAGTATTCCTGAAAGTTTGAAATCATAACCGTTTGTCCAAGTGAACAAAGTAATCTTGCGCGGTCCATGAAATCTTGCTCGTCAATCTCACCACCTGAAGCTCTCAAATTTGATAAGGTAATTTCAAATACAACTTTCGTATTATCAGGATCTACTTTATTTTCTTTTATAAACATCTCAAAGGAGTTTTCGTACATATCCACATTGACACGAGTTACAGGTCTAAAGCTCCCTCTGAAGGCCAAGATATTTTTTTTATAGAGAACGCGTGCCGGTAAAACGTTGTTTCCGTCGGGAGCAAACATTACTGCATCGGTCATTCCGTTTTTGACAAGTTGTAGGCTCATCAGCCTGTTGTCAACATCTTTGAATACAGGTCCTGAAAAATTAATGGTGTCAATCTCTAACTGATCTTTGCTTAAATGATCGTATAAATAGCGCAAAAGTTTTTTGGGTTGATTGTGCTTGTAAAAGGCACCATAAATGAGATTGGTCCCTAATTTACCCAGGGTTTCTTGCTGTAGACGCGCATCACTTTCTTTAAAACGCAAGTGTAGAATGATTTCGTTGTAGGGTTCATTAGGATCGATTTGATACCTTATACCGACCCAACCATGGCCTTTGTATCGCTTGGCAAAATCAATTGTTGTTACGGTATTCGCATAACTAAAGAACATTTTATTGGGATTGTCGTCTCTAGAAATGCGTTCTTCAATAAGCCGAACTTCGAGGGCTAACATTTTTCTAAGCCGATCTTCAGTAACATAACGGCGATCGTCTTCAATGCCGTAAATGGCATCACTAAAAGATTTATCGTAAGCCGACATGGCTTTTGCAATGGTACCTGAAGCTCCTCCGGCTCTAAAAAAATGGCGGACTGTTTCTTGGCCAGCTCCAATTTCAGCAAATGTCCCGTAAATATTTTCATTAAGGTTAATTCGTAAAGCTTTATCCTTCAGAGACGGCACGCTTTTCATTTGAGCATCACCCTTGAGTGTTATTTCCATCTTTACTAATTGTAGTTTTTGAGATATTACAAAGTTATAACTTTAAGTAAGGCTGCAAAAAAAAATACATTATTTTTACCATAATTTACAACTACTTGAAAATTACATTTTTAGGAACAGGAACTTCTCAAGGCATTCCAATCATTGGAAGCAATCATCCTGTTTGTTTAAGTGAAAACCCAAAAGATAAGCGCTTAAGAGTGTCCGTACTTATAGAATGTGAAGATTTAACCCTTTTAATCGATTGCGGCCCCGATTTTAGACAACAATTATTACGCACAAATTGCAGCCAAATAGATGCGGTTTTGTTTACCCATGAACACAGTGATCACACGGCTGGTATTGACGATCTACGGCCATTCTATTTTCGCCAAGGTAATATTCCCGTCTATGCTCATGCACGTGTAGTAGCTGCCTTAAAAAAACGATTTAGTTATATATTTGAAAATGAAAATAAATATCCAGGAGTCTTAACCTTGGATGTTCATGCCATTGAAAACACTCCTTTTTTTATAGTGAATAAGAAAATCACAACGATAAAAGCATACCATCACAAACTGCCGGTATTTGGATTTAGAATAGGGGATTTTGCTTATATCACCGACGCCAAAACAATTGCTAATGAAGAAGTAAAAAAATTAGAAAATTTGGAGGTTTTGGTCATTAATGCGTTGCGTTTAGAGCCCCATTTATCACATTTTAATTTGGAGGAGGCTTTGGCTTTCATTGACTGTGTCAAGCCTAAAAAAGCCTATTTGACCCATATAAGCCACCTCATGGGATTCCATGATGAAGTTCAAAAAACCCTGCCTGAAAATGTTTTTCTGGCCTATGATGAATTAAATATATCTTTATAAAATGAAATCGAAGTTTCTTATATATGCCCTTGTTTTTACTGTTTTATTAATTGTTTTTCAATACGTTAATTCGATGCGAATTATAGAAAAATATGAAAATGACATCCATGTTTTTAAAATGAAAATCGAAAAATTAGAAACTGAAAATACTGCATTAAAAGCACAAATGAAGTAGTTGCCATAGCTTTTAAATCCGGTCTATCAGCCATTGTTTGAATTCAAAAAAGTTTTCTGGTGCCACCCCGTGCCCAACAGGAAATTCACTGTAGTGGTTTTTGATTCCCAGACTTTCCAAATGTTTTGGTGTTTCTCGAGCCCATTCCACAGGAATGACTTGATCTGAACTCCCATGTGAACAATAAAAATTTAAGTGCTTATAGGCTTTTTCGTCTTGATGATCGTTTAGAAATTCTTTACAAATATATCCACTTAATCCAATGATATTCTTAAATTTTTCAGGATGGTTTAAAGCCAAGGCAATGCTTAAAATACAACCCTGACTAAACCCTAGTAAACTTATGTTTGAAGGGTCGGTATCATATAAAGATTGCGCACTGTTTACACAATTCATAATGATGGCCATTGACTCCTTAGCTTGCTCAACATCATTCCTTTTATTTAGATTTGAATCAAAATTTATAGCATACCAGGCATGTCCATAGGGTTCTATGCTGTAAGGGGCTCTTAGTGCGATGATACAAAGTTCTTTTGGTAGTTCAGCGGCAAATGAAAACAGGTCATTTTCGTTACTACCATAACCGTGTAAAAGCACCAATACTGGAGCCTTCGAACTTAGGATTGATTTTCTTACAACAGAGACAAGGGGCAATGGTTCTGACATTTTTTTAAGAGATATTTTTAAAGATTTTTTGAAATAATTTTACAAATAGTGGAACCGCATTTACTGAACCAGTCAGGACTGTTGCTATGAGTAGTCCAAGGATACCAAGATAGCTTACAAAAGCTGTGGATTTTTCAGATTTCATACAAATAAATTTGATTGTTACTTCAACCCAGCCGTTTGGTTGGCAATAACACCATACACAGACCCTTTCAATTGACTCCCAATAAACATAGAATTTTTAGATTTTGAGGCGATGTGTTTGATTTCAAAAGTATAAGAACCTTTGGGATTAAAAAGTGTTAAATCACATCGATTACCAACTTTAATTTCAGTATTTTGGATGCCAAATCTACTTTTCCCTTTTGTTAGTAATTCAATGACTTTTTTAGTTGAAAAAACTGTATTTAAAGCACCAAATGCACTTTCTAGACCAATGGTTCCAAAGGCTGCATAATCAAATTCTACTTTTTTATCTTCTATCGCTATCGGATTGTGATCTGAGGTTACCATGTCAATGCTACCATCCTTGAGTCCTTCAATAAGTGCATCAATAGCGTTTTGCGTTCTAAGTGGTGGAATGACTTTAAAATTCGTATTGTAATTTTTAATGTCAGAGTCTTTGAATATTAAATTATGAATTGCTACACTACAACTGACATCCAAGCCTTTAGCTTTGGCTCTTCTAATGAGTTCTACTGATTTGGCTGTAGAAATTGTTGGGATGTGAAGTTTACCGCCAGTGTATTCTAAAATATCTAAATCTCGTACAATCTGTAAAGCTTCAGCCAGTTCAGGAATCCCTTTGAGTCCCAACTTTGTGCTGCTAATATTTTCGTTCATAACTCCGAATTGCGCAACTTGGCTGTCTTGAGGAAACGATTGTAAGAGTCCTCGAAAACTTGAAGCGTATTGCAATCCAATTTTCAAAATATTAGGATTGTCGATTGATTCTTTATAATCTCCAAAGGCAATACTTCCAGCCTTGTTCATATCGAAAATTTCTGCTAAGTGATCTCCTTTGGACTCTAAAGTAAGCGCCCCTACAGGGAAAAGCGTGGTTGCAGTGTTGTTGGATTGTGTTTTGGTATAAGTTATGGCTGAACGACTGTCCATAACAGGGTAGTTGTTGGGCTGTAGGGCGACAGCGGTAAAACCTGAATTTGCGGCGACTTTCAGTCCATTTTTAATTGTTTCTCGGTCTTCATATCCTGGTTCTCCAAAGCACACACTGCTATCAAACCAACCCTGAGAAACGTGAAGGTTTTCATATTGAATCACCTGAAAATTATTGGTATTTTTTAAGGAATTTGCAATTTTTGTAATGATGCCATCTTCAATTAAAATATCTTGAGTTTTGTTATGAAAATCACTTTTGTTGTCAAGAATTAAAGCCGATTTTATGAGTGCATTCATTCAGAAATTTTTAAGATCAACATTTCAAATGCCAAAAATATTAGTGCAAAAATAACAAACCATTTCCATAATTCATTAACATTCACCCCACTTTTTAAAGATTCTAGGGAACTCTTAATAGAATTAAATACTTCATAAGAGCTAAAATTTTGAATTTTAGGATAGTCTAAGTCACTCTCATTTCGGTCGTAATTAAAGCTTAAATATTGAAGAGTGTCTGATTTATTATGCAAAGCATAGTGGCCTGCCTTTATTGGTAAATCTTCCAGAATTATTTTAAGTTTCGAATTTTGTTTGTTCTGATATGGAATAAATGTTTTGTTCTCACGAGTAATTTTAACCACTTCCTCGTTTTTTAGACTGTACTTCAAGTCTAATTCACTTTTTTGACTCAGATTATAGTATAATTTAGGAAGCTTGTAGCTTGATTTTCCAATACCAAAAATCGTGGGCACAATGAGTGGGGAATTTGTGAAGTTTGAGTTCTCACTGCCTATGGCTGCCGTAAAGAAAAACAATTGCTGTTTTTGAAGCAAAAATGGCTTACCGTCTTCAAATGTCAGCAAAGTTTTGGCTTGATTGTCAATTTTATAGTGTTGATTGACTCTAGGGTATTGAAAATTTTTAACCTTTCTTTCAAAAGCTTCTTTAAAAATAGGATGGTCAAAATTTATAGCTGTTATTTTTTTTTCATTTGAAGAAAGCGAATTAAATTTTATGTTTTCAATATCCAAAAAGGAATTGTAGGAATTCATATCCCCATTCACTGCTGGAATGAAAAGCACGCTTCCACCAACTTTCATAAATGATTTTAAGTTGTTGATAAGCGCATTTGGAAGTTGCTTAAGTTCTGAAATTACAACCAGATCTTGTTGTTGAAGCATTTTATAATCCACATATTGAAGGTTCGAATAATTGTATTTAAATTCTGCTTTTGTAAAAATTCTATTGAGATAGTCAGTTTTGTGATCGCCAATGGATAAGACGGATGTTTTAGGCGCTTTCTCAATATTAAAATAAAAGTTATTATCGAACGTCAAGCCGCTGTCTTCCAAAATAAATTTTCCAGTAAAGGATTCATTTTTAGGGACTGTAAAAGATGTTTTGTAACCTTTAGATTTCTCTAAAATTGATTTTCCAATCAGTTTTTGACCGTTGAATAGACTTAGCTGAATGCTGTCTTGTTCTTCATTAGCTGTTTTTCCAATGACCTTGAGCTTATAGTTGTTTATTTGTGACGCAATTTGAACATCCTCAATAAAGCTATTACTGTTGCTAATGGGCCTTGTGGGTATTACGAATAATTGATAATTTGAATTTTCAATTAGATTCATTTGTTCTTGTTGTCCCTGAAAATCAGAAATCAAAATAAAATACTTTTGATCTGATTCGTTTTTTGTGAATAACAAAGCCCCTTTTGCGATAACAGCTTCCAGCCCCAACTGATTTTTTGAGTATTCAACTGCGGTTAACTCTCTTTTCAAATCTTTTAAGCTGCGGTTTAAATATGTTTTTGTATTTGTAAAAACTGTGATTTTTTCTAGGGGAATTTGCTCTGTCAACAGCGCCTGAATGGCTTGTTTTAACATCGGTCCTTTTGGGCCTGAAGCTTCCATGCTAAATGAATTATCTAAATAAATCACAAGTTCTGGCTGTTCATTTTTAGCATTCGTATTTGAAGTATATGGCTGAGCAAATGCCAGTATAATACAAGCCAGTGCCAGCATCCGAAATAAAAGAATCAACCATTTTTTTAGCGTTGAACTTTGACGTGTTTGCACGCTTATTTTCTCTAAAAAAGCAAGGTTTGTAAATTTCTGAATCTTAAAACGGCGCAATTGAAACAAATGCACCAAAATTGGAATCAGCAGCGCGAATAATGCATAAAGTAGTTCTGGAAGTGCAAATTGCATGAAGAGAAATATTTGTCAAATATAAAGCAATTAATCTGTTAACAAAAGAAGAAATAATCTGTCATGGCTTCTTTGCCTTGTGCTTTAAAAATTCTTAGAATCTTACGCTGTGCATTTTCATTAGCCACAGAAATGATGCTCTGGTAATTGGGGATTTCTAAGAGTTTTTCAAACGATTCTACTGCTTCATTATATATCTTTTTCCCAATTTTTTTTGGATTGTCACATATCCAAACAAAAGGAATTTTACTGGATTTCAGTAAACTCACAATTTTCTTCCCTTTTTTTCCTGCTCCCCAAATCACCAATGTTTTTAATGGGTCGTAAGAGAGTTTTAGAAAATAATGAATCTTAAGTTCTAAGAAACTATTCTCAGCATAATTTGGACTTGTTCTCGAAGCACGCACCGCATAATCTCGCCATGAGTGTAAAACATTGTTTGAGGAGATGCATTGCAATCCATTTTCAAAAAAACGGAAGGCCAAGTCGTAGTCTTCAGGATAAACATTGGAGTTAAACCCATTGGCTTTTTCAAAATCTCTTCGGTAAACCATCCAGCAGGGCGATGGAATAACACATTCCTTGTAAATTTCATTAAAATTTGTGCCTTTTGAAATCAAGGTATTCAACCAATTTTCGTAGCGTTTATATCCTTCTTTGATACCAGATTCAGAAAAGTAATGTACCAAACCAAGGGCAATGTATCCAGGTCCTTTTAAAGTCAAATCGGCAACCATATATTCAATTTTATTGGTAGCCATGATATCATCACTGTCCATTCTAGTAATGAATGTTCCTGTAGATTGCGCATAGGCCGTTTGCAGGGCCTCAATGATTCCAACGCCTTTATTTTTTAAAAGTCTTATTCTGGCATCCTGTTGCGAATAAGCCTTTACAATTTCATGACTTTGATCTGTTGAACTGTCATCTACAATTAGGACTTCCCAGTTTTTGTAGGATTGATTTATAATGGAATCTAAACAGGCTGGCAGGTATGCTGCCGTGTTTTTAAATGGTATTAGAATACTGGCTTTGGCGTCAGACATCAGTATTTAGCAGCTTTACCATCTGCAGAAGATGCTTTTATAAACGCTCTGATGTCTTCATTGGATTGGATCAGGTCTTCATTTCTCAAATACATCATATGGCCACTCTTGTAGCCTTTAAAAATAAAACGTGCTTTCATTTTGCCGCTGGGGTCAATTTGTGAAAGGTTGTATTTGGCACTAAAGTAGGTAGTAGCGCCGTCATAATAGCCCGATTGATTCAAGACTTTTAAATACGGATTTTGGGCCATGGCGGCGCGTAAATTATCTCTAGTATTATCGTTGTCATTGTTCCATGGGCGCACCGATCCAAACATATTGTATTTTAAGTCCGTTTTAAATTTCAACTCTTTTTTGAGGTAGTGATTGATCGCAGGTGTAAAAGAATGCAACCAAGATGAGAGCTCTGCATTGTAGTCCGGTCGAGAGCCTTCTTCTGTTTTGTCAATTCCCAAATAGCGAGAATCCAAGCGTCCAATGGTTTGTCCTGTTTTATCACGCAACAGTTCTTTCCAAAAAAAGGAAGTAGGTACATCCAAGTTGTACTGAAGAATTGATTTTTGACTCAAGCCTGAATAATACGCCATTTTTTGACTTACAGCCATTTTTTCATCAGAGCTGATAAAGCCCCCTTTTGCCAATGCTGGCATGAGGGTATTGATACTGTACTCTTCAACTTCTGGTAATATTTCTAGAAGATCTTTGGATTGAAGTACTTCGGGTAGGATTTTATGATGCCATGCAGTAGCCGTGTAATAGGGGAGGTTTAGTGCCGAGGCAACAGGACCGCCTACGCGCAAGGTTTTGTAATCTGCTGGAGAAACTAAAATAACACCATTTAAGTACATCCATTGATTTTCTTGTAACGCCAATGAAAGACCCATTACACGTGTTCCACCATAACTCTCACCAATGATATATTTTGGGGATTCCCAACGGTTTTTTCTTGAAATAAAGGTGTTGATCCAATCAGACAAATAGGCAATATCTTCATTGATGCCAAAAAATTGACTGCGGTCTGGAAGTTCCCCATCTTTATTGGGAATCATCCGTGAATAGGCTGTATTTACAGGATTGACAAACACAATATCAGCGACATCTAATATGGAATTTGGATTGCTTTTAAAACCATAGGGTTGAACTGGGTATCCTTCGTCATCCACCTTTAGAATTCTTGGACCAGTATAAGCCATGTGCATCCAAACAGAGGCCGATCCTGGCCCACCATTGAAAGAAATAAGAATGGGACGTTTATTGGTGTTTTTGACATGGTCTCTTCTGTAGTAAGTGTAGAATAAACTGGCAATTGCAGTGCCCTCTTTATTCCAAACAGGCTGCATGCCTGTTTCTGCGGTATATCCCATTTCAATGCCTTTGATAGTTGTTTTGTGCTTGGTGGTAACACTGGTGTCTATAACCACTTTAAGGTTTTGAGAGATACCAAAATTAAAACAGAACAGAAGGAAGATAAAAAAAGAATTTCGCATGATTTGTATTTAAACCTCTAAAATACAACAATGATTTTAATAAATAATAAGGGAAAATTAGAGTTTCATTTGTCCAAGAGTAACATTTATTATTTTAGTGGCATTTGGCACTTCACTCTCGTGAACAAATAATTGCTGAATTCCGATATTAGAAATACCAAATCCAGCCAGCCGTGCCGATTCACTTTCGTCTTTAATAAGTGGATTGATGCCTTGATTTTCTAGATATCTTCGCATCATTTGAACTACAATAAAGCTACCTTGATATAATTTGGTGTATGCCATTTTTTAGCGTTTTAATATAACATGTCAAAAATTAAGCCAGTAACTTTAAAAAATTACTTTTTGGTTCCTGTGAAACCGCTTTAAAACAATAAATATATTGATTATATTCGCTACAATATAATATAAAATACATGCTATTTTCACCAAGAAAACTCAACCTTTTTCTCATTTTAAATCTCCCATCAGCCTTTTTGTGTGGGGTTCGTGTCAAGCGGGTCGATTCCGAAAAATGCCATGTGGGCGTACGACATAGATGGATCAATAAAAACCCATTCAAGTCCATGTTTTGGGCGGTTCAAGGCATGGCTGCAGAATTGAGTACAGGTGCGCTCATCATTCTTAAAATCAAATCATTGAATCAGAACATTTCGATGTTAGTCTTGCGAAATGAAGCCCAATTCACCAAAAAGGCAAAAGGACGCATTACATTTAAATGCACCCAAGGACTTGAAATCGACAATGCATTACAAAAAGCCATTGATACAGGTCTGGGACAAACCGTTTTATTGGAATCTGAGGGGCGTGATGCTAGCGGAGATTTGGTTTCAAAATTTTCTTTCGAATGGACACTTAAAATTAAATCTTAAATGTTAATTTTTTTGTTTAAAAACGGAATTATTTAATATTGAATTTCAAAAGGCCATGCAGTATTTAATTTCCTATAAAAAGAGGAACTTAAAGAATTCATCTTCACATTAATTAAAAACATCCGGAGCTGAGTTGTTGCTCGGAACATTTGGTTTAAGGCTTTTTGTTTGCTATAGGACTGATAATTTCAACATCTTGAAATTTTATAACGCCCCTTATAATTCCAGAAATTGTTCTGTGAATGGCCTCAATAATTTGAATTTTCAGTTCATTTTTATTATAAATCAAACTCACTTCTCTCGCCGGGGGTGGCTTCTTAAAAAAGCGTAAGTTTTTCTGTTCCGTTAATTTTAAATCCAATGTGTTCAAATAGGGGAGTAAGGTCATTCCCATCCCTTCATTTGAAAGTTTAACCAGCATTTCTATGCTGCCGCTTTCCAACTTAAAGGTTTCTTTCTGTTGTTCTTTCAAAGTTTTACACAAATTAAGTACACCCTCTCTAAAACAATGACCATCTTCCAATAAAAGCATGTCATTGATGTCCAAGTCCGATATTTCAATTGCTGTTTTCTCTTTCAATCGATGATTGGGTGAAATGTAGCCAACAAAGGGTTCGTAAAAAAGAACACGCTCTTTAATGGTATTCATTCTAAGGGGAGTGGCTGCAATAGCAGCATCCAAATGCCCCTCATGGATTCGGTTTATAAGCTCGTCTGTGTTGAGTTCTTCAATTTTTAACTTCACCATGGGGAAATGCTTGATAAAAGTTTTGAGAAACATCGGCAATAGAGTAGGCATGACCGTTGGAATCATGCCCAATTTAAATTCACCCCCAATAAAGCCTTTTTCCTGATCTATAATGTCATTAATGCGTTCTGCTTCAGCTACAATATTTTTTGCCTGTGCCACAATTTTTGTTCCAACAGCGGTGAGTTCAATTGGCTTCTTTCTACGGTCAAAAATCTGGACATTCAACTCATCTTCTAGTTTTTGAACTTGCATGCTAAGCGTGGGTTGTGTTACATGACAATAACGGGCTGCTTTTGTAAAGTTTTGATGTTCGGCAACTGCCAGTACATAGTGTAATTGTATGATGGTCATAAAGTGAATTTACACAAAGTTATAAATTTTATCTATCCTTTCCCCGTTTTCAATAGGCTATTCGTTACAATTTACCGCTGATTGTAAAAATATTATAATTACACCTAATTAATGATATCAACGTTCTTGATGTATACATTTTTTTGTGGCCAATCGCCTCGGTCTGTAGGAACAGCAGCAATCTTATCAACGACCTCCATGCCAGCAATCACTTTTCCAAATACCGCATAGTCGCCATTTAGGTGGTGAGCGCCTCCACGCTGTTGTACTATAAAAAACTCAAAAGGAGAGGCCATTTTGTAAGGGTTGGCCACTGCACTACTAGGCATACTGACCATGCCACGATCGTGTTTATAACCTTTTTTGTGATCATTGGGTAATAAATAGCGTCCAATTTTCTTTCGCTTGTTTAGTGTTTTTTGGTCATCGCTATTTCCGCCTTGAATTATAAAATTGTCAATAACTCGGTAAAACTGTGTATTGTTAAAATAGTGCTTCTTTGTGAGGTAAATAAAATTGGATCGATGGAATTTTGTAGATTCAAACAATTCAATGTCGATTGCCCCAAAATCTGTGGTGATGCGAACTTTATTCTCTTTGTGTTCTTTATCATAGGCTAGAAAGAATTCCATAACATTCTGGTCATTCAACAAAAACGCAGTATCGGATTTTTTTTCTTTGTTTGGGATATTAGAAACTTTTGTAGCAGCATATGAATTTTGGGTTTCTTTTGTTTTTTTATATTTAGTATCTTGACAGTTCAAGAGAAAAACAAACAACAGGATAAGATACCGCATATTATATTGGTTTTATATCAAAGGCGAAATATATGAGATTTGACGCATTTTCTGAAATTATTGGTTCGATTAATTCCCATGAGTTGCCAGGAAAAGAAGCGCAATTACAAATGGCGCCACCATTCAGAGATGTTTTGTTAAAACAAACATCGCATTTAATTGATAATGCCAAACTAGCTGCAGTTCTGGCTTTGTTTTATCCTGGAAAAAACTACAATACATATTTGGCTTTTATTCTACGAAAGCCAAGTCCTGATGTTCACTCAGGTCAAATTGGATTTCCTGGTGGAAAACCCGAAGCTGAAGATCTTAATTTTCAACAAACCGCATTGCGTGAAACAATGGAGGAAATTGGCGTGCAATCAGAGGCAATTCAAATCATAACGGGCCTTTCAGAAGTTTACATTCCTCCAAGTAATTTCAATGTTTTTCCTTTTATTGGCCTAACCGCTGAAACCCCCGATTTTAAACCTCAAATTTCAGAAGTAGAGTCTGTTATTGAAGTTTCCCTTGAAGCTGTGATGAATGCTAAGCATCAAATAATAACAACGGTCAAAACTTCTTATGGATTGTCGGTTTCTGTCCCTGCGTTTAATTTTAATGGGCATATAGTTTGGGGCGCTACCGCCATGATTCTCATGGAAATTATATATATATTCAATTTAATTTTAAAAAAATAGCTTAGGTTTGCATTTCTATTCTCATTAATACATGGGTCTCTTAAAAAAAAATATTTTTGGGCAATATTTATTTATTAAAAAATGGATCATCCGTATTTTAGGAACCATCAGCCACCAACGTTATCAAGGCTTTAATGAACTAAAAATTGAAGGCTCTGATATTTTACGTGAACTCCCACAAACCAACGTTCTTTTTATATCAAATCATCAGACCTATTTTGCGGATGTTGTCGCTATGTTTCATGTCTTTAATGCAGCATTAAGTGGTCGAGATGACACTCTTAAAAATGTGGGCTATTTGTGGAAACCTAAGCTGAATCTTTATTATGTCGCAGCAAAAGAAACCATGAAAGCAGGTCTATTACCAAAGATCTTTGCTTATGCAGGCTCCATAAGCATTGAACGGACTTGGCGCGCATCAGGAAGGGATGTTAACCGTCAAGTAAAAATGAGTGATATATCAAATATTAAAAAAGCATTAGACGATGGTTGGGTTATTACCTTTCCTCAGGGGACTACTACCCCTTTTAAACCCATTCGAAAGGGAACAGCACATATCATTAAACACTACCAGCCTATTGTAGTTCCTATTGTGATTGATGGTTTTAGAAGAGCTTTTGATAAGAAAGGTATCCGGGTTAAAAAGAAAAATATTTTACAATCCATCGAAATTAAAGCACCGCTTGAAGTTGATTATGACAATGAGTCCATAGAACAAATTGTAGAAAAAATTGAATATGCTATTGAGCAGCACCCTTCATTTCTAAAGGTCATTCCACAAGAGGAATTAATGGAAAATGAACGCTTGAACAAACAACGAAATTGGTAAATACCAGAAGTTTACTCTAATTCAATTTTTTTCAATTCTTTGTAGTTGTTTTTCAATTTCTTTAATAATATACCATATATCAAATAATAAAACCCGAGAAGTATAGCTGTCAGTAAAGCCATCATCAGAAGTGTTGTAGCCAACATAATTCCGTAAAAGATGTAATAATCTCCAGAAACCGTGAATTCTGCGGTACGTAAGGCAACATCAGGGTTGTTATTGAGTTCTATAAATAGTCCAATAACAATAGAAATGTACAAGAAAAGTAGATTAAAAATCACATAATGTTTGACTGTTTTCCTGGTTTTAAGAATCTGCTCCATCAATCCTTTAGAACTAGCTGTTGTCGAGATCGATTTATAGTTCTTGTAGAACATAAAGAAAAAGTAAATGAGAAAAGCGTACCCAATTACCATAAGTGGTAATGTTATGTGGTCCATTTCATATTGATCAAACCGTTGTTGGGCTTCATTGTCTTTAATGACGAAACTTAGCAGTGTCCAAAATACAAACTCAATCAAGCTAAACACAAAAATCCTTTTTACAATAGAAGAAGATTTTTTGTGCAGCAGTTTGTAAATTTCATCTTTGCTGAGTTTAGGAAACTTTAAGTTCTCTTTCCAGTCCTTTTTTAAGCGTTTTAATTCATCCATAATTAAGGATTTAACTGTTTTTTTAATTTATTTTTAATGCGGTTCATTTTTACACGCGCATTAACTTCTGTGATGCCAATGGTGTCACTAATTTCTTTATAGGATTTATCTTCGAGATATAGAAAAATCACAGCCTTGTCTATATCGTTCAGTGATTTTACTGCATTGTAAATTGACTTGAGCTGTTGATCTTCAGTATCATCATAAGACTCACTTTGGGGTACTTTATAGGCGATTTCCTCAAAACTAAAACTCTGAATTCTTCGTTTGGATTTTCTGTAAAGCGTTATGGCGGTATTAATGCCTACACGGTACATCCATGTACTGAACTTGGAGTCGCCTCTAAACTTTGGATAGGCTTTCCAAAGCTGGATGGTGATTTCTTGAAATAAGTCTTTGTGTTCTGCATCACTTTTGGTGTATAAACGACAGATTTTGTGAATCAAATTCTGATGTTTTTCTATGAGTGTTACAAATTCGTTTTGGTTAGCCAATTTCAAGAATTCTAAAATAAGTTTTTAATAAGACGCTCTTTGTTTTAAACTGTTACAGTTTGACATTTATTCACTCTTCTTCAATTCTATTTTCATCAAAAGCAGAGGGCAGAAGTTTAGGAATAAATTTAATAAAAATGGGCAATAAAATTGCACCACCAGGAAGCATAAAAATAGCCAGACTTGGTATGGATTTAATAATGTCCATCATTTGTTCTTGCATTTGTTCTTGTTCCTTTTCACTTAGGTCTCTTAGGGTAGATTCAGTTAATAATTTTACTAGATCTTTACTTTCTTTTAACTCTTGGTATAAATGTTTGCTGTTTCTTGTGATAAGTTTTTTCACAACGGTTGTGGAGTGGTCGTATAGCCGTTTGGCAAGATTTTGGGTACTCAATAAACTGATGTCATTTTTATAATTCCTATAAAACACATTTAAACTATTAATTGCCTTTTTAATTACAGACTGACTAAGTTTAAATTTCTTTGAAAATTCCCTAAAAAATTCTTGTTCACCACGGTCAATTTTAAAATCATTCCATGTGGCCATGCATGCTAAGTCTAGTAAGTAAAATCGCTCAGTCTCTGAAAACTGACTTAAATTTAATGCCTCATAGCTGTTGTTTTTAGATTTTGATAAGCGCAGTGATGCCTCTAATAATTTGATTAAGCTTTCGTCGTAATTGTTTTTTTCACTTTTGGAGTTGAGGGCTTTAGAAACAACAGTTCTTATTGAATTTTCTAATTCCAAAAGGTGTTTCTCGGCATGATCAGAGTTTTGTAAAAACGCACTAAAGGCCAAAACATCCATAAAGAGCAGGGCATTGGTGACAAATAGGCTAAAGTTTTTTGAAAAAATATTATTATCCGTTTGAATTCGCTTGTTAAGAATAGATTCCACATCATCCCCCAGAATACCATTAATGAAGTTGGATTTGTGAAATCCAATGGTTTCGTAGAATTTTTTAAGTACAATTTCAAAATTAGTATTATCTTTTGAATGGCAGTTGTAAGCGGCTAAAAGTGCCCAGACAAAATTAATTTTACAACATTCTTCTTGGTTAAAATCTTTACTTTTAAAATCCTTAATGAGGACTGAAATATTACTGCCATATATAAATCCAACCGATTTTAGCGCAGGGTAAAGATTTGCTATAGTTTCAGCTTTCGCGTCATTTTTCTCTGCAAATTTTAATAATTTTTTCAACCAACCTCTTGCCGATGGGTTCATTTTTATGAAATTTATAAATTTTGTGTTTTATTCAATGCTACTGCAGTATTTTTTCAATTCTTTAACTTAAACATAATCTAGAAAACACTTTTAAGTATTGTGAAAAAAGTTTAATTTTTTATAAAGTTAAATAATTTATAAGATTGTACAATCAAGAGAATCAATTCTGAATTTTTCAGAGTTTTTTTAGATTTATATAGTAATCAGAATCGATTTCGATTTCCGATGTATTAGCCGCTGTAGTTTGCCAGGACTCTGTAGGGTAGAGCCATAAAATTTGTTTTTCTTTTATGACTTCTACCGGCATATCAAAACCACTGACTACATTATTCCATCTGTAGTTTAGCTTTCCTCCATCAATTCTATATTCTAGTATAGGAATTCGGACATCTCTTAAGTACTGATTAAAAAAGAATTTTAAATTCCATCCAATTTCTTTTGATAAAAAGGATTCAATTTGCAATGAGGTGACTGTTTGATGGTAAAATTCAGCATTCATTTTTCGAAGCATTTGTCGCCATTTTTCATCGTCTTTTGTCAATTGCCGCAGCATGTGAATCATATTGGCGCCTTTGTAATATATATCTGAAGAGCCTTCATTGTTTACATTGTAATCTCCAATTAAAGGGCGGTCATTTTGAATACGCTTTCGCGTACCAATGACATAGGCCGCTGCAGCTTCTTTTCCGTAATAATAATCCAAGAATAGATTTTCAGTATAAGCTGTAAAACCCTCGTGAATCCACATGTCGGCAATGTCTTTGTTTGTAATGTTATTGGCAAACCACTCGTGCCCCGATTCGTGTACAATAATAAAATCAAATTTTAAGCCCCAACCAGTTCCCGATAAATCACGCCCTAAATAGCCGTTTTTAAATTGATTCCCATAGGTAACAGAACTTTGATGTTCCATTCCTAAATAAGGAACTTCTACCAATTTATAACTGTCTTCATAGAAAGGGTAAGGGCCCAACCAATATTCAAAGGCTTTCATCATTTTTGGGGCTTCTAAAAACTGTTTTTTTGCTTTCTCCAAGTGGGGTTTTAATACATAATAATTCATATCTAAATTTCCTTTTTCACCTTCATATATCTCAGAAAAATTAACATAATCTCCAATATTTATGTTAACGCCATAATTGTTTATTGGGTTTGAAACAACCCAAGTATAGGTTGCAGTACTGTCATGTTTTGAAATATTAATTAAGCGTCCGTTTGATACGGCCATCAAATGTTTCGGTACATTGACACGAATTTTCATACTGTCTACCTCGTCGTACATATGGTCTTTGTTTGGCCACCACACACTAGCGCCAATTCCTTGGCAAGCGGTGGCAATAAAATCGTTTCCATTTTGATCTTTTGTCCATGTGAAACCACCATCCCATGGCGGACGAACAGCTGCTTTGGGGCGGCCTTCAAAATGTACTGTAATGCTGTCAACACTGGATTTTACTTGTGGGGATTCAAGGTGGATGTAATGCGCATTGCCATCATGGTCAATTTTAAGGGATTTGCCCCGCTGGGTTGCTTTGATCAATTGCATTGGAATTTGCAAATCAATTTGCATTCTTCTATTTGCTTCTAAAACTTTATAGTGAATGGTATTTTTACCATGAATCGATTTAGTTTTTGGATCCACAGTTACTTCTAGCTTGTAATATTTTAAATCCCACCAACTTCTTTCTTGAGTAATAGATCCACGAACGGTATCTTGTCGTGTATATTCCTGTGCCAGTAGCTGCGATTGAACACAAAAAAAACAAATAAGAGTTAATATGTAGGTTTGTCTCACGGATGTACTATTTTATAACAGATTCATTCTCTCTTTCAAAGATAGATTTAATTTTCATTTTTGGATAAAAAAACACCCTTAAGGATGTGAGGGCGTTTCAATTAACCAACTAAGCAGCGTATACTTTTTAAAAGCAATACGCATTTTCTTTATTAACCTTGTCCGCAATGCTGCTTCTTAGGCCTGCAACATTAGGATAATGAGTGTATTTTGTAAAGCGTTTTAAGCCCATGAGCATCATGCGCTGCTCATCTCCTTCAACAAAGGATACAATCCCGTTTTTTGCACTTTTTGTTATGATGTCAACTGCGTTATAAAGATAGAGTTGACTCATTTCAATTTGATGTATTTGAGATTCTGCTCCAAAACGGTGCATGTTTTTTTCTGTTCTTAAAATGGCTGATTCTGCCATATAGATTTCAATTAGAATATCCGCTGCACTGATAAGAAGTTGCTGTTGTTGCTCAATTTTAGGACCAAATTTCTGAATGCCTGCACCTGCTACCATCAAAAAAACTTTTTTAAGATTCTTTAGGATGGCCTTTTCTTGAGATAGTGGTGCGCTGTGGTCAGGTGTTTCAAAAGAAGGAATTCCCAAAAGCTCTTCTTGTACTTTCATGGCTGGCCCCAAGAGATCTACATGGCCTTTCATTGCTTTTTTAATCAGCATTCCAATGCTGATCATTCGGTTGATTTCATTGGTCCCTTCATAAATTCTAGCGATTCTGGCATCTCTCCAAGCCGCTTCCATTGGGGTATCTTTAGAAAAGCCCATGCCTCCAAAAATTTGAATACCTTCGTCTGCACAGTTCTGAACATCTTCTGAAACCGCAACTTTTAATATGGAACATTCAATAGCGTATTCCTCAACACCTTTCAGTTCTGCTTCCTGATGTGTATTTCCAATTTCAATGCGCATGGCGATGCGGTCTTCAATATTTTTGGCCGCTCTGTAACTCGCCGATTCGCAGACATAAGTGTTTGTGACCATTTCTGCCAATTTGTGTTTAATAGCGCCAAATTCTGCAATAGGGGTTTTAAATTGTTTTCGTGCATTGGCATACACAATCGCATCGGTTGTGATTCTGCGCTGCGAATCAATACAAGCAGCCGCTAATTTAATGCGGCCTATATTGAGCGCATTCATGGCAATTTTAAATCCATTTTGACGCTCTGAAAGCATGTTTTCAACAGGCACCCTAGTATCGTTAAAAAAGACTTGACGTGTCGATGAAGCGTTGATTCCAAGTTTGTTTTCTTCTTCTCCTAATACAATGCCGTTGGTAGAGTCATTTTCAACAATAAACCCGGTTATGTTTTGATCGTCCTCAATTCGTGCAAAAACTATAAAGACATTGCAAAATCCTGCATTAGAAATCCACATTTTTTTACCTGTTATGCTGTAAGATTTACCATCCTCACTAAGGGCGGCTGTGGTCTTACCTGAATTGGCATCGCTACCTGCACCGGGCTCAGTAAGGCAATAGGCCCCAAACCACTCTCCAGAGGCCAGTTTTGGTACGTATTTTTGTTTTTGTGCTTCCGTACCATACAATGTGATGGGCATGGTTCCAATCCCAGTATGTGCGCCAAAGGCCGTACTGAAGGACCCAGTTCCACTAGAGATATATTCACAAACAAGCATGGTGGAAACAAAGCCCATGTCTAAGCCGCCATAGGCCTCAGGAACAGAAACACCAAGAAAACCCATTTCACCAGCTTTGCGCATGACTGCTTCGGTAAGCGCATAGTCCTTGGCCTCAAATCGGTCGCGTTTTGCAATGACTTCTCTTTCGTTAAATTCTTTAACCGCCTCTTTCATCATCTGTTGTTCTTCAGAAAAATCTTCAGGTGTAAAAACGCTATAAAATTCACTTTCTTTGACTAAAAATTGTCCGCCTCTTAATATTTCTTTGACTTCCATAGTTATAAAATTTGAGTATTTTTTAATTTAAAAATTCGAAAATTCCACAAGCGCCTTGACCGGTTCCAATACACATGGTTACAGCGCCGAATTTTGATGCCATTTCTCGCTTTCGCATTTCATCAAATAACTGAACTGATAATTTTGCACCTGTACTGCCTAAGGGGTGACCAAGGGCAATCGCGCCTCCATTTACATTGATAAGTTCTGGATTTAAATCTAGTTCTCGAATCACGGCCAAGGATTGAGACGCAAAGGCTTCATTGAGTTCAATAAGTTCAAGCTCCGATTGCTGCAAGCCGGCCTGTTTAAGCGCCTTTGGAATGGCTTTAACGGGGCCGATACCCATAATTCTTGGTTCTACTCCCGCCACGGCATAGCTCACCAAACGGGCAATGGGCTCTAAATGGAGTTCTTTTACCATGCTTTCACTTACAACCATTACAAATGCAGCGCCATCGCTCATTTGAGATGAATTTCCGGCAGTTACACTTCCTCCTTGTGCAAAGACTGCGCGGAGTTTTGCCAAGGCCTCTAAATTTGTACCTTTTCTCGGTCCTTCGTCTTTATTGACTGTATAGTTTTTTGTGGCTTTTTTTCCAGACTCATTTACATAAGTTTGTTGTACTTCAATGGGTACTATTTGATCCTGAAATCGATCTTCAGCTTGTGCTTTCAGTGCTTTCATATGAGAATTATATGCAAATGCATCTTGATCTTCTCTTGAAATTTTAAACTCATTTGCTACGGCTTCGGCTGTATTGCCCATCCCCCAATAATAATCTTCATGACCTGCGTTGATAGTGTCGTAGTTGAGCTCTGGCTTAAAACCTGTCATGGGAACAGCACTCATGCTTTCAGCTCCGCCCGCAATGATACAATTGGCCATGCCGGCTTGAATTTTTGCCACGGCCAATCCAATAGTTTCCAGTCCAGATGAACAAAATCGGTTGACGGTGACACCGGGAACATCTACACTGTCAAGTCCAATGAGTGATATAAAACGGGCCATATTTAATCCTTGTGCCCCTTCTGGCATTGCATTTCCAACAATGACATCATCGATGCGGGATACTTCCAAATTGGGAAGTTCTTTCATCATATGTTGAATGGTTTCCGCCCCGAGTTCATCGGCTCTTTTAAATCGAAAGACCCCTTTTGGGGCTTTCCCAACAGCGGTTCTGTATGCTTTAACTATATAGGCTTGCTTCATTTTTTAATTTCTAAGTGGTTTCCCCGTTTTTAACATGTGTTGGATGCGTTCTAATGTTTTGCGTTCCGTGCATAAACTCAAAAACGCTTCTCGTTCAATATCTAATAAATATTGCTCTGTGACCAGGCTGGGCTCCGATAAATCCCCACCAGCCATAACATAGGCTAATTTATTCGCAATTTTTTGATCGTGTTCGCTTATGTAATTACTGGCTTGCATGGAATCGGTTCCAACAAGGAACATCCCAAGTGCCTGTTTTCCTAAAACTTTGATGTCTTTTCGCTTTACCGGTTGGCTATAGCCTTGCGCTGCCATTAATTTTGCATGGGCTTTTGCGGTAGCAATTTGACGGTCTTTATTGACAATGACGCTGTCTTTTCCGTGTTTGAGAATTCCCAGGTCAAAAGCTTCGTATGCAGAGGTGGCTACTTTTGCCATTCCAATGGTCAAGAAATATTCTTGGAGAATATTAAGTTCAACATCATTTTTACGAAAGGAGTCTGAAGCCCGCATGGCCATTTCTTTAGAACCGCCTCCGCCGGGAATCAAGCCGACCCCAAATTCAACCAAACCGATATAAGTTTCTGCTGCGGCCACCACTTTGTCTGCGTGTAGTGATAATTCACAACCGCCTCCTAAAGTCATACCGTGTGGAGCCGCAATGGTAGGGATAGAGGAGTAGCGCATGCGCATCATGGTGTCCTGAAAATATTTAATAGCAGCATTGAGTTCATCGTATTCTTGTTCTACCGCCATCATAAAAATCATACCAATATTAGCGCCAACTGAAAAGTTAGCGCCTTGATTTCCAACAACCAATCCGTCAAAATTTTGCTCTGCCAAATCAACCGCTTTGTTGAGCCCTGATAAAACATCTCCTCCAATCGTATTCATTTTGGAGCGGAATTCACAATTGAGGATGCCATCTCCTAAATCTTCAATAACCACACCTGCATTTTTAAAGACTTCATTTGATTTACGAATGTTATCTAAAATAATAAAGGCATCTTGTCCTGGAATTTTAAGTTGTTTTTTTGTTGCAATATCGAACGCAAATGTGGTGCCATTTTCAATAGTGTAAAAGCTGTTATTTCCTGAAGCGACCATATCAAAAACCCATTGAGCAGCGCTTAATCCTTCCGCTTTAATGAGCGCCAATCCTTTTTCTACACCAACGGCATCCCAAATTTGGAAAGGACCGTGTTCCCAGCCAAAACCAGCTTTCATAGCATCGTCAATTTTAAAAAGTTCTTCTGAAATTTCAGGAATTCTATTCGAAATATAAGCAAACATCGCGGCAAAATTTTTGCGGTAGAATTCTCCAGCCTTGTCTTTACCATCCACCAATACTTTAAAGCGATCTATCACATTGTCAATTGATTTTGTCAGTTCAAGCGTTGCAAACTTCGATCGTTTTTTATCTCTGTACTCCAGCGTGTTTAGGTCTAAAACACGAATTATTTTCCCTTCTTTTTTATAAAAGCCTTGTCCGGATTTACTGCCCAACCACTTATTTTTTATCATTTGTGTAATGAAGTCCGGCAACTTGAATAAATCGTGTGCTTCGTCTTTTGGGCAATTTTCATGAATACCATTGGCGACATGGACTAAGGTGTCTAAACCTACTACATCCACGGTTCTAAAGGTGGCTGATTTTGGACGTCCAATCACAGGACCTGTAAGTATGTCAATTTCTTCTACAGTAAGGCCCAATGCTTTCACTTGGTGAAATAAACTTTGAATTCCAAAGATCCCGATGCGGTTTCCAATAAAAGCGGGAGTATCTTTTGCAACCACAGAAGTTTTACCTAAAAATTGTTCGCCATAAGCATTTAAAAATCCGAGCACTTCAAGGTCTGTTTTTGGACCCGGAATGATTTCAAAAAGTTTTAAATAGCGCGCTGGATTAAAGAAGTGGGTTCCGCAAAAATGCTTTTGAAAGTCTTCACTGCGTCCTTCACTCATAAATTTGATCGGAATCCCAGATGTGTTGGAGGTAATAAGGGTTCCTGGACTGCGGTATTTTTCTAGGGCTTCAAAGACTTGTTTTTTGACATCCAAGCGTTCTACCACAACTTCCATGATCCAGTCCACATCTTTTACTTTAGAAATATCATCATCTAAATTCCCGGTATTGATGCGTTGAGTAAATTTTGTACTGTAGATCGGATTTGGTTTAGACTTTAGGGCATTTTTTAAAGCCGTATTTACAATTCGGTTTCTTACAACTTTATCTTGAAGGCTCAATCCTTGTACTTTTTCTTTGTCATTCACTGTTTTGGGTACAATGTCTAATAAAAGAACTTCCACGCCGATGTTTGCAAAATGACAAGCGATCCCACTTCCCATAATTCCAGACCCGATGATTGCAATCTTTTTAATTCTTCTTTTTTTCATAGATTGTTAGAACTTTAAAATATTTTTTTTTCATGAATAAGTTGTAAAATTGTCTTTGAAACATCAAAAAAATGATTCAATTTCTCAGGGCCAATTTCTGTTTTTATTTTGTTGTTGAACATAAAAACACGTTGTCTTGAGTCTTCTCTTTTTTCCAATCCCAGGGTCGTTAAATTGATAAGAACACCGCGTCCATCATCTGGATTTGGGCTTCGCTTTATTAAACGCTTTGACTCCAATGTTTTTAAAATTCTTGAAAGACTTGTTGATTCCATGCCCATTTTTGGACCTAAGGAAGTAGAGGGGGTACCTTTTTTTGGATCTATGCTTAATAATGTAAAAGCTGTAGCCATGGTTGCTTCAAATTTAGATGCTTCTTCATTGTACATTTTTTGTACGGCAAGCCAGGTTGTTCGCAAGACATAATCTATTGTTTTTTCTTTCATATCTAATTGGTTACTCAAATATATGAAATTTTATTATGCATGCATAGTAAATTGTAAAAAAATTATGCATGCATAGTATATATAAGAAAATAAAAGAGAATTAACTGAGACTAAAGTTGAAAAAGGGGGGTTAGTTGTAGATGTTTTCTACCAAGGAACTATAGATTTTAAGAATGACACTGCGTTTCATTTTCATAGTAGGGGTTAGATGTCCAACATCTATCGACCAAGGATCTGGGGTCAATTCAAATTTTTTAATTTGTTCCCATTTCCCAAATCGAAGGTTGCAATTATCAACTTCTTGCTGAATACGCTCTTGAACTTCTCTAGAAGCAATCATTGAGTGGTTTGTTTTATCGATATTGAAACCTTTTCTAGAGATCCATTCAGCGACAAATTCAAAGTTAAGTTGAATCAATGCCGCAGGCATTTTTTGATTTTCTCCAATAACCATCACTTGTTCTATAAAATTTGATTCTTTGAGCGCATTTTCAATAAGGGTTGGGATGATGTATTTACCTCCCGAAGTTTTGAACATTTCTTTTTTACGCCCCGTAATTTTTAAAAATCCGTCAGTATCAATCTCTCCTTTGTCTCCTGTATGAAAGTAATCGCCAGTCATTACGGCTGCAGTGCGTTCAGGATCTTTGTAATAGCCCATCATGACATTTGGCCCCTTGACAAGCACCTCACCGTCTTCAGCAATTTTCACCTCTACGTTAGAAATGGGCTTTCCAACCGAACCAATTTTAAAAAATTTATTGGCCAACATCCCCACTGTCACAACTGGTGAAGTTTCTGTCAAGCCATAGCCTTCCATAACCATCATGCCAGAAGCACAGAATATTCTAGAAAGACGTGGATGTAAAGCAGCACTTCCAGAAACCATGGTTTGTAATTCTCCGCCAAGCGCAGCTTTCCATTTACTAAAAATAAGTTTTCGAGCAATTTTAAGTTGGAATTCATACCACCATCCATTGACACCATAAGGTTCGTAGCGCTCTCCAAGTGCAACGGCCCAAAAGAATAAATTTTTCTTAATTCCTTTAAGTTCTGATCCTTTGGCGTAAATCTTATTAAATACTTTTTCAAGTAGTCTGGGAACCACGCTCATAAGATTTGGTTTTATTTCTTGTGCATTGGCACCTATAGTCTCTAAACTTTCGGCAAAATAGACCGTCACGCCAGCATGTTGGTAAATATAAATCAGCACCCGTTCAAAAATATGGCAAAGTGGCAAAAAGCTCAAGACACGTGATGAGCCTTCGATGAGAGGGAGTCTTGGTATACTAGCCAAAACGTTTTGTACAATGTTGCTGTGAGATAGCATGACTCCTTTTGGTTTTCCAGTAGTTCCAGAAGTATATATAATGGTGGCTAGGTCGGTTTCTTTAACCTCTTTTTTACGGGCTTCCACCTCATTTTGAGTTGAGGTATCTTGACCCATTTCTAAAAGTACGCTGTAGTTTTTACAGTCTTTTAATTGATCAAAACTATAAACATCTTTTAGTTCTGTGCTGGCCTTGACTTTTAAAACCTTATCTAGTACGTCTTGATCGGATACAAAGCAATAAGTGGCTTGGCTGTGGTTTAAAACATATTCGTAATCCTCTGATGAAATGGTTGGATATATGGGAATATTTTGTGCACCTACTTGTAAAATTCCAATATCAACAATGCACCACTCTGTTCGGTTTGTTGAAGATATGACTGCAATTTTATCATTTTTTTGAACCCCTAATTTTAGTAAGGCACGGCTAAGGGCGTTGGCTTTGTCAAGATATTCTTTGGTAGAAGTGTTGACCCATTCTCCATTTTTTTTACTGACCAAAGCGACCTCCAGATTGTGTACCTCTAATTGGTGGTAAGGAAAATCAAATAGCCGTATTATGTCCAACATTTTTTAAGCTTTAGTTACTCTGCAAAATAGGGATTTTTGAAAACTTAACAAATAAGATCCAAAAAATTATGATTCTTGTAAAGTAATGTTTAAAAATCTAAGATTTTTGTGTTGTATGTATCAATCCAGTGAAAAGCATTTTGAAAAGCTTCTAACCATGGGGATGCCGCATCGTTTCTTTCTGAAGGATAATAAGCCCAATTCCAAGGGAAAATAGAGCGTTCGATATGGGGCATGGTCACTAAGTGTCTACCTGTTGAATCACACATCATTGCGGTGTTGTAATCCGAGCCATTGGGATTGTGTGGATAGTCATGGTATGCATATTTTCCTACAATATTATACTTTGATTCTTCATAGGGCAATGCAAATTTTCCTTCTCCGTGTGAAATCCAAACCCCAAGGGTTGCGCCTTCGAGGGTTCCCAACATAACAGAATTATTTTTTTGTATCGTGACAGAAGTGAAAGCACTTTCGTGTTTTTGAGAGTTGTTGTAGGTCATTTTACCATGCTTTTCGTGCTCGGGGTTGATGAGGTCTAGTTCCATCCAAAGTTGACATCCGTTACAGATTCCAACAGAGAGCGTATCTTTTCGATTAAAGAATTTTTGCAGGGCTTTTTTTGCCTTTTCATTGTATTTAAAAGCACCGGCCCAACCTTTTGCAGATCCTAAAACATCACTATTGCTAAAACCGCCCACAGCGCCTATAAATTGAATATCTTCTAAAGTTTCACGTCCCGAAATTAAATCGGTCATGTGTACATCTCTCACTTCAAATCCAGCCAAGTGCATGGCGTTGGCCATTTCTCGCTCCGAGTTACTACCTTTTTCTCTAATAATAGCGGCTTTTGGTTTTACTTTGTGGTCATTAACTTCAGGAATTTTTCCATTGAAACTCACAGGAAAGCGATAGTTTAGAGTTTGTTTTTTGTAGTTGTTATAACGGGTTTTAGCAAGTCCATTAGCGGTTTGTTTGGCATCTAATAGATACGAAGTTTCGTACCAAAAATCTCTATAAGTTTCAATGTTTAAATTATATTCAGCTTGATGATTTTTTAGCTTTAGCTTTCCAGTTTCTGAAATGCTTCCAATGCGCATTGCATCAATTCCATTAGATTTGAAAATCGTTTCAACAGAAGTATCTTTGGCTTGAAAAACAATTCCAGAGTTTTCAGAAAATAATACTTTGACTGTATCTGCCTCTCCAAGAGATGTTAAATCAATTTCAGCGCCTAAACCATTGTCTGAAAAACACAATTCTAACAAAGTTGTAATCAATCCTCCAGAAGCAATGTCATGTCCAGCCACAATTTGTTTGTTTTGAATCAAATGCTGCAGGGTATTAAAAACACTTTTAACATATTCAGCACTTTTTACTTTGGGCGTTTGCTGTCCAATACTATTAAGTATCTGTGCAAATGAACTGCCTCCCAATTTGAAGTCATCCTGAGAAATGTTGATATAATATACAGGGCCTTGGTTGGTTTTAAATAATGGTTCTACAACTTTGGAAATTCCATTGCAATGGGCTGCCGCAGATATGACAACGGTACCAGGTGAAAGTACATCGCCTTCGGGATATTTTTGCTTCATTGAAAGAGAATCTTTTCCGGTTGGAACATTAATGCCTAATGCAATTGCAAATTCTGAAATACCTTTAACTGCTTCGTAGAGTCGGGCATCTTCACCAGGGTTTTTGCAGGGCCACATCCAATTTGCTGATAAAGACACGCTTTTAAGACCGTTTTCCAACGGCGCCCATATGATATTAGTCAAAGCTTCAGTAATGGCATTTCTACTGCCAGCAATGGGGTCTATGAGTGCTGAAATGGGCGCATGTCCTATGCTGGTCGCCACACCATGTTCACTTTTGTAATCCAAGGCCATGACCCCTACATTGTTAAGCGGGAGTTGTAAAGGTCCTACACACTGCTGTTTAGCGACTTTACCACCAACACAGCGATCCACTTTGTTGGTAAGCCAATCTTTGCAAGCAACAGCTTCTAATTTCAACAATTGCTCAAGATAAGATTCGAGCTGCATTTGGTCATATGAAATGGACTTATAATTTTTTTCTAATTTCTGGTCTTTTAAAATGGTTTTTGGAGAACTCCCAAACATATCTTCTAGGATGAGATCCATAGGCTTATTGCCATTTTTTTCAGATTGAAAAACAAAACGATGGTCATTGGTTACGGTTCCAACATTGTAAATAGGGGAGCGCTCTCGTGCTGCAATTTTATGAAGTGTTTCAAGATGTTTTTCAGCAATGACCAGGCCCATACGTTCTTGGGATTCATTTCCGACAAGTTCCTTGTCTGAAAGCGTGGGATCTCCAATAGGCAGAGCGTCTAAATTTATATGCCCTCCAGTGTCTTCAACAAGTTCCGACAAGCAATTGAGGTGCCCTCCAGCCCCGTGGTCGTGAATAGAAACAATAAAATTCTCCTCGCTTTCTACCATTCCGCGAATCGCGTTGGCAGCGCGTTTTTGCATTTCTGGATTGGAGCGTTGAACAGCGTTGAGTTCAATACCTGAAGAAAATTCGCCTGTATCTGCTGAAGAAACAGCCGCACCACCCATACCAATTCTATAGTTATCACCCCCTAAAATCACAATTTGATCGTCTTTTTTAGGAATGTCTTTAAGTGCTTGATCGGCTTTTCCATAACCAATTCCACCCGCCTGCATGATGACCTTGTCAAAGCCTAAACGATCGGCGTCTTCAGTGTGTTCAAAAGTGAGTACAGAACCACAAATAAGCGGTTGCCCAAATTTATTTCCAAAATCGGAGGCACCATTGGAAGCCTTAATTAAAATATCCATGGGTGTTTGGTATAGCCATGGCCGAGCTTTAAAACCATTTTCCCAAGGACGGTTATTAAATAAACGGGAATAAGAGGTCATATAAACGGCTGTTCCAGCAAGGGGTAGAGAGCCTTTACCTCCAGCAAGACGGTCTCGAATTTCTCCACCAGATCCCGTCGCAGCCCCGTTAAAGGGCTCTACAGTTGTTGGGAAGTTGTGAGTTTCAGCTTTAAGTGATATGACAGACTCAAAATCTTTTGTGGTGTATGTATCTGGCACATCCGCTCTTTTTGGTGCAAATTGCTCTACTATGGGCCCTTTGATGAAAGCCACATTGTCTTTATAGGCCGAAACGATATTGTCAGGACTTTGCTTTGAAGTTTCTTTGATCATTTTGAAGAGGGAAGTGGGTTGTTCCTCACCATCAATTATAAAAGTCCCATTGAATATTTTATGCCGACAGTGTTCGGAATTTACCTGTGAGAATCCAAAAACTTCAGAGTCGGTGAGAGGACGCCCAATCTTATCACTTACTTTTTCTAGGTAATCAATTTCTTCATGACTCAAAGACAAGCCCTCTTGTATATTATAGGCCTCAATGTCTTCAATTTCTAGTATGGGATCTGGGGTAATTTGAATGTCAAAAATACCCTGATTCAAAGCTTTAAATTTTTCAGATATCATTGGATCAAATCCTTTGCTTACCTCACTTACGGCTTTAAATTTTTCGATTCTTATAATTCCATTAATCCCCATGTTTTGAGTAATTTCCACGGCATTGGTGCTCCAGGGGGTCACCATGGCCGCTCGCGGTCCAATAAACGGTCCTTGAATGCCAATCGTTTCGATTTTTGGCCGGTCTGCAAAAAGCCAAGAAAGTTTTGCAATGGTGTCTTTAGTTAGTGCTTCTGGTCCCTGTATAGCAAATACGCTGTTTTGAGCGTCTCCAAAGAAGTGAATCATGTCGTTTTAATCGTAGATTGTTAATCTCTACAAAATTAATTTTTTTAGGAGGAAATACGCGCCTTTTTAGAAGTGATTTTTAAGGATTATCCACAAGTTTTAAACAGTTAAATTTTAAAATATTAAAACCTCTTATTGTTTGATTATTTTTCGCGTCCAAGACTTTCTTATTGTGTGTAATTGAACAATATAAATTCCTGAATTTAGATTACTAATTGGAAGTGGGTTTGTTCCAGGATTCAGGCTGTAATTAAATACTTTTTTCCCTGTAAGATTGTAAATTTCAAGATTTACTTTTTCTAAAACATCAATAAAAAGTATGTTTCCTGTCAAAGGATTGGGGTATAATTTTATAGCATCATTTGCAATTTGAGATATACCAAGTGTTTGGGTGTGTGACCCTAAATCTTCACAGGTATTAATATCATCATAAATTGTCCATTCATTGATATTGAATATTGAGGAGCCCGCGGCCACATCTGCATTTCGAACCAGTGTTATATTTTTTGCGTAGTCACTATCGTCCCCAAGCGTTCCTAGGATGTCAATAAGGACTCCATTTTTAAATAAGCCAATGACATCGTTCCCATTGAAGCCGTTAATACTGTTGTTTAAATCGTCTTCTACATCAGTGCAAACAGCAGCGCTACCATGCATAATGACATAAACCCCTGTGTTCGCAATGCTTGCATTGTTCGGAAAACTGTAGCTGTTGGAATTCCATGTACTGCTGCCATTTGTGCTTAGCTTCAATTCATAATTTGATAAATTGATTGTGGAGCCTGAAAAATTAGCAATTTCTAAAGCCTTGTTAAAACTGCTACCTTCCATGTATTCTGAAAAAAAGAGATCTGGATTGCCACTGCTGCCACTTGTCGTGGTTTCACAAGCTTCATTGGATGGCAGGGAGCTATTGTTGCTGCTGTCTATTGCAACCACTGTATAGCAGTAATTGGTTTCTGGACTCAACCCAATAATTGTTGTCGAGGTTGTATTCACATTGGTGTAATAACTACCGTCTTTATAAATATCATAGCCACTTAACCCTACATTATCTGTTGAGGAATTCCAATTCAAATCAATACTGGTTGCAGTTGGATTTGAAGCCACTAAGTTAGATGGTGCTGTGGGGGCCTCAGTATCGTCTTCTGCGTTCCAAACAGCATTGACATATTCGGGGTGGTCCACAAAAGGATTGCGATTACCTTGATGATCGTAGTAAATAGCATCATTACGGTCTATTTCTTTCTGAGATACAGGGTCTAAGTTGTGCCATTCCAGTAATATATTTAAAAAAACCGTTTCAAAAACTTGATCACTACTGCCATTAAACATGGCATAACTACTCCAATTTGAAATTTGGTTCTGGTAGCGTGTTGCAAAATAAAAATGAATGCGGGCAATGTCTCCTTTGAATTCATCTATGGGTTCAAACACAGTTCCAGAATAACCACTCGAATAACCACTGTTGAGGTTGTCTCCTAATTTAGACCCGTTTTGTGTTGGATTTGAAATGCCAGATTGAGAGGCCAGGTTGTTGTTATCCACACGTCCCATCGGAAAGTTACCACGAAATCCGTTGACCCTTCCATCAGTTGGCAACAGCGAGTGAGCATCTCCTTGCATTGGAGCATTTTCATTAAAAACGGATTTTGGAATGATGTGTTCTTTGTTGTAGCAATCACCCTCACCAGAGTAGTTTCCACATTCATCGTTGAAAGGTGAAAAATTATAGGGATCTTGGCCATCAGGGTTTTCTGAGTAGATGTCTAATATGGTGTTATTATTTTCGTAATAATTATCTAAGTCATAATTTCTAAAAAACCCATCAATAGCACTGTAGCCTTGGTCATTTTGTTGATTAATAATATTATATAGTTGGGTTTTTAAAACGTACCCATTACCAGTTGCGTTGTTGTAATAACCATTTGGAATTTGTGAAAATCCAAGATTGGTGCAAAGGACCAAAAAAAGTATGTAGTAATGTTTCATTGAATTGGTTTTTCAAGAAGCGCCATATAAAAACCATCATATCCACTCTTGTGTGCAAATATTTTTTTTTCTTTGATTAATTTGAATTGTCTCCCTTCTTCAGATGCTATAAATTTAGCTATTTGTTCTTGGTTTTCAGACGGCAACACAGAACAAGTTGCATACACCATTTTTCCACCAGGTTTTAACATCTTAGAATAGTCTTGTAATATGTGTTGTTGAGTTTTTTTTATTTTATCTAAAAATTCAGGTTTTAACTTCCATTTAGAATCTGGATTTCGACGTAAAACGCCCAAGCCAGAGCAGGGGGCGTCAATGAGCAAGCGATCCGCTTTTTCTTTAAGTTTTTTTATGGGTTTGGTAGAGTTAATCAACCTTAAATCAATGTTGTGTGCCCCATTTCTTTTGGCCCTCACTTTTAATTTTTTGAGTTTACTTTCGTAAATATCCATAGCAATGAGCGATCCTTTATTTTGCATCAATGCAGAAAGGTGTAGGGTCTTGCCACCAGCACCGGCACAAACATCCACCACTTTCATTCCTGGAGCTACCTCCAAAAAATCAGCTACCAATTGAGAGGAGGCATCTTGCACTTCAAACCAACCCATTTTAAAAGCTTCGGTTTTAAAGACGTTGGCACGTTCCACTAGTTTTAAAGCATTTGGGTAGCCTTTGATCTCTACGGTTTCAATATGCTCCGCACCTAGTTTAAGTTGAAGCTCTTTTTTAGAAGTTTTTAGTGTGTTTACCCTCAATATCACATCTGCTTGTTCGTTTTGTTTTGCTAATTCTTTGGACCAAACGATTTCCCCCAATTCTTTGATACCCAACGCATCTATCCAGTCTGGAATCGATTCCTTAATTTTTCGAATTTTACAGGCTTCATCAAAGCGGCCTTTAATTTTTCTAGCTGGTGTATTTTTAAAATATTTCCAGTCAGGCAATTTAATACCCCTAAGGGTCGCCCATACTGCAAAAAGCCGCCAAGCATCATCTCTACTGAAAGGTTCTTTAACTTCGGCAATTTCCGCGTAAAGCCTTTTCCAACGAACAATGTCGTAGGTGGTTTCTGCCACAAAACCACGATCGCGGCTGCCCCAACGTTTATCGCGTTTTAAAAGGGCTTGAATAACTTTATCGGCATATTTATTATTGTTGAAAACTTCAAGGACACCATCAATGATTGCAAAGCATAAATTTCTGTGTAAACGCATCAATTTTTTCTTAGAATTACAAAGTTACACTTAATAAATGGTTTCTCGAATAGCAAAGGATTTGTTTCTAAATTAAACTTAGATATTTTTTTAGAAATCGTTTCTTTTATTAATCCAAAGACTGCATTAATACCAATTTGTGATACATGCCTTTTTTATCTAAAAGTTCTTGATGCTTGCCTTGTTCTACAATTTCCCCTTGTTTCATTACAATGATTTGGTCAGCATTTTGAATGGTAGACAATCGGTGTGCAA
This sequence comes from Formosa sp., assembly GCA_002684355.1. Lineage (GTDB taxonomy): Bacteria > Bacteroidota > Bacteroidia > Flavobacteriales > Flavobacteriaceae > UBA3537. The sequence continues at coordinate 78,302 of NYVA01000029.1, forward strand.
TGACTATAGAGGTGCGATTTTTCATCATATTTTCAAGCGCTTCTTGAACCAAGCGCTCGCTTTCAGTATCCAATGCGGATGTCGCCTCGTCTAAAATCATAATGGGTGCGTTTTTAAGCACGGCCCTTGCAATACTTAAGCGCTGTTTTTGACCTCCTGAGAGACTGTTTCCAGCATCTCCAATGTTTGAATCAATTTCTCCTGGTAATTCTTTTACAAATTCCCAAGCATTAGCAACTTTAAGTGCCTCAATAATTTCATCATTTGTAGCATTTTCGTTTCCTATAAGTAAGTTGTTTTTGATACTATTATTAAATAAAATGGAATCTTGAGTCACCAGTCCAATTTGAGACCTTAAAGATTTTTTTGTAAACTTTTTTATATCGATACCATCAATTTCAATGCTACCCTCATTGACATCGTAAAAACGCGTCAAAAGATTGGCAATGGTAGATTTTCCACTCCCTGATTGCCCCACCAAAGCTACCGTCTGACCTTTTTTGACAGAGATGGAGAAATCATTTAAAACATTTTCTTTTTCGTATCTAAAAACAATGTTTTTGAGGGCAATTGATTTCTTGAATTCTGATAAAAATTTTGCGTTTTCTTCATCCGACATGCTACCTTCACTCTCTAATACTTCAAATACACGGTCGGCAGCTGCAATGCCATTCTTCACTTTATAAGAGGCTTTACTTATGGCTTTTGCAGGTGTTAATATGCCGTAGGCAAGTCCCATAAATCCAATAAATGTAGTGCCTTCAATTGCTTTTTCAATCAATACCAGTTTACCGCCATACCACAACAGTGCTGCAATGGTTACAATCCCTAGAAATTCGCTCAAAGGCCCTGATAAGTTGTTTTTATTTCCAATCTTATTGATTAATCTTAAAATCCGGTCTGCAGAGTTTGAAAAACGCTGTTTAAAGCTTGCTTCTGCATTATAGCTTTTTACAATTTTTAGTCCTGATAATGTTTCTTCTACAGTAGAAATAAGCAATCCTGATTCCTCTTGTGCTTTGAGAGATTGTCGTTTTAAACGTTTTCCGATGTTGGAAATTAAAAATCCAGAAATAGGAATAAAAAGTAGTACAAAAAGTGAAAGTTGCCAACTTAAGGTAAACATGACAATAAGTGAAAAAACGATTGTTAATGGCTCTCTTACAATGAGTTCTAAAATAATAAAGAAAGAATTTTGCATTTCATTAATATCTCCTAATATTCGCGCCATGATATCCCCTTTTTTTCTATTGGCGTAAAAGCTAACAGGAAGTTCTACAATATGTTTGAACATATGTTTTCTTAAATCTGTTAAAATCCCATTCTTTAAATACATGACATGTTGCATGGAAAGGTATCCAAAAAGATTTTTCAGAAAAAATGTTGCCACCACAACACCCACCACAATCAGCAATGCCATTTGACCATTGCCTGCATCTAATAGTGCGGTGATTTTAAAGTTTAAGCTGTCGTTAGCATAGTTCTTAAGGTCTCCAATGCCGTTCCAGACGGGTGCTTTTGTGACTTTCTGAGTTTTGTCAAATAACACATTGAGCATGGGAATTAATGAAACAAAGGCAAGGGTCCCAAAAAGCGCGTACAGTAGGTTGAATAAAATGTTTAAAACAACATGTTTTTTGTAGTTTTTTATAAAAGGCCATAATTGTAGAAGAATTTTTTTCATCTTATTCCAAATTCATTGCTTTTAAAATTTTAGTAATTTTTACTTCTAGTTCTGATTCTGTTGACTCAAATTCTGAAGCAACTTTTAGCGCTTTATTAACACTGATATAATATTTAATTTTTGGCTCTGTTCCACTGGGCCTCAAAGCAATTCTACTGCCGTCATCTGTAGTAAAAATAAGAACATTTGCTTTTGGAATAATTATAGTTGAAGAAGTGTTTGTTGTGGGGTCATATGAAATTGAAGATTGGTAATCTTCAATTTTTATAACGCTTGAACCATTAATTTCAAGTGGTGGAGATGTTCGGGCTTCATCCATTATTTTTTGAATTTCCTGGGCACCACTTTTCCCTTTTTTAGTGATTGAAATAAGCCGCTCCTTAAAAAAGCCATGTGTGGCGTATAAATCAATTAGTTCACTAAAAAAAGAACTACCTTTAGCCTTAGCCAAGGTTGCAATTTCACAAGCCAGAAGGGTAGAAGTAACCGCGTCTTTATCACGTACAAAATCTCCAACCATAAATCCAAAGCTTTCTTCACCACCGCCAATAAAATCCATATTTGAGTATTCTTCTATCATCTTGGCAATCCATTTAAAGCCAGTAAGCCCAATTTTACAGTCCACATTGTAAGCGGCAGTTAACTTCGGAAGCATCGGGGTTGAGACAATGGTAGAGCCCACAAATTGATTGCCGTTAATTTTTCCATCTTTTTTCCATTGGTCCAATAAAAACTTTGTCATCAGCACCATGGTTTGATTACCATTTAAAAGCGTCAGTTCTCCCGATATATTTCGAACGGCTATACCCAGGCGATCACAATCAGGATCGGTTCCAATAACAATATCTGCATTAACTTTTTTAGCCAATTCTAAAGCCATTTTGAGGGCTTCTGGTTCTTCTGGATTGGGGGATTTAACAGTTGGGAAGTCCCCGTCAGGAAGTGCTTGCTCTTTAACAATGTGTACGTTTTTGTAACCTGCTCTTTTAAGGGTTTCGGGAACGGCTGTAATTGAAGTGCCGTGAAGTGATGTAAAAACAATACTTAATTCGTCTCTATTTTCTAATGAGTTTTGCTTGAGCACACCATTTTCAACGGCTGCTTCTATAAAAACATCATCAACATTAGAACCAATCTTATAAATTAAAGCATCATTTGCTTTAAAATTTATGTCTTTATAGTCTAAGTTGTCTATAACTCTTATGATTGCTTTATCGTGTGGGGGCACCAGTTGTCCTCCATCCTTCCAATAGACTTTATAACCATTGTATTCTGGCGGATTGTGAGAAGCTGTCAAGACAATTCCACATTGACAATTCAAATGTTTGATGGTAAATGATAATTCCGGGGTGGCTCTAAGATCTTCAAATAAAAAAACTTCAATATCATTGGCTGAAAATACGTCTGCTACAATTTTCGCAAAAGATTTACTATTGTGCCTACAGTCATAGGCGATGGCTACTTTTAATTTTTCTTCACTATATAATTGCTTCAAATAATCAGAAAGGCCTTGGGTATTTCTCCCCAATGTGTACTTGTTAATTCGGTTGGTGCCAACCCCCATAACGCCTCGCATTCCACCAGTTCCGAATTCTAAGTTTTTATAAAATCGGTCTTCTAATTCTTCGGGATATTCCTGAAGTTTGGTGATTTCATCTTTGGTCTCTTGGTCAAAAAAATCTTGTTGCCAATTTGAAATTTTGGATTGTATTTCTGAACTAAGGGATGACACCATTGGTTATTTTTTCCAAATTTAGTTATTTACAAAATTAAAGTGGTTTGTTTCACAAGATTATTTAGTTGTTGTATCTTCTGAGATTTGGTAGCGCTCTTTATGGCTTCTCGATTGTAAAATAATTTCACCCAAAAACCCAGCCACAAAGAATTGGGTTCCAATAATCATTGTTGTCAAGGCAATAAAAAATTCAGGCCGCTCAGAAATTAAACGTCCAGAGGGGTTGAAGTATAATTTATCGACCCCTAGATAGGCTGCAAAAGTAAACCCAATGATGAGCATTAATACTCCAAGAAATCCAAAAAAGTGCATTGGGCGTTTCCCAAATCTTGAAGTAAACCATATTGTAATCAAGTCCAAAAAGCCATTTATAAATCGTTCCATACCAAATTTTGTTTTGCCGTGTTTTCTAGGCTGATGTGCCACTATTTTCTCTGAAATATTTTTAAATCCAGCATTCGCTGCCAAAACGGGAATATAGCGGTGCATTTCTCCGTAAACTTCAATGGTTTTAATCACGTCTTTTTTGTAGGCCTTTAATCCGCAATTAAAATCGTTGAGCGCGATTCCTGATACTTTTCTAGCGGCCCAATTAAATAACTTAGAGGGTAAATTTTTAGCGAAATACCGGTCATAGCGTTTTTTCTTCCAACCCGATACCACATCATTTTTATTGTTTTTAATCATATTAAAGAGGCCAGGAATTTCCTCAGGACTGTCTTGTAAATCTGCATCCATAGTAATGACGACATCGCCAAAGGCCCTTTCAAACCCGGCGTGAAGTGCTTGTGATTTCCCGAAGTTCTTTGAAAAACGAATACCAAAAACAGCAGGATTTTTCACACAGAGGGTTTTGATAATTTCCCAAGATTGGTCTCGGCTTCCATCGTCTATAAAAATAAGTTCATAAGAAAATCCATTAGACTGCATTGTTTTTGCAATCCATTCGTGGAGTTCTCCTAAAGAATCTTGCTCGTCTAAGAGGGGTATAACAACTGAAATATCCATTGGAATTGGCATAAGACCCTCAAAAATAACGAAATTATGCTTTGTTTGTGTCCGATTTCTTTATTATTGCTGCTACAATGAGCCCTAACAATGAAATAAATGCAAGAAAGAAAACATAATTTTGTAGTTGAGTTGCAATTGAAAAATTATCTTTTTTACTGGCTTCTAATAATGTTTGTGCCACCAATTCTTCTGGTGCATTAAAGCGCTCCATAGATTCTTTTGTCACAATCAAAATTTGCTCGTTTAAATATGCAGCAGCATCCGTGTCTATGAAAGAAAAAATAGCAACGCTCACAAAAGTGCTAATTCCAATTCCTAGTGCTACAGTTATAAAATAGTTAGAAAAAGCCCCCTTAAAGTCAATAAATCCACCGAGTGTACTTTTCGCCCTTTTGGCCGCCAATACACCAAATACGATCACCGTTGTCACACTCAAAAGGCTTACCCACCATTTGATCATCAAATCTAAATTCACTGCATATAATAATACGGTTATAAAAGATAATGTGGCACCTAAATAGAGGCCTAAATTAACGGAGTTTTGCTTTGTGGTTGGTTTCATATTTAAAAAATTTATAGTTTTTTATTTATTAGATGCAATTTGCTAAAAAATGTTACAGCACAGTCGTAGAAATAAAATTAATAATCTGTTGTGATATTGTAAAAAATAATTAAATTTGCAATTCGAAAAATCGAAATAAAGCATACGATGAAAAAAGGAGTCCACCCAGAAAATTACAGACTTGTAGCGTTTAAAGACATGTCTAATGACGATGTTTTTTTAACAAAATCAACCGCAGACACCAATGAAACACTCGAAGTTGAAGGCGTTGAATACCCACTTATTAAGTTAGAGATTTCTAGAACTTCACACCCTTATTACACTGGTAAGTCTAAATTGGTAGACACTGCAGGCCGTATTGATAAGTTCAAAACAAAATATTCTAAGTTTAAAAAATAATTTAGCAATCTATACAATATTAAAAGCCTTTCATCGTCATGAAAGGCTTTTTTGTTATTTTTACAAAAAATAATTTAGATGAATTATATTCTCTTTGATGGTCCCTTCCGCAACGCCTTATTGCCTTTTACTTACACAAGGCCGGTTGCAGACATTCGCATTGGGATTTTAACCATCCGTGAGAAATGGGAAACCTTTCTTGGTTTGACAACAACAACTGTCACAGAAGACTATTTGTCTAATAAATTTCCAATGGTAGAGTTTTCAGATAACACCATGATTAACGGATCTTACCTCCCTACGCAAGAGCTTGCTGATATGCTTCAGAACTTAAATGAAAATGAAGCTGTTTTTGACGGAGAGGTTGTTGTTGCTTTTAGGGTTTCAGACACTCAAGAAAGTGTTGATTTTACACAGTTTAAAATACACAGCTGCCCAGAGTCCGTACTTTCCATTAAAAACACTTGGGATATATTTCAACTCAATGGGGTTGCTATTGAGGCAGATTTTAATTTGATAACAAAAGACAAGACTTCACAACCTATACCAAAAACAGTAAAAACGCTGAACGAAGCCAATGTTTTTATTGAAGAAGGCGTTAACTTAAATCACTGTGTTTTAAACGCAACTGATGGCCCCATATACATCGGTAAAAATGCCGAAATTATGGAAGGTAGTTTGGTGCGTGGCCCTTTTGCGTTATGTGAAAATTCTACTTTAAAAATGGGAGCTAAGATTTATGGCCCTACAACTGTTGGGCCGCACTCTAAAGTTGGTGGTGAGGTCAATAATTCGGTCATTTTTGGTTATTCTAATAAAACCCATGATGGATTTTTAGGTAATTCTGTGATAGGTGAGTGGTGTAATTTGGGTGCAGACACGAATACTTCAAATTTAAAAAACAACTATTCGGATGTGCGTCTTTGGAACTATGAATCTGAAAATTTTGCGAGAACCGGCCTCCAGTTTTGTGGACTGATGATGGGAGATCACAGTAAATGTTCCATCAATACCATGTTTAATACAGGAACTGTAGTAGGGGTAAGTGCCAATATTTTTGGCACTGGCTTCCCTAGAAATTTTGTACCCAGTTTTAGTTGGGGCGGCAGTCAGGGAATGAGTACCTATTTGACTAAAAAAGCGTTTGAAGTGGCTTCTGCTGTCTTTCAACGTCGAGGCTTAGAATTTACCCTGCAGGAAGCTGAAATTCTAGAGCAGGTTTTTAAAATGAGCAATAAACACAGGCCTGCTTAATTCTTTCTTACTTTTTTAAGTTCTAATAGATTGGTAGGATTGATCCCCAATCCCTCTATATTCTTTTGTGTAAATCGAACGACTTCATCATAAAATAAAACAGTGATAGGCGCCTCTTTCATTACGATTGCATCCATTTTTTTATAGAGTTCAATGCGTAGAGAATCATTGGTTTCAATCATAGCACCTTCATATATTCGATCAAATTCCTCATTTTTAAAATGGGTGTAATTGGGTCCATTGGGTGCAAAATTTTTACTGTAAAAAAGGGATAAATAGTTTTGTGCATCAGGGTAGTCCGCTACCCAGCTTGCTCTAAAAACAGCTGTTTTTCCATTGGCTTTTGCCGATTTTAAAGCCGATGCTGGCATGACATCAATACTTATGTTTAAACCAATATCCAGTAAGGCTCTTTGAATAAATTCACAAAAACTCAAATAATTCTCTGTTGTTGATAGTTTTAAAGAAGGGTTGGGGTTATTAGTTAGTCTTTTGTACTCAGTGACCAGTGCTTTAGCTTTCTCTGGGTTAAAATCAAAACCAATAGTTGGCTCAAACCCTGGCAACCCTCTTGGAATAAATCCGCCATTTGCAGGGCTTCCAATGTTATTTCTGAGATAGGTTATCATTTTGTTGCGGTCAAAGCCATAATTAAAGGCTTGTCTTAAAAGTCTACTTTGGACTTCGGGAATATCTGAATCCATATAAAAGCCTAAATATTCTGTGTTTAAATAAGGGCTTTTAAGCATATTTATACGTGGCTTATATTTTGCTTGAAGCTTCCCTTTCGGTGTTAGAATATCATCTTTATAAGCAGCATCTAAACCTGATATAAAATCAAGATTGCCTTGTATGAATTGTGAATATTCAGATTGTTTATCTGCTAAAAATGTGATGGCAATGGCTTCTAAATAAGGGAGTTTATTTCCCGCACTGTCAATTTCAAAATAGCGCTGGTTATTTCGAAAAACTAATTTGTTATTTTCAGACCATCGTTTTAAAAAAAATGGGCCCGTACCTATGGGGTGACTTCTAAAATCTGTTCCATAATATTCAATCATTTCTTTGGGTACAACGCTGCAATATTTCATGCTTAACAATCCAAGAAAAGCTGGAAAAGGATGTTTCAATTTAATTTGAAAGGTATGGTTGTCTTTGGCAAAAAAATCATCAACCGATGACAAAACCCAACCCCCAGGAGACGCGAGTTTTGGGTCCAGCAATCTTTTAAAACTGAATTCAAAATCAGCTGCTGTAACCAAACGTGTTTTTGTTGGACCAAATTTTTCATGGGCATGAAAATAAATATCTGGCCTTAAATAAAAAGTGTAAAGTGTTCCATTCTCTGAGATTTCCCATTGACTGGCTATACAGGGCTTAATTTTCATGTTTTGATCCAATTGAACAAGCCCGTTAAACAATTGGTGAACAGCCCAGATATTGGCATTGTCTTTAGCAAATGCCGGATCCAAACTGCTGATATTTTTGTGTTCATTGTAGCGAAATACTTGTCTATCTAAAGCCTTTTCATCCGAATGACTACAGCCCAATAAAAGAAACGCAGTTAGAACAGTAGCAGTGCTGAAATTTAATAAATTAAAGGGTTGTTTTGCCATTAGCTTGGTTCGTCGTAACTTTGTTTTTCTTTGTAAATGTACAAGAATGATTGCAACAAAAAAAGTAGCTTTTTACACTTTGGGCTGCAAATTAAATTTTTCAGAAACTTCCACCATTGCAAGAGATTTTCAAAACGAAGGCTTTGAGCGTGTTGATTTTTCTGATGTTGCAGACATTTATGTAATCAATACGTGTTCGGTGACTGAAAACGCTGACAAACGCTTTAAAACAATTGTTAAACAAGCGCTTCAGGTTAATGCAGATGCTTTTATCATCGCCATTGGATGTTATGCCCAACTTCAACCTCAAGAATTGGCAGATGTATATGGCGTTGATTTGGTGTTAGGGGCTACCGAAAAGTTTAAAATTACAGATTACCTAAATGATCTTTCAAAACAATCAGTTGGGTCTGTACATGCCTGTGAAATCGAAGCTGCTGATTTTTATGTTGGCAGTTACTCAATAGGGGACCGCACCCGAGCCTTTCTCAAAGTTCAGGATGGTTGTGATTACAAATGCACCTATTGTACCATTCCGCTTGCGCGTGGAATTTCTAGAAGTGATTCTTTACAAAATGTTTTAAAGAATGCCTATGAGATTTCAATAAAAGGGATTCAAGAAATTGTGCTCACTGGTGTGAACATTGGGGACTATGGCAAAGGAGAATTCGGTAATAAAAATCACCAACATACATTTTTAGAATTGATCCAAGCTTTAGACACGGTTGAGGGCATCAAGCGTCTTCGAATTTCATCTATTGAACCCAACTTATTAAAAAATGAAACGATTGATTTTGTATCAAAAAGTAATTGTTTTGTGCCGCATTTTCACATTCCACTTCAAAGTGGAAGCAATCTAGTCTTAAAGAATATGCGAAGACGTTACATGCGAGAATTATATGAAGAACGCGTTGCCGTGATAAAACAACAAATGCCAGATGCTTGCATTGGTGTGGATGTTATTGTTGGTTTCCCTGGAGAAACGGAAGCCCTTTTTCTTGAAACATTTAATTTTTTAAACACATTAGATATTTCTTATTTGCACGTTTTTACATATTCCGAACGCCCCAATACATTGGCTGCATCCATGCAAAATGCAGTGCCCAAGACTATAAGAACAAAGCGCAGTAAATTATTGCGTGGTCTTTCCGTAAAAAAAAGAAGGGCGTTTTATGAAAGTCAATTAGGGTCAATTCGTACCGTTTTATTTGAAGGTGAAAATAAATCAGGATACATACATGGATTTACAGAAAACTATGTCAAAGTAAAAACGCCATGGAATCCCACACTCGTAAATACGTTGCATGAAATTGAACTTACTAAAATTGATGGCGATGGACTGGTTCGATTTGAATTTGTTCAAACGCTAGTGTCCTTTTAGATGCGAATGCCTACTGGTAACATTTTTTTATAGCGTCGATTTCTTTTGATAAACTTTGCAATTGGAGGGCTTGTTGGTACAACGCTGATGTTTTTTTCGCTAATATTTTCTAAAACAACTTTTATAAAATTTTCAGAAAATTCCTGAGAAGCCAAATGCTCTGGAATGTTGAGTTTTGTAAGAAAAATTTTTCGTTCTTGTTGTGAGTATTCAATGGTAGCCATATTGGTACCAATTTTTACTTCATACTGACGCAAAAAGGTATTGTCCACAAGATTTGAAGCTGTTAGCATAACAATAAGTTTGTATTTGTTGAAAAAAAATTCCATGCAAATTTACAAAAAAAACTACTGATTTTCTGAACTTTAACAGTTTTTCAATTCAAGACAGCAGTATTAGTCTAATACTCTGTTCATCGGTTGTTGATTTTTTTTTTAAATTGTGGCTTACAAAATTATCACAAAATGTCTCGTATAAAATTCACCTATTTTTTCCTATTTGCACTTGTTTTACTCATCCTTTCATCTTCGTCTTTTAAAAGTCAGTCAAAGAAAGAAAATTTTCAAAAATATCCATTGTCTGATTACAATGTATATGCAGTTCCTTTGCCAAAAAAACTTGATTTTTCGGGTGAGTTAATGCCATTAAGTTTTCCAGATGTTAAGGAGCGAATGGACAGAGAACTTTTGGTAAACACCTATTGGCAGTCTAATGGCTTTCTATTGCTTAAACGTGCTCACAAGTACTTCCCAATTATAGAACCTATTTTAAAATCGTACGGAGTTCCAGACGATTTTAAATATTTAGCATTAATTGAAAGTGGTCTACAAAATGTTACTTCTCCTGCTGGTGCGAAAGGATTTTGGCAAATAATGAAATCTACTGCTAAAGAATATGGTTTAGAAGTTAACGCAAATGTTGACGAGCGTAACAACCTCATATTATCAACCACATTGGCATGTAAATACTTATTAAAAGCCAAAGAACGATTTGGTTCTTGGACACTGGCTGCAGCTTCTTACAACGCCGGAATGAATGGAATTGCCTCGGAGTTAGAGCGTCAATCGGTCGATAATTACTACGATATGTTATTGGGACAAGAAACAGGTCGTTATGTGTTTAGAATTGTAGCACTCAAGGAAATTACAAGCAATGCCAAGAAATATGGCTTTAATTACACGGATGCAGACTTGTACAATTACCCCCCTACATTTTCAGTGGAGATTGATACAGCCGTTAGTGATTTTGTACAATTTGCTAAAGGGTTTGGTATTAATTACAAGCAATTAAAAATTCACAATCCCTGGTTAAGGGAGACATTTTTAAACAATAAATCAAGAAAAAAATATACCATTGAAATACCAGAAAGGAATGGTATTGACTCAAACAATTAACGTCTTCGACCTGCGTTTCCTTGTCCAAAATGCTGGTTGGGAACGGAGGCCTTTTTCATTTGTTGCTTCATCATTTTAATTTGCTCGCTGAGCATGTTCCTTTTATCGAGCTTTTGTGCTTCGGAAAGTAATCGTTGTGCTTCCAGTTTTCGTCGTTTTGTAAATGCAATCCCCGCCAAGTTAAGTTTGGCCATCGCAAGGTCGTGGTCCATCGAGAGTCCTAGATTCACAGCATTTTTAAAAAACTTTTCGGCGGCATTCATATTGGTTTGAGACACCATGATTCCTTTTAAAAAATTGTAATAGCCTTGTTGCTTTTTAGTCAGAGCAGATTGAGGGTTTTTAATCTTACTTAACCAAGCTTCAGTTCCAGCAAAATCTTGCTTTCTAAGTTTTAAAAACGCCAATAAAATGAATTCGTTTTTATAATACAAAAACAAAAAAGTAAGTCCAATTAAAACAAACATAATGCCGTTACCTATGTAAGACTCTATAAATTGATAGATTGCATACGCAATGCATGCAATGAACAAGACGAGTTTGATATTTTTATTGAACATATTTTCAGTTTAAAATGGAATACAAATGTAATGAAAACAAAACAAAATAATTTTAAAATAAGATTTGTTGAACTAAAAACTCTTTGTATATTTGCCCGACTCTAATTTTAAGATTTTATAAACTTAGAATTTATAGATTCCCATTTCGGATTTAAAGATAAAATAAAATGAAAAGAACATTTCAACCTTCCAAAAGAAAACGTAAAAACAAGCACGGTTTTAGAGAAAGAATGGCCTCTGCTAACGGCAGAAAGGTTTTAGCCAGAAGACGCGCAAAAGGACGTAAAAAGTTGAGTGTTTCATCTGAAATTCGTCATAAAAAATAATGATTAACAATTGTTAATATATTAAAGGTGTTACTGTTCGTAACGCCTTTTTTTATATCTAAAGGTTATTTAAATTTGAAAAATATTTTACTGAAATCAACCCACTAATAAAATGCCAAAAAGAAACGATTTAAAATCCATTCTCATCATCGGCTCAGGGCCCATTATTATTGGTCAGGCTTGTGAATTTGATTATTCAGGGTCTCAAGCCTTACGATCCTTACGAGAAGATGGAATCGAAACCATTCTAATTAACTCCAATCCAGCAACCATCATGACAGATCCCTCTATGGCCGATCATGTCTATTTGTTGCCTTTGAATACCAAGTCCATTTTAAAGATTTTAAAAGATCACCCACAGATTGATGCAGTTTTACCAACCATGGGCGGACAAACTGCTCTAAATTTATGTATTGAAGCGGATGAAAAAGGAATTTGGGAAGATTATAATGTTGAAATTATTGGTGTTGATATTGACGCGATAAATATTACAGAAGACCGCGAGAAGTTTCGAGAATTGATGTTGAAAATTGACATTCCAATGGCTCCTCAAGCCACGGCAAATTCCTATCTAAAAGGGAAGGAAATTGCACAAGAATTTGGTTTCCCTCTTGTGATTAGAGCGTCTTTTACATTAGGTGGCGCTGGTGCTTCCATTGTCCATAAAGAAGAAGATTTTGATGAACTTTTAAAGCGTGGTCTTGAGATTTCACCCATACATGAGGTCATGATTGACAAGGCGCTTATGGGCTGGAAAGAATATGAATTAGAATTGCTTCGTGATGACAACAATAATGTTGTTATAATTTGTTCCATAGAAAACATGGACCCCATGGGCATTCATACAGGAGACTCTATCACTGTAGCTCCTGCCATGACCTTAAGTGATAATACCTATCAGAAAATGCGCGATCTGGCCATTCATATGATGCGTAGCATTGGAGATTTTGCTGGGGGTTGTAATGTTCAATTTGCTGTAAGTCCAGATGAAAACGAGGACATCATTGCCATAGAAATCAATCCACGGGTTTCCCGTTCCTCAGCACTTGCAAGCAAGGCCACAGGCTATCCAATTGCCAAAGTCGCAGCGAAATTAGCAACAGGATATAATCTTGACGAGCTAGATAATCAAATCACCAAATCAACCTCTGCTCTTTTTGAACCCACTTTGGATTATGTGATTGTCAAAATACCGCGTTGGAACTTCGATAAATTTGAAGGCAGTGACAGAGAACTAGGGCTTCAAATGAAAGCTGTGGGAGAGGTTATGGGCATCGGTCGTTCGTTTCAAGAGGCCTTACACAAGGCAACACAATCCTTAGAAATCAAACGCAATGGCTTGGGCGCCGACGGAAAAGGCTATAAAGACTACGATCAAGTCATTAGCAAGCTCAAACACGCCAGCTGGGACCGTGTTTTTGTGATTTATGATGCCATTCAAATGGGGATTCCGTTGTCCAGAATTTACGAAATCACCAAAATTGACATGTGGTTTTTAAAACAATATGAGGAAATGTATTTTCTTGAAAAGGAAATTTCGAATTTCGAGATTGAAACCATCACGAAACCCCTTCTTTTAGAGGCTAAACAAAAAGGATACGGAGACCGTCAAATCGCCCATATGCTGGGTTGTTTGGAAAGTGAAGTTTATAAAAAACGAATGGCCTTTCACATCAACCGTGTTTATAAGTTGGTAGATACTTGTGCTGCAGAGTTTGAGGCTAAAACGCCTTATTATTATTCTACTTTTGAGAGTGAAATGACGACTAAAGATGGCAACACCTACACAGACAATGAAAGTGTTGTATCTGATAAAAAGAAAGTTGTTGTATTAGGGTCTGGCCCTAATCGTATTGGTCAAGGGATTGAGTTTGATTATTGTTGTGTTCACGGTGTTTTGGCTGCCGCTGAATGTGGTTACGAAACCATTATGATAAATTGTAATCCTGAAACAGTATCAACCGATTTTGACACTGCAGATAAGCTATATTTCGAACCTGTTTTTTGGGAACACATTTACGACATCATTCAGCATGAAAAACCGGAAGGCGTTATTGTTCAACTCGGAGGCCAAACTGCGCTTAAACTGGCAGAAAAGTTAGACCGTTATGGTATTAAGGTTTTGGGAACCAGTTATCAATCATTAGATTTAGCGGAAGACCGTGGTTCCTTTTCTACTTTATTAAAAGACAACAACATTCCATATCCAGAATTTGATACGGCTGAAACGGCGGACCAAGCCTTGCAAGTGGCAGACAAACTGAACTTTCCAATTTTAGTCAGACCTTCCTATGTTTTAGGGGGCCAAGGCATGAAAATTGTAATAAACAAGGAAGAATTAGAATCCCATGTGGTTGATTTACTTCGAAAAATTCCTAATAATAAGCTGCTATTGGATCATTATCTGGATGGCGCTATTGAAGCAGAGGCTGATGCTATATGTGATGGGGAGAATGTTTATATTATTGGGATTATGGAGCATATTGAACCTTGTGGTATCCACTCTGGAGACAGCAATGCGACTTTACCACCCTTTAACTTAGGTGACTTGGTACTTCAACAAATTAAGGACCACACCAAGAAAATTGCGCTTGCGCTGAATACTGTTGGATTGATCAACATTCAGTTTGCAGTCAAAGATGACATGGTTTACATTATAGAAGCCAATCCAAGAGCCTCTAGAACGGTTCCATTCATCGCCAAGGCTTATGGAGAGCCCTATGTTAATTACGCCACCAAGGTAATGTTAGGTCACAACAAGGTCACAGATTTTGATTTCAACCCACAATTGGAAGGCTATGCCATCAAACAACCTGTTTTCTCTTTCAATAAGTTTCCGAATGTCAACAAACAATTGGGACCAGAAATGAAAAGCACTGGTGAGAGCATTTTATTCATAGATAGCCTTAAGGACGATGAATTTTACGACCTGTACGCCAGGCGAAAGATGTATTTAAGCAAGTAATCGCTTTAGAGTATTGTCAATATTTTAACAATTTTAAAGTTTCATTTTAGATATATTTGTTAAAATATCTGATATGAAATACAAAGCATTCCTATTAATTTTCGCAGTTATCGTAACAAGTTGTGAAAACGACAGCATTTCTGATTTAACTCCTGCTAATCCTGATGTCACATTACATGATTTATTTTGGGCAAACTCCAGCATTAGTGCAAATCAACAATTAAATATAAAAGTTGGTGATACCGTTCGTTGGACTTGGGGAAGCGGCACCCATAACCTTAGATCGACTTCCGGGGTTGAATCCTTTGATTCTGGATACATTAGCACTGCTGGCTATCAGTTTATGCACGAATTTACAGTAGTCGGAGCCACGCAATATGTATGTGATCCGCACGTAGCTTCTATGTTTGGAACTATCACTGTGACAGAATAAATAGTTCTATAATATGAAACAATTTATACCTTTTTTGTTGATTGTTATTGGCTTTAGCGTGCCGTTAAATTTACAGGCTCAACAGCAGTATTTGACCCGTAATGGCATTATCACATTTGATTCAAAACTCAATTCTTTTGTACCAGTTAAAGCTGAAAATAGCTCAGTTTCAGCCATCTTAAATGTTGACGGTGGTGAGATTGCTGTTTTGGCATTGGTCAAAGGTTTTTCATTTAAAAATTCTCTCATGGAAGAACACTTCAATGAAAGTTACGCTGAATCAGACATTCACCCCAAGACTACATTTACTGGAAAAATTTCCAATTTTGACATTCAGGATTCAAAAACCTGTCTTTTTTCTGGTGTCTTGTCCTTTCACGGTGTTGAAAAACAACTTAATGAAATCCCACTAATTGTAGAAATTAAGAATAACCGAATTGGTATCAATGGCGAATTCCAATTGGTTGTTTCGGACTTTGATATTAAAGTTCCTAGAATTGTTCGCAGTAAAATTCCCGAAAAGATTTATGTTTCTATAAATTTAGATTTAGAAAAATTAAATAATTAAACTTTCTTTTATGAGAAAAGTAGTGGCTTTAATTATTGCTTTTGCTGTGGTCAGTACCACTGTTTATGTCTGTTTTTTTTTAGACCGATTAGCGCCTTCAATTGAATTGTCTTCTGCAGAATTAATTTATAAATTTTCAATGGATAACACTTCAAATAAATCAAACTTATCAGAAAACAACATTCTTTTGAGTGGAGCTGTAACAACAGTTAAAAAATCTGCTTTAATAGTTGATAAAAAAATATTTTGTAAGTTTAAAAATGGTATTTCTGATGTGAAAGTTGGAGATACTATAAGGCTTTTGGGAAAATTTATTGGTTACGATGAACTTTTTCAGGAGTATAAATTAAATGATTGTTCGATCGTGAATCAATAATTAATCCAACTTTTTCTATGAAATCACCTATTAAACTTTTTCTGTGTCTGTTGTTTTTCAACCACTGTTTAAATGCTCAAACCGATTTATTAGAGGCCATTGATTACCAAGATAGCAGTCAAGGGGTCTCTGCTGCGTTTAAGAGCTTGAAAGTTGTCAATTTTGAGTCTACCAAACTCGTTTCGGCAAAAGAACTTTCTTTTTCGGTTTCCCATAGGTTTGGAAGTATCAAATATGGTTTTGATAATTTCTTTGGTTTAGACGATGCGGTAACTCGATTAAATTTTATTTATGGTTTAAATTCTTTCTCCAATATTAGTTTTTCAAGAACCTCATACAAGAAAACTTTTGATTTAGGGTTTAAATCCAGGTTGATTAAACAGTCCGAGAATTTTCCTTTCACATTGGTCTATTATTGTTCTATTACTTTGGATTCTTCTCTAGAGAAAGAGCTCTATCCAACACTATCCTTTAGCAACCGCATGGGCTATTTCAACCAGCTTATAATTTCTAAAAAATTCAACAATGCGTTGTCCTTGCTTTTTTCACCTACAATTTTTCATGAAAATACAGTTGTTTTTGACCAACAAGAAAATACCCAGTACGCGCTCAGTCTTGGGGGTCGATATAAAGTTTCCAAACGTACCTCCATCAACATAGATTATGGCTATCATTTCAATAGAGCAGATGCTTCAATTTTCAATAATCCTCTTGGAATAGGAGTCGATATTGAAACGGGTGGTCATGTTTTCCAACTATTATTTTCTAACTCACAACCCATGAATTCCATCAACGCCATGACCGCTGCTGCTGGAGACTGGTCAGATGGAGATGTTTACTTTGGTTTCAATTTATTTAGAACATTTTAAGGATTTTCAAGCGGTTCTTAAAAAGGTTTTTCGACTCAGTAAATAACATAAAATCATCACTCCAGTGTAGAAAAAATCTCCCATCAGAGAATTTTTAAAGAAAGGGATTGCCATTGTATAGCATGTTGCCAAGCCTGTCCACGTTTTGGGGTAACCACCAAGTATCCAAACGCCAAAATTGGTAATTATAAAGAAACTGATGCTACTCAATAGAATGCAGGGCACGATTTTAAAAATTTTAGGATTCTTAGAAAAGGTTCCAATGAAACTGACCATCACAAAGGCGCCATATACAAAATAAGAAATACTTGAAAATCCTAAAAATAAATCTGAAAGCATCATGATACCAATAGGAAGTGCATAAACAAGAAGTTTATTTGTCACATAAAACCCGCTGAACAGTGCAATGGCAGTGACCGGCGCAAAGTTTGGTGGATGTGGAATCAGCCTTGAAATAGCTGCCAAAACCATAATAAGTGCTATAACAAAGTGTTTTTTATTCATTTTTGGCGGTTCATTCAATATACATTAAAGTCTCCAAAGGGTTCAAAGCGTTTAAACCTGTTGGAGGTGCTTCGTTTTCTGATGGGAAAGCCAATCTATTGCTGCCTTGAATATCTTGTATAGCGGCCTTTAACAGCGGCTCTTCTACATCACCAATCGTTCCGTAGTAGGCAGGGCGCTCTAATAAATTAACAGTTGGTACAATTCCAGAGGGCGGTACTGTTTCATCATTTTTATTCACGGTGATGGCTATTAATGGAAGCAGGGCATAAGTATGGCCTGGATTTGCATTTTCTCGACCCAAATTTGGTGAATCATATACAATTTGAGACGCTTGGGACTTGCCCACGGTTTGACCTCCAATTTGAACAACTTCTATATATGACTTTAAGCTATTAACCATCATTTCACTTGCTGAAGCTGAACGGTTTGAAGTAAGAATGTAAACCTTGTCTAGGTTCAAGCTGTTTATGATTTCCTCATTGCTGAGTGTGTTGGTGAAATTGTAATCAAAATTATTACTTTCCAAAGTCTCATTATACTTTAGAGTTGTAAAAACTTGATTTTGAAACTGCCCAGTGATCATACTTCCCAAAGCGGCTGCTGTTTGAACGCTTCCGCCAGAGTTGTACCTCAAGTCCAATACCAAGTGATCAATACTTTGAGATTTAAAATCACCAAATATCACATTTAGTTCGCTGTCAAATTCATTCACAAAACTGTTGTACATCAAATAGCCTACTTTTTCAGCATTTATATCAATTACTGTTGCATTGAAGATAGGATTCTCTTCATAGCCTTCTTTCACAATAGTAACAGTCTGATTACCATCAATGATTAAATCATCTGAAATGGTTTCTGTATTGTTGTCATCATAAGTCGCCAAGCCTAAGCTATAGCTATTGTTGGCCAACAAAGATGATAAGTTAGAGGAGTCCAGGGAAATATCGTTAATTTTATTAAAGACTTGTCCACGAGAAAGATTGGCGGAACTCGCACTACTGTTTGGGTGAACCAATCGCACCACCCCAAAAACCGATGTAGTGCTTCCTGGAACCAAATAAAAATTAAATTCGGCACCATTATTCAAAGTAACACCACTCAATTGCTGTTCCAATTCAAAATAGTTGCTCGTGATGAAGCTAAAGCGATCTACATTTTCACGGTCGTATATCAAAGCTTCAAACAAGTTCTCGGGAGTTTCGTTGCTGTCTAAGTAATTTTGGTAATCAGCGTTTGTTGCAAAGCGGTCATTTGAAAGATCATTTACATTAGATTTGTATAGATACACCACATTCATAGCTTTCCATACAAAATCTTTGATGCTTGTGCCTGCTGTAACATTATCGTCTCCGTCCTCAAAACAACTGGAGGTAAAAACCATCAGGATTACAAGTGCGATACATTTAAATTTTGTTTTCATAAAAAGTAGGATTTTATTTAAATATTCAACGCTTAAACGTAGCGTTTAAGCGTTTACAATTTACTGTTATTTATTTTAATTTATAAATATTTTTTAGTCTTGTAACAATCCAAGTCTTAATTCGTCTTAAATTTATAGTTAATTCAATGAGCGAAAGTGAGTATTTAGCGTTTGTTAGCCCTATCACAGATAAAATATTTCGATTTTCGAAACGTTTTTTGGTTTCAAGTGAAGAGGCAGAGGATGCGACACAAGATGTTCTTTTAAAATTATGGAAAAGTCGAAAACGTTTGAGTGATTATAATAATCCTGAGGCTTTTGCAATGACGATCACAAAAAACCATTGTTTGGACAGATTAAGATCTAGACAGGCTCAAAATTTGAGAATTACTCATGAAAATTACCACAATAGCAAAGCGGCCTCGTTACAAACAAAAATAGAAACCAGCGACAGCATTAGTTTAATTGAGAAGTTGATAAACATTTTACCAGAAAAACAGCAATTAATTGTGCAATTAAGAGATGTTGAATGTTATGATTTTAAGGAAATATCTAAAATATTAGACATGAAAGAAACTGCTATAAGAGTGGCACTTTCAAGAGCCAGAAAAACATTAAAGACTCAATTAAATCAATTACATAATCATGGTATTAAGAAAAATTGAAAATTTATTAAAAAAATACGAATTGGGTGAAACCAATTTAAATGAAGAAGCAGAATTAAAAACGTTTTTTCAAAAATCAGAAATACCTGATCATTTAAAAGTATATAAACAACTGTTCAATAGTTTTTCAACCGCAGGCTTGGACACCTACAAAAAGAAAATTTTGATTCCTAAAAAAAATCATAAAATTCAATGGTTTTCAATGGCCGCTGCCGCTGCTTTAATCCTAGGAATTTTCTTGGGAACGAATTTTAATAATGGGACCAAAGAGCTCACAAATGAAAATCTTTTAACTTATAATCAAACCAAATCGGCAATTGAAATGTTATCCAGAAACATAAACAAAGGAACTTCAAAACTTAAAACTTTGCAAATAATCTCAAATTCCTATGGTAAAGGAAAACAAAATCTAACTATTTTAAATAACTTTAACACATCAACCCACAAAATTTTTAAACTTAAAAATTAAAAAACACAATAATGAAAAATTTTTTCACAATATTATCTCTAGTCTCAACCTCTTTAGTTTTCACACAAAGCCTTTTTGAAAAATATGAGGATATGGACAATGTAAGTTCGGTAGTCGTCAATCAAAAAATGTTTGGGATGTTAGCAGAAATGAAAGTTAAAACCAACGACCCGGAAGCAGATGCTTTTTTAGATCAAATTAAAACGCTCAATAATTTAACCGTCTTCACTACTAAAGACACATCGGTTTCTAATGCAATTAGTGCCGACGTAAACACCTATGTCAAAGCTTCAAAATTAGAGGAGCTGATGCGTGTTAAAGACGGCGATCAAAACATCAAATTTTATGTACAATCGGGGCGTGACGAATTCCATGTTTCAGAACTATTGATGTTGGTTCGTGGTACGGAAAGTTCTGATGAAACTGTTTTACTTTCGTTGAATGGCGATATTGATTTGCGAACTTTAGCTGTTTTGACCGAGCAGTTAAATGTTCCTGGAGGAAAACAACTTGAAAACGCATCTAAGACAGAATGAAATTATTTTTTTTAAAGCCCCTGTATTTTACACTTATTTGCTTACTTTTTTTAAGTTGTAATTCTGAACCCAGCCTTCAAACCTATTATGTAGACCATCAGGAAGCATCCGGTTTTATTGCTATGGACTTTCCCGTATCTTTTTTAGATATTGATATAAATGATATAACCGAGTCTGAACAAAAAGCCATTAATTCTATTCAGAAGTTTAATATGCTTGGTTATAGTTTAAAGTCAGGAAGTGATATTGTTTATAAAGCTGAACTTAATTTTGTAAAACAATTGCTCAAGGAAGTCAAGTACAATGAATTGTTTCGTCTTGGAAACTCTAAGGATGGTAGAATTAAAATTTACACTGTTGGTGAAGATCATAACATGGATGAAGTTGTTATTTTAATCAACTCTAACCAAGTTGGCTTTGCCGTCATTCGTGTTTTAGGTAAGGATATGAATCTTTCCGAAATAATGCAACTTGGGCCCCTCATAGAAAAACTAGACCTTGACTATAAGAACGTAGATAGCTTTTTTAACTTTATGAAGCCATCGGCTTTGTAGAAATTAAATTCCAGTATAGTTTGATGGGCTGATGTTTTTCAATTCAGCTTTAATGCTGTCACTAACCTTTAAACCGTCAATAAAATCAGCGATGGACTCTGCATTTATCTCCGCATTGGTACGCGTCAATCCTTTGAGTGCTTCGTAGGGATTTGGATAGCCTTCTCTTCTGAGAACTGTTTGAATGGCTTCAGCAACGACTGCCCAGTTTTGATTTAAATCTTGGGCTATTTTAGTCTCGTTTAGCAGCAGTTTATGAAGTCCTTTTAAGGTCGAATTAAAGGCAATTATTGTGTGGGCATAAGGGACCCCCACATTTCTTAAAACAGTACTGTCCGTCAAATCGCGTTGTAACCTTGATATGGGAAGTTTGGCCGAGAGGTGTTCAAAAATTGCATTGGCAATCCCAAGATTTCCCTCACTGTTTTCAAAATCAATAGGATTTACTTTATGCGGCATCGCAGAACTACCAACTTCTCCTTTTTTGATTTTTTGTTTAAAATAATCCATGGAGATATAGGTCCAAAAATCACGATCCATATCAATCAAGATTGAATTGATGCGTTTCATTGCATCAAAAAGCGCTGCCATATGGTCATAATGCTCAATTTGAGTGGTAGGGAAGGAGTGCTGCAGCCCAAGCGTTTCGTTCAGCAATTTGTTTGCAAATAACTTCCAGTCAACATTAGGGTATGCCAAATGATGTGCATTGAAATTTCCGGTAGCGCCCCCAAACTTAGCGGCATAGGGGATGCTTTTTAAAATGTCTAATTGCGCTTCTAAGCGCACTTTGAATACCGCTATTTCTTTTCCTAAGCGGGTAGGAGAAGCCGGTTGTCCGTGGGTCCTGGCCAACATAGGAATGGAAGCCCAGTCTTTAGAGAATTTATCCAAGGTCTCAATAAGTGTTAACAATTGAGGGATGTATATTTGTTCATTGGCAAGTTTAATACTCAATGGAATGGCGGTGTTGTTGATGTCTTGTGAGGTCAATCCAAAATGAATAAATTCTTTGTAACGACTGATATTGAGCTGGTCAAATTTGTCTTTGATGAAATATTCTACCGCTTTTACGTCGTGATTGGTAGTTTGTTCAATTTGCTTTATAGCTTTTGCATCTTCTGTTGAAAACTCTTTATAAATGGCTCTTAAACTTTCAAACAAATTTGAATCAAAATCAGCCAACTGCTTCAATGGATGCTCACAAAGTGCAATGAAATATTCCACTTCTACAAGTACTCTGTATTTAATGAGCGCTTCTTCTGAAAAAAAAGCAGCAAGTTCTAGTGTTTTAGATCTGTAGCGACCATCGATGGGTGAAATAGCATTCAGCGGCGTTAATGACATTTGCTCTCAGTTTAAGACGCAAAGATATCACTTTTAATGAGAAGATTTTCATTTCAAGCCAAGATGCGCCGATTAATTTCTATTTTTGAATTGATATTTTACATATGCAGCAGCAAAAAATCGTATTTTGTATAGGCTTTGTTTACCCCGAACCCAGTTCTTCTGCGGCTGGGGCCCGTATTTTACAATTGTTGAAATTGTTTATTGATGCCGATTACAAAATTATTTTTGGCACTACTGCCAGCCTTTCAGTACATTCTTTTGATCTGAATACACTAGGAATTGAGGTTAAATCACTAAAGCTTAATGACTCAAGTTTTGATGAATATATTTTTGCGTTAAACCCATCTGTTGTTCTCTTTGACCGCTTTATGACTGAAGAACAATTTGGTTGGCGCGTTGCGAAATGCTGTCCTGATGCGCTTAGAGTTTTAGATACAGAAGATCTTCATTTTTTGAGAAAGGCACGTGGGGAAAATTTAGATTCTACGGTACGTTTCTCTAAAACGTTTTTGAAATCTGATGTTGCCAAACGCGAAATTGCAAGTATCTACCGCTCAGATCTATCGCTCATTATTTCTGAAGTTGAATTTAAAATTCTCACTCAAGAACTTGGCATTGATGCTTCGCTATTGTTTTACATCCCTTTTGTTTTACATCCCACTGAAATTCAAAACCCAAAGGATTTTTCGGGCTATGAGACTCGAAAAAATTTCGTTTTTTTAGGAAATTTTATACACCCTCCTAATGTTCAGGCTGTTCAGTATTTAAAACACAAAATTTGGCCTTTACTAAGTCAAAAATTACCAGAAGCTCAGCTCCATATTTATGGCGCCTATGCAAAGCCACAACATTTGACACTTGAAGATCAAAAAAATAATTTTTATGTTTATGGACGCGCAGAAGATATAGATTCACTCTTAAGTTCTTACCGTCTTTTATTAGCACCGCTTCAATTTGGAGCAGGTCTCAAAGGAAAAGTATTAGATGCCATGCGAAATGGAACGCCATGCGGGCTTTCCACTGTTGCTGCAGAAGGCCTTTTTGGCACACTTCCTTCTAATGGATTTATTGAAGATGATCTACAAAACTTTGTATTCAAGTCTTTGCAGTTGTATAACGAAAAAGACATCTGGGAGACTGCCCAAAATGATGGATTTAATGTTCTTTTAAAGCGCTTTTCTCGATCTGAATTTGAATCTCTTTTTTTAGCCAAAATAGACCAGCTATTTAAGCAGCTAGATAATCACCGTTTAAAAAATATAACAGGACTTTTGCTTCAACACCATAGCTTACAATCTACAAAGTACTTATCCAAGTGGATTGAAGCCAAAAACAAAAGGACTTAATTTAATAAAAAATGGACACGCAGTTTTTTAGTCACTTTGTATGTTCATTTTTAACTTAACAAGTCAAGTTATTACTAGACTATCTTATTAGATAATATATTAATTTAAAATAGAATAATGAACGCAGCGATAGCTGGTGTCAAAACTGCACCGATCCAGCCGTCACCAAGGCTAATTCCAAACCTGCCAAGCGACCAGTTTTCTACAAAACTTCTTGCAATACCAATGAAGATATTTCCAAAAAGCCCTAAGCCTGTTCCTTTAAATATTAGGCTGCCAAGCCATGCCTCTATGGCACCTGTAATGATTGTACTTATAATTCCCATTGTATGAATTGTTGGTTATTAAAAATTGTAAATAACAATCCCAAGATAAAGATGCAAGAATAAATTTGATGAAATAGCAAATAATGTTCATTTTGGGGCATGTAGTATTACTTTACGAAAATTTACCAAACAACAAACTTTATAAAACTAATTTCGTTCGCGACTTAAAATTTTATATTGCTCGTAACATTCACTAATCGCGTCCAGAATTTGAAGGTCATTTGCTGTTTTTATAAAGTCATCCGAATAGTTACATTCACTTATAAGAAGATCTAGATCGATCTTGTCAACCTTTAGAAGAGCAGTTAACATCTCTCTATCAAAACGAGACGAGAGAATGTTACGGATTTCGTCTTGTTGTTTCATTTTTCGAAGTTTTCGCATTTCGCGAGGCTTCTTACCAAAGACATTGTGTAAAAAATCTGCTGGGTTAAAAATAGCGCCCAAAACCTTTGTAACCATGCTGGGAGTTCTAGGACTAGATTCATAGCCCGAATTTAAACCAGAAATACTGTAACGTATATTTTTCTGTATCGGAATTTGCTTGATATCAATTTCTAGATAACCTGTGAGCTTGAGCTTATTAATGGTTACCTCTTCTAATGCGAAAGCAAGTTCAGTAAGTTTAATAGTGGTTTGATTGCCAAAATTAACCCAGTCGTTTGTGACACGAACCTTAATGGATTTATAACCCAAAAATGAAAGATGAAGTGTGTCATTTACCTTCGCTTGAATCTCAAACGCCCCTTCTTGATTGGTCGCAGTTCCAAAAACTTGATTGAGATTTACAATATTGACATTTTCCATGGGCTTATCGTCGGAAGCATCAACAATTTTACCCCTCACAAGCTCCTTTTGTTGCGCCACTAACTGTTGTGGTAAAACAAATAATAAAATGATTAGCAGAAGGTGTTTCATGGAAAAAATGCTTCTATAAAAATACTAAACAAAGCTTAAATACCCAATGTCTAATTAAATTTTATTTGAATATTAATATAGTGGCTACCTACGGCGGTTTCTTCTTGGTCGAGAGTGGCCTGAACCTTTTTTGAAATCAGAACTTCTTTGCTTTCGTCCTTTGCTAAAATTTCCACGTGACTTTTGACTGTCGTTTCTTCTTTTTCCTTTACGTCTTTGACGACTTCGGTCTTGTTTCTCCGTGATTTCAACATTTATGTAGCGGCCATTTTGTTTAAAGTCACTAAAAAACTCTAGCACTTTTGGCATATGAACAGTTTCTGTGTTAAAAAATGAAAAACTATCCTTCACATCTACTTTAAAAACAGCATCTTGTCCAAGTTCCAGACTGTCTCTAAGAAAGTCTTTTAGCCGCATCCAATCGTAACCGTCTTTTTTGCCAATATTTATAAAAAATCTTGCAGAGTTATCAGTTTCATTTTTTTCTGAAAAGTTGTCATTTCCCTTCGGGGCGTTCAAATTTTTTGCTTTATCGTAATAATTGTAAAAGCGTGTAAATTCAACAGAAAAGAATTTTTTGATGAGGTCCTCTTTTGAAGCATTCTCAAACAACGCATTAATTTCTTCTAAATAGTTGTCAATTTTATGATTTATTTCTGTTTCGTGAATTTTGTGCGCCAATGCCTTGAGTTGGACTTCACATATTTCCATTCCTTGCGGAATTTCTTTTTTCACAAACTGTTTTTGAATCATTTTTTCAATTGACTTGATTTTGCGTTGCTCACTTTTGGTAATGATAACCATAGATAAGCCTGTCTTTCCTGCACGTCCTGTTCGGCCACTGCGGTGAGTGTAAGTCTCAATTTCGTCCGGCAATTGGTAGTTAATGACGTGAGTGATATCGTCGACATCAATACCACGAGCAGCCACATCTGTAGCGACTAACATTTGAATTTGTTTATTTCGGAAAGATTTCATAACCAAGTCACGTTGATTTTGACTTAAATCACCATGCAATGCCCCTGCATTGTACCCATCTTCAATAAGTTTTTCAGCCACTTTTTGGGTGTCTCTTTTTGTTCTACAAAAAATAACAGCAAATATATTTGGGTTGGCGTCTGCCAAACGTTTTAGAGCAGGATAACGGTCTCTTGAACCTACCAAATAGAATTCATGTGAAACATTTTTACTGCCAATGTTTTTGTGTCCTACTGTGATTTCCGTTGGATTGGACATGAATTTTTTAGCGATTATTGAAACCTCTTTGGGCATGGTAGCAGAAAACAACCAAGTTGATTTTTCCTCTGGAGTATGCGAAAGAATGGATTTTATATCCTCAAAAAAGCCCATATTAAGCATTTCATCAGCTTCGTCTAATACGGCATAGTCAATTTTTGAAATATCAACCAAGCGCCTGTTGATCATATCCTTCATACGTCCAGGAGTCGCTACAATTATTTGCGCACCACGCTTAACGTTTTTTGCTTGATCTGTAATGCTAGCGCCACCGTAAATAGCCGTGACATTTAAACCTTTGCAGTATTTTCCATAGAGTTTTATCTCATTTGTTATTTGAAGACAAAGTTCTCTTGTTGGCGATAAAATTAAACCTTGGGTCGTTCGGCTCTCAATATTTATTTTTTGCAGCATTGGAAAGCCAAAGGCTGCAGTTTTACCTGTTCCTGTTTGCGCCAGTGCTACAAGATCACATTCTTTAGAGAGAAGGGTTGGTATTGTTTTTTCTTGAACTTCACTTGGTGTTTCAAAGCCAAGATCTGTGATGGCCTGAAGCAAGTGTGCTTCAAGGCCTAATGTTTGGAATACATTCATTAGTATGTTTATTTCGATATGCGTTTGTCGTGTTGCCTCAGAAGCGTATCGAATTTTATACCTAATGCTCCTTACATCACATCCTCACCCTGAGGATTTGCGGCAAAGGTACATTAATTAATTTTGTTTAAGCTTCAAAGAAATCAATTAACTGAGCAACAGCCTGGCCTCTGTGTCCAATCTTGTTTTTTTCATATAAAGCCAATTGCGCGAAAGTTTTTGAATGCCCTAAAGGTTTGAAAATTGGATCGTAACCAAAGCCTCCGGAACCCATAACATTTTCTGTAATTTCTCCTTTGCAAATCCCTTCAAAAGTTATTAATTTCCCCCTAAAATGCAATGCAATGACCGTTTTAAATTGTGCTTTTCGGTTGGCTTTATCTTTTAATTTATAAAGTAATTTTTGGATGTTATCATCCGCATTTTTTTCAGGACCGGCATAACGTGCTGAGTAGACTCCAGGTTCCCCATTTAAAATTTCAACTTCTAAGCCAGTATCGTCAGCAAAGCAATCTAAATTGTATTTTTTCTTGATATAATTGACTTTTTGAATGGCATTACCCTCAATGGTATTTTGAGTTTCAGGAATTTCTTCGTTACATCCAATGTCTTTTAAGCTAATGAGTTTAATCCCTTTGGGAAGTTGTTCTTGAACTTCATGAAGTTTATTGGGATTATTAGTTGCAAAAACGATTTCAATCATGGCCTCTTTTATTGGTGGTGATAGGGTTCGTTTTTTAAGATACTCATACCTCTGTACAATTGCTCTACAACAAATAAACGAATCATTTGATGGGAAAAAGTCATTTTTGAAAACGAAATTTTACCATGAGCACTTTTATATACTGCTTCTGAAAAACCATAAGGTCCGCCAATCGCAATCACCATTTGTTTTAATCCAGAGTTCATTTGTTTTTGTAAAAACATTGAAAATTCAATAGAATCATAATCTTTTCCTTTTTCGTCTAATAAAAAGAATCGATCTGAAGTGTTTATTTTATTCAAAATCAGTTGCCCTTCTTTTTCTTTTTGTAGACTTATGCTAAGATTTTTGGTATTTTTTAAGTCGGGAATGATTTCCATCGAAAACGGAATGTAATGCCGAAGTCTGGATTCGTATTTTTGAATCAATTCTTTCAGCGCTTTTGCGTCTGTTTTCCCTAGTACCAATACTTTGATTTTCACATGGCAAAGTTAATCATAAAATAGATTTTATTCTTATATTTATAAGCATTCAAATTATTACATTCGCATTAAACTAAATCCTATGATCAGTTCATTAGCTTTTAAAAATGAAATAGAACGTATTATAGCCAATGCCATTCGCGAAGATGTAGGGGAGGGCGATCACAGTTCTCTTGCGTGTATTCCAGAAAACACCTTTGGTAAAGCCCGACTTATTGTAAAGGACAATGGAATTTTAGCTGGAGTAACATTCGCCAAAAGTGTGTTTAAATATGTTGACCCGAAGCTAAAGGTAAAGATTCTGATCAAGGATGGAACTGCTGTTAAATTTGGGGATATTGCTTTTGAAGTAATGGGTTCACAGCAATCTATTTTAAAAGCTGAGCGTTTGGTACTCAACGCCATGCAACGAATGAGTGCAATTGCTACAAAGACAAGTGCATATGTTGATTTACTAAAGGGCACAAAAACAAGAATTTTAGACACCCGCAAAACAACCCCTGGCATAAGAGTTTTGGAAAAATGGGCGGTGTCTATTGGTGGGGGTGTCAACCATCGATTTGCCTTGTATGACATGATCATGCTCAAGGACAATCATATCGATTTTGCAGGCGGAGTTACTGAGGCATTAGAAAAAACAATGCTTTATCTTAGGAAACACGATTTGTCCCTAAAAATTATTGTTGAAGCACGTGATTTGGACGAAATACAAGCAATTTTAGACCACGGGGGTGCCGATCGTATTTTAATTGATAATTTCGGGATACAAGACACCAAAAAAGCGGTTTCTTTAATTGGAGACCAGTGCCATACAGAATCTTCTGGTGGCATTAATGAGGTTACTTTACGACATTATGCCGAATGTGGTGTTGATTATATTTCATCAGGTGCATTGACACACTCAGTTCACAACTTAGATTTAAGTTTAAAAGCCTTTAAATGAGTCAAAATATTGAAAATCAATTGAATAAAATTCCTTTGGTCAAATGGGTGGTTCGACTGTTTAAATCCATTCAGCTTCCAGGACTTGAGGGCTTGTCTTTATACGATTTGTTTGAAATGTATATTTTAGGAATTATTAATGGTGCACTTAGTATACGAGCCAGTGCGGTAGCCTACAGTTTCTTTATGGCTATTTTCCCCTTTTTATTGTTTATTATTATTCTTATCCCGTATATTCCAATAGAGAGCTTTCAATCTGAATTTCTCAATTTTCTAGATGCGTCCTTGCCTCCAAACACTTCTGAATTTTTTAATCAAAATATTTTTGAAAACATCAATAAAAACAGTTCTGGCGGTTTGTTGTCTTCTGTTTTCATAGTTTCTATGTTGTTGATGTCTAACGGGGTTAATGCTGTTTTTTCTGGCTTTGAAAACTCATACCATCAAAAATTAAATCGAAATTTCATCAATCAATATCTGCATGCTTTTGGCGTTTCCATCATTTTGGTTCTCATACTGATTTCAACCCTTGTTGGTGTTGGATTTTTAGAAATTTATATAGTGCACCCTATATACCAAAGTTTGAATATGACCGATTCAGTTTCTGAATTAGAATGGATAAATGCTTTAAAATTCTTATTTTTTATTTTGATGATTTATTTAGGTACTGCTGTTCTTTATTTTTTTGGTACAAAAGACGGTAGATTGTTTCGGTTTTTCTCTATCGGTGCTTTGTTGACTACTTTTTTGGTACTTTTGAACTCCTATCTTTTTGGAATTTACATTGAGAATTTCTCAACTTATAATCAACTTTACGGATCTATTGGAGCCCTTTTAATCCTTCTTTTTTACTTCTGGCTCAATGCCATTATTTTATTGCTAGGGTTTGAATTGAATGCTTCTTTGCAACGCCTGAAAGACTCATGTCAGTAGCACATCAATATTTTGTAGATGTGATTTTACCGCTTCCGTTGGAACGCAACTTCACCTATGCGATTACCAAAGCCGAGTCAGAATTTATAAAACCCGGTTTCCGAGTTACGGTTCCTTTCGGCAAGAATAAAATATACACAAGTATTGCATTAAAATTACACTGTAAAGCACCCATTGCTTATGAAGTGAAGTCCATTCACAGCATTTTAGACAATGCACCCATGGTAAATGCTTTTCAATTTAAGTTATGGGATTGGATATCTAAGTATTATATGTGTAGCCTTGGAGAAGTTATGAGCGCAGCCATTCCAAGTGCGTTTCTTTTGCAAAGTGAAACATTGGTTGCGCTTGTTCCCAATGCAAATGTCAATACTATTCAACTAACTGATGATCAATATTTAATATTAGAGGCCTTAGAACAAGCATCAAGATTAAAAATAGAAGACATCCAAAATATTCTCAATAAAAAGAATATTTTTTCTGTTTTAACACCCTTGATGGAGGCTAAGATCTTAACAACATCTCAAAGTCTTAAAGAAAAATTTAAACCAAAATTAGAAAGATGCCTTCGAATTTCTAATTCTTACTCTGGCAATGATGCCTTGGCCAAACTTGAACAGGAATTTAAAAGAGCTAAAAAGTTAAGCGCCATTGTTTTGGGGTATTTTTCTTTGGTAAGTCAGAAAAGTCAAATTACCGTATCTGATTTAAAAACCCAGACTAATGCAACCGCCTCTCAAATTAAAACTCTGATTGATAAAGGGGTTTTTGAAGCTTATTTTATTGAAGTCGATCGTATTAAATTTGATAATTCCAAAGACCAGCAAGACATTGCTTTAAGTCCAGAGCAGTCAACCGCCTTTGATGCTATAAATCACAACTTAAAAGAGAAATCGGTTTGTCTTTTTCATGGCGTTACCTCATCTGGAAAAACGGAAATCTATATCAAAAAAATTGAAAGTATCTTGCGTCACGGGAAGCAAGCTTTATTTTTAGTGCCTGAAATTGCCCTGACTTCTCAATTGGTTTTTCGTCTCAAGCAATTTTTTGGATCTCAAGTCGTGGTTTACCACTCACGCTTCAGTCCCAATGAACGGGTAGAAATATGGCAGAAAGTGTTAAATAAATCTGAGCAGGCAAGAGTGGTAATTGGTGCCCGCTCATCCTTGTTGCTTCCATTTTCTAATTTGGGATTGATTGTAGTTGACGAGGAACACGAACCTTCATATAAACAATTTGATCCGTCGCCGCGCTACCATGCGCGAGACACTTCCATTGTGCTGGCAAAATTTTTTAATGCGAAAACAATTTTAGGATCTGCTACGCCAAGTATTGAGAGTTACTACAATGCTAACATTCATAAAAAATATGGCTATGTATCTCTAAATAAGCGTTATAACAATGTTATATTACCTGCTATTGAGTTGGTTGATTTAAAGGATAAATACAAGCGAAAACGAATGAAAGGTCATTTTAGTGACCGCTTAATTTCTGAAATCCAAGAGACTTTAGATTCAGGCTATCAAGTCATTTTATTTCAAAATAGACGTGGTTATGCGCCAGTAGTATCTTGTAATAGTTGTGGTCATGTTCCCCAATGTTCCAATTGTGATGTCAGTTTAACCTATCACCAACATAGCAAACAATTGCGCTGTCATTATTGTAGCTATACCATCGCTGTTCAACCTATCTGTATGGCATGCGGAGGGGTTGATATAAACCATAAAGGTTTTGGAACTGAACAAATTCAAGAAGAGGCACAAGCTTTATTTCCAAGTGCCTCTATTGCGCGCATGGATTTTGATACGACTCGAGGAAAATATGGCTATGATCAAATCATTCACCGTTTTGAGAAAAAAGACATTGATATTTTAGTCGGTACACAAATGCTTACCAAAGGTTTAGATTTTAGATTTGTGAAGCTGGTTGGTGTGCTCAACGCGGACCAATTGATTAATTTTCCTGATTTTAGATCTCATGAAAGAAGTTTTCAATTGCTGCAACAAGTTTCAGGCCGTGCTGGTAGGAGGGATGTTAGAGGCCAAGTATTGATTCAGTCTTTTAATCCAAATCACAATGTATTGCAACAGGTTTCGACAAATGATTACCACAAAATGTTTGAGGAACAAAACTACCAACGGCGTATATACAAATATCCGCCTTACTATAGACTTATAAAAATCACTTTAAAACACAAAGACTATAACCGTGTCAATGAAGGTGCTGATTGGCTAAAAACAGTACTTTATCAGGTTTTTAAGGATCATGTTTTGGGACCTGAATTCCCACCCGTACCACGTATTAGAAATTTATATCACAAAAATATACTGATTAAAATACCAAACGAGCAATCCTTAAAAAAGACAAAGTTAGTGATTAGTAAAATTAAAAATAGCTTTTTGAGTACAAAGGCATTTAGATCCTTGAGAGTTGTCCTAAATGTGGATAATTATTAAAATCAATTTGCTGCTTCAAGTGCTTTAGTAAGGTTATTTTTTTTGTTGCGACTTAAGGGGATTTGTGAGTTGTCAATTTCAACAAAACGACTGTTGTAGCGATCAATTTTTTTAAGGTTGATGATGTAGGACTTGTGAATTCTTAGAAATTTTCCTGCTGGCAAATCGTTCTCAAAAGCTTTCATTGTTGATAAGATTACATAGCTGCCGTTAGTTGTAATTAATTTTACATAGTCACCAAGTGCTTCTATCCATTTAATATCTTTAACAAAAACCTTTCTTTTCTTAAGGTTGCTCTTAACAAAAATATGCTGGTTTTCTTTTGGTTTCCTCACAGCATTAGTGGAAGCAAACAAGGCAAGTGTTTTATTTATTGCTTTGTCAAACCGGTCAACGTCAAGTGGTTTTGATAAAAAGTCAGCAACACCATAGCTGTATGAAGTAAAAGCCGCTTCAGTTCGCTTCGAAATAATAATGATCTTTGGGACTGATAATTTTGAAGCACTTAGAATATCTAGAAACTCAAAGCCTCCCATCTTAGGGATATCAATTTCTAAAAAAATTAGATCAACATCTGTATTGGATAAGAATTCTTTGGCTTCAATACAGGAGCTAAATTCTGCCAATAAATTGACAGCATCATGGTCATTGGCTTTTTTTACAGTGTCCATTCGCTGGAGCGCGTTGGAGTCTATTACAATTGAATTTAGAGTCATGATAAATTGGTTAGAGGTTCTACAATTCAGAGACAATTCACAAAATTAACTAAAAAAATCGATTAAAACCAATTAAAGACGTTAAAATGCTTTATTTAGAGTTATTAAAAAGATGAAAATTGTGTTGTCAAAACCGCAATAATTACTTAAGTTTGCACCCATTTTAAAATATAAATTATGAATCATTACGAAACTGTTTTCATCTTAAATCCCGTTTTATCTGATGACCAGATAAAGGAAACAGTAAAGAAATACGAAGATTTTCTCGTTTCAAAAGGAGCTAAGATGGTATCAAAAGAGGATTGGGGGCTAAAGAAATTGGCTTATCCCATCCAAAATAAAAAAAGTGGATTTTACCACCTTTTTGAATACACAGTCCCAGGAGAGGCCATTGGTCCTCTTGAGGTTGAATTTAGACGTGACGAACGTTTTATGCGTTACCTCACTGTTAAATTAGACAAGCACGCCATATCATGGGCAGAGCGCAGAAGAGATAAACTTAAAATCAAAGCGTAATTATGTCATTAGAACAACAAGCTAAAGGAAATAAAGGGGGGGAAATAAGATATTTAACTCCTTTGAATATCGAAACCAACAAAACAAAGAAATACTGTCGTTTTAAAAAATCAGGTATAAAATACATTGATTACAAAGATCCGGACTTTCTCTTAAAATTTGTGAACGAACAAGGAAAACTACTTCCAAGACGCCTCACAGGAACGTCTTTAAAGTACCAAAGAAAAGTATCTGTTGCTGTAAAAAGAGCACGCCACTTGGCATTGATGCCTTATGTAGCGGATTTATTAAAATAAAATAATCATAACGATGGAACTAATATTAAAACAAGACGTTGAAGGATTGGGCTTTAAGAATGATGTTGTAACCGTTAAAAATGGTTATGGTAGAAATTTTTTAATTCCTAGTGGTCAGGCAGTGTTAGCAACAACTTCAGCAAAAAAAGTACGTGCTGAAAATTTAAAGCAACGCGCTTTCAAAGAAAAGAAAATCATTGAAGATGCTCAAAAAGTAGCTGAAAACATCAAGGATCTAGAGCTTAAAATCACGGCCAAAGTGGGCAGTGGCGACAAACTCTTCGGATCGGTTAACAATATTGATGTAGCGGCTGCACTAGACAAAGCAGGTCAAAGCATTGAAAAAAAGTTTATCACTGTTACAGGTGGTAATGTGAAACGATTAGGCAAATACAATGCTCAGATTCGATTGCATCGCGATGTGAATGTAGAATTGCCTTTTGAAATTATTGCTGAAAAAGCATAATCATCAAACTCAAATTTTTAGTTTAAAAGGCCTGTTTAATCGACAGGCCTTTTTTTAAGTTTAAAAACATGAAGTATAGACGACTTAGCAAAGAACAATTTGAAGAATTGCACAAAGAATTTATTAATTTTTTGGCGACACAATCTATTACTGCAGCAGAATGGGAAGTACTAAAGTCTCAGAAACCAGAAGTTGTTGAAGCTGAGATGGATATTTTCAGTGATTTAATATGGGAAGGTGTTTTGGATAAAGTTTTATTTTTAGAAAATATTGCACCTCAAAACATGTATTTATTTCATGTTAAAGAAAACTCTATCGCCTTGATTGGGCTAAAACTCAATATTAAAACTGTAGATTTAACTACAAAAGCCGGCTTCTCTTGGCTGCGTGAGAACTTGATGTCTGATACTGTAGAAATTTTTGATGCTGAAAAGCAAATTAAAGAGGATAAAAAGATACAGATTTTTGAATTGATAGAAAAGGGCGCGCAGATAACTAAGGGTGAATTGTTTAAGTATTTTGAGCAACTCATTGGTTAGCATCTTAAAAAATCAGATATTTGTTAATAAATAAGCGTTATGGCTTCTAAACCACGCATTTCTAAAGGAACACGAGACTTCAACTCGCAACAGATTGCCAATCGCGATTACATTTTCAGTACTATAAAGTCAAATTTCAAACGCTTTGGTTTTGCACCCATTGAAACACCCAGCTTTGAGTTGTCGGAAACCCTCTTGGGAAAATACGGAGATGAAGGCGATCGTTTGATTTTTAAAATTTTAAACTCTGGTGAAAAGGTTAAAAAAGCGGATTTAAGCGCCTTAGAAAACAATCAACTTGCACGCTTTTCAAATTCACTCTCTGAAAAAGCATTGCGTTACGATTTAACTGTACCATTTGCACGTTATGTTGTACAATATCAGAACGACATTATCTTTCCTTTTAAACGTTATCAAATTCAACCTGTTTGGCGTGCCGATCGTCCTCAAAAGGGGCGCTTCCAAGAATTTTTCCAATGTGATGCTGATGCAGTTGGTTCGGATTCCATGTGGCAAGAAGTTGAATTTATCCAGTTGTATGATGCTGTTTTCTCAGACTTAAAATTAAAAGGGGTCACTATTAAAATTAACAATAGAAAAATTTTAGCAGCCATTGCAGAACGAATTGGAGCACAAGACAAGCTTATAGATTTTACTGTGGCTTTGGATAAGCTGGATAAAATAGGGGCAGAAAAAGTAAAAGAAGAGATGCTTTTTAAAGGCATTTCACCCGATGGTATCGCTTTATTAACTCCTCTTTTAAAGATTTCAGGGGATTTCAAAGCACAGCTAAAAGCCTTGAGTAGTCTATTTAGAACTTCTCAGATTGGTAGGGAAGGACTTTCCGAGCTAGAATTTATAGCGGATAAAATCAATAAACTGGGACTCAAAACAGCCACTCTAAAATTAGATATTACACTCGCACGTGGTCTAAACTACTACACAGGTGCTATTTTTGAGGTCTCTGCGCCAGATGCTGTTGCCATGGGGTCTATTGGCGGTGGTGGGCGTTACGATGATTTGACCAGTATTTTTGGACTCAAAGGCGTGAGCGGAGTAGGCATTAGTTTTGGCCTTGACAGAATCGCACTTGTTTTGGAAGAATTGGGACTTTTCCCAGAAAATAATACCCAAACAACCCAAGTATTGTTTATCAATTTTGGACCTGAAGAAAGTCTTTATTGTTACATAGCCATTCAATCTTTGAGATCTAATGGTATTGTTGCCGAGCTCTATCCTGATGCACTTAAGTTGAAAAAGCAAATCACATACGCCAATAAACGCAATATTCCATATATAGTGTTGGTTGGAAATCAAGAAATGAACTCCAATACTTTTACCCTAAAAAATATGTTGGATGGCAGTCAAAAAACACTGAACTTAGAAGCGCTAATTTCACAATTTAATAACTAAAAAAACCCTTGAAGTACAAGGGTTTAAAAGTAGCGTGGGGGAGATTTGAACTCCCGACCTCCGGGTTATGAATCCGACGCTCTAACCAACTGAGCTACCACGCCATAAATGATGGCTGCAAATATAGAAACAAATTGCTGGGCTTTCAAAATAAATCCTTTGTAAAAAATATTATTTTTTTTTTAAAACTAATAAATTAATGTATATATTGGAAACTAATTACCACAACTATGAGTACCAAAGTTAAATACGAATTGGAATTTCCAATACAAGCTTCTCCGCAGTTGCTTTACAACTATATTTCTACACCTTCAGGCCTTTCAGAATGGTTTGCGGATAATGTAAATTCAAGAGGAGAGTTGTTCACATTTATATGGGATGATTCTGAAGAGCAAGCTAAATTGTTGATTAAAAAAAATTCAGAGCGAATCAAATTCAGATGGTTAGAAAATGAAGATGACGACTGTTTTTTTGAACTTAGAATTCAGGTAGACAGTATTACAAAAGATGTTTCCATCATAGTAACAGATTTTTCAGATGACGATGAGGTTGATGAATCTAAAATGCTATGGGAAAATCAAATCGCAAGTTTAAAGCAAATTTTAGGCTCACGCTAAAATGCTTAATTTGGCATATATTCACAGTATTTTCCCTCAACATTTATGATTAACATCAACGGGACCATTTTAGAAGATTCCGAAGCCTATTTATCAGTTGACAACAGGGGTTTTAGCTATGGCGATGCCGTTTTTGAAACCATTAAAGTTAACAGCAAGCCTCTTTTTTGGGAAGTACATTATTTCCGACTTATGGCTTCAATGCGCATTCTTCGTATGGAGATTCCGATGCACTTTACTCCTGAGTTTTTAGAGTCTCAAATCATGGATTTAGTTGATCCACAATCGGATAAAGCAAAGTCTTACCGAATTAAATTAACAGTTTTTAGAGCAACAGGAGGTTATTATACACCCACTTCCAACTCCGTCAAATTCATAATTACTTTATCGCCCTTGGATTCTGATATTTACAATTCACATACCGATTCTTGTGAAATAGAACTTTTCAAGGATTATTTTATCGCTCCAAATTTATTGTCAACTTTAAAAACCAATAACAAAGCCATCAATGTTGTGGGCAGTATATTTGCAAAAGAAAACAACTATGACAACTGTTTGTTGCTAAATACCAACAAAAATATCATTGAGGCCCTTAACGGAAATGTTTTTCTTGTCAAAGATAATGTCATCAAAACACCGCCATTGGCAGATGGTTGTTTAAAGGGTATTATTAGAGATCAATTAATTGACATGATTTCTAAATCTGACAATTACGATTTGATTGAAACTTCTATTTCTCCATTTGAGTTGCAAAAGGCGGATGAAATCTTTATTACAAATGTCATTCAGGGTATCAAGCCCGTTACAAAATTTAGAAAAAAAACTTACACTACGGAAGTCGCCAAAAAATTTCAAAACAAGCTCAATATAAAGCTTCGATTGGGCTAATTATAGGAGGGGTCATCGGGCGCATTAGACCAAAGACTATATTCGCCACCAAGGGCTAACATTTTTTTCTTCCAAAAAGCCGTATCGACTTCTTGAATAATGTTGTCTTTATGGATGTTTTCAGACAATATCCATGTATTTGAACTAAGCTCAGATTGGAGTTGATTGATGTCCCATCCGGAATACCCCAAAAAGAAACGGATTTCAGTTTGATTGATTTTTTCATCTGTAATTAACCTGGTAACTTTTTCAAAATCACCACTCCAATACAGTCCTTTTGAAATTTTCATGCTTTCCGGAATAAGTTCTGCGACTTTGTGAATAAAGTATAAATTGTCTTGTTGTACTGGGCCCCCATTGTAGATTGGAAAATTAGATTTAAGGTCTGGTATCAAATCCCCAAGTTCAAAATCCAAGGGTTTGTTGAGGATAAATCCAATAGATCCTTCATTGTTGTGTTCTGTTAAAAGGATAATTGATCGATTGAACGACACATCTCCAATGATAGAAGGTTCAGCAATTAATAATTTTCCTTTTTTAATGATCACAATTCAGGTCTAATTAATTAAAAGTAGTGATTTAATTTTAATTTTTTTTAAATGGCTCTTTTTTCTAAATCATTTTTGCATTCGTATCAAATTTGAACCCATTTAAAAATGCTTTAACATCCATTTGTTTTTTTCCAGGAAATTTGAAGTTAGTTAAATGGATATATCCATTTTCAACACAAATTATAATAGAAGTCTTATTTGTAATTACAGTTCCAATAATATTTGAATGCGGGTTATTTTCATATTTAACCTTATAAATTTTTATGTTTAATTTATCGGAGCCATTTTTTAGCAAAGCCCAAGCACCAGGATAAGGATTCAAACCACGGACGAGATTTTGAATGTCTACACCACTTTTTGACCAATCAACTTTACAATTGTTTTTGTGAAGTTTATGGGCTGTTTTAAGTTCTTTTTCGTTTGTCTGAATGCTTGTTGCAACCGATCCGCACTCAATCTGATTTATAGTTTTTAAAATCAATTCCTGACCCTTTTCCATGAGTTTATCGTGTAAGCTTCCAGCTGTATCGTCTTTCCTAATAGCAACCTTAGATTGCAAGATAATGGCTCCAGTATCAATTTTGTCGTTAATGTAAAATGTTGTAACTCCTGTTTCGGATTCTCCATTTATAAGCACCCAATTGATTGGTGCTGCCCCTCTGTATTGTGGCAATAGCGATGCATGCAAATTAAAGGTTCCAAGTTTAGGCATTTCCCAAACCACTTTCGGGAGCATTCTAAACGCCACAACCACTTGTAAATTGGCTTTTAGTGTGCTGAGTTGGGCTATAAAAACTGTAGATTTTAAATTAGTTGGCTGTAAGATATTTAAGCCTTGTTCTTGCGCATAAATTTTTACTGCTGATTGTTTAATTTTTTGACCACGTCCTGCAGGTCGGTCTGGAGCAGTGACGACTCCTACCACATTATACCCATTTTTAATAAGCCCTTTCAGCATATGAACTGCAAAGTCAGGTGTTCCCATAAAAACAATTCGAATATTTGTAGTGGCTTTCATAAAATTTGATACTGATTTGAATTTGTGAGTTTAATCTTTTGGTCCTCCATTAAATACTGCAATATTATAATTATTTTCTCATCTTCTAAAGTACAAATTTCTACCAATTCTTTGGAACTCAATGGCTTTTTTTCAAGTGCTTCAAGCACATGTATTATTTCCTTTTGAGAGCATTTATTATTCACAAAGCTATTCACAGTGCAGACATTGCATATTCCGCAAGGTTTTGGTTTCTTTTCATTGAAATATGTGAGGAGTTGAAGACTTTTACAAACTGAATTGTTCTCCACATATTTCAAAACTGCATGAAATTTTTTAAGTTTTATTTTGTTTTGATTTGAAACCGATTTTGAAATTCTATGAATTGTTTTTTCATCTTCTCTTGGGACTATAAATGTGATTTGTGCATCGGTCTGAATCTTTTCAAACGCCATAGCATTCACAGATTTTAGCCGCTCTAATACCTCCAAAATAGCTGAGATTTTAAGCCCTGTTTTGGTTGTGATTTTTTCTAAATCAATAGCTGTTGATTTGCCAAAGACCCCTTCGTAGGTTCTGAGTACAGCTTTGGTAACATTGTTTTCTATAGTATCCTTTTCAACCAATGATTGGAGTGTTTTATTAGATACCAAAAATTGAATGCTCAATTTGTTTTCTCGAACCGTCTCAAAGACCAATACTCCATGGCTTTCTAAAGTTTTAAGCGCATTAAAGGTTTTGCGCTTGGATAACTTATAAATTTCGCAAAATTCATCAAAATGCAGTCCCAGTCTTTCAGTATTATAGTCTCCATAGGCAATTTGAAAGTAGGTGCATAATTTCTTGTAAATTAATTTTAAAAAGGGAACATTTGGAATTATATTTTCAAACCAAGGCTTCATATTCAACACAGTATCTGGACCTGTTATTAAATAAGCAAAAGCTTTCTCTTCATTTCGACCTGCTCTTCCTGATTCTTGAAAATAAGCTTCTAAGCTATCAGGTATCGTAAGATGTATCACCATTTCAACATCACTTTTATCAATACCCATACCAAAGGCATTGGTCGCTACCATGACGCTAAATTTGTTATTTATCCAATCTGAATAAATAACTCCTTTTTTCTTAAAGCTCATGCCACCATGGTAGAAACCACTAGAGATTCCTTGAAGTTCTAAAGTTGTTGCCAGTTGCTCTGTTTCAATCCGGCTCCTAACATATACAATAGCACTACTTTTGACCTTTTTTAAAAGGGAAATGGTTATGTGTTTAGGATCTTCAATAGTCATCGAATGGTAAGATAAATTAGGCCTAAAAAAAGAGCTTTTAAATACTTTGGGCCCCAAAAACCCCAACTGTTCTGTGATGTCCTTAATCACGTGTTTTGTTGCCGTTGCCGTCAATGCGATCACAGCAGTTTGTGGACACAAGGTTCGCAGTGTTTTGATATTTCTATAAGCGGGCCGAAAGTCGTGTCCCCACTGACTGATGCAATGGGCTTCATCAACCGCAATCAAGCTTACCTTCATAGATTTAATCCTGGCTTGAACCAATTTATTTTCTAAGCGTTCAGGAGATATATATAAAAATTTATAATTTCCAAAAACACAATTATCTAATATTCGCTCCAATTCACTGTAGTGATTGACATTGGTTAAGGCCATGGCCTTTATACCCTTTTGATTGAGCGTTGCGACTTGATCTTGCATCAGGGCAATAAGTGGAGAAACTACGATGCAAATTCCTTCTTTGATTAGCGCTGGAACTTGAAAACAAACTGATTTTCCACCCCCCGTTGGCAACAGGGCCAAGCAATCTTCATTTTCTAAAACGGCTTCAATAATTTTTTGCTGATTTAGCCTAAAACCAGTATGGCCCCAGTATTTCTCTAAAATTTGAAGCGGGTGCAACATTGTGTTAAATATTATTTAGAATGAAATCTACGCGATTCTCTAGAGTAGATTGCGGCACCTCAACCAATTCATAATTAAAGCTTGTATACCATTTTATTAGGTATTCGTGAATTTCTGTTGCTTGTTCAAAAGTTTCATAACGCTCATTGTCCTGAATGTATATGTCTTTCCAAGGCATTAAAATAAAAACTTTATCGTATTTGTGTTTTTTACAACTATTAATAAATTCTTCAGAGTAATTAGAGTCAATGTAATCTAAATAGGCAATCACATCAGGCAATCCTCTGTCAAAAAACACAAAAGGACTGTTTGCAGTATCTGCGTCAATAAATTGTTTTTTTCGTGCTTCCAAAAGTTGCTCGCTGAACCAAATAGGGTCTTTCAAAAATAATTGATCTACACCCTCATTTTGTGCTTTCAACGTAATTTTTCTAGAAATTTCTTGCATACAAACATGGCCTTTGTTCATCAATTGGTTTATAATTGAAGTTTTGCCAGAAGCCGGACCACCAATAATCGCTATTTTTTTTATTTTTGAATTTAAAGTCATGGTATTTGTAAAATTCGTGATTTAAAAGTTAAATAAAAAATATGACTTGATGTATATTTGTAGTACTAAATACGCAAAATGCAATCATCCAATCATTCTGAAGAATTTTACAGCAAACTCAAAGCGCAACTTTACGAAACAACTTCTTGGCCCTCAAAATATTTGTTTAAATTTATTATCAAATCAGACCCCGATAAAATTTCCAAAATTGAAATTACTTTTGATAATATGGGCGCCATCATTACGAGTTCCGTTTCAAAAAACGGCAAGTATACAAGTGTTACTATACATGTGGAAATGAAAAATCCAGAAGCCGTTATTGAAAAATATCTGCAAATAGGCAAAGAAGTTAAAGATGTCATCTCTTTGTGATACCTCTATTTTTAAGCCTCGTTTCTGTTTAATTTTTTGTACTTTGCAAGCGCATTAAAATAAAAAATAAATGACAATCTTAACAGATCAATTAGAATACAATACAGAGCGTGATCATCTCATAATTCCAGAATACGGCAGACATCTTCAAAAAATGATCAACCATGCCATGGTTCAAGAATCCAAAG
This sequence comes from Formosa sp., assembly GCA_002684355.1. Classification (GTDB taxonomy): domain Bacteria; phylum Bacteroidota; class Bacteroidia; order Flavobacteriales; family Flavobacteriaceae; genus UBA3537. The sequence continues at coordinate 120,894 of NYVA01000029.1, forward strand.
AGTCCCGCAATAGACTGGCCAAAGCCATCATATCAGTGATGGGTAATATGCAGCCACATTTGCGAGATGTTCCTGACTTTCAACATAAACTTTGGGATCAATTGTTTATCATGTCAGACTTTAAACTCGATGCAGATTCCCCTTTTGAAAAGCCTTCTAAGGAAATGTTAAACGCTAGCCCTGATCCGCTCCCATATCCACAAAACTATCCCAAATACCGCTTTTATGGAAACAATATTAAAACCATGATCGATGCCGCCTCGTCTTGGGAGGAAGGCGAAATGAAAAATGCGCTTATTTTTACCATAGCGAATCACATGAAAAAATCATTTTTAAGCTGGAATAAGGACACAGTTGAAGACGCTGTTATATTTGACCATCTCTTTGAACTTTCTAATGGTAAAATTGACATTAGAAATTCGGAGAAACAACTGACGGAGTCATCTCAACTTCTTAAAATGCAGCGTAAAACAACCAATTATAAAAAACAATACAAAAAGAACAATAATAGAAACAGAAAGCGCTATTAATTCTTATTTGTAAATTAATAACTAATTAAATCCTTAGCTATTGAAGTCTTTTAAAATTGAAGGAGGTCACCCACTCAAAGGTTCCATTCAGCCTCAAGGCGCAAAAAATGAGGCCCTGCAAATTTTATGTGCGGTTCTCTTAACCTCTGAAAAGGTTAGCATTCATAACATCCCAAATATTATTGATGTCAACAAACTCATTCATTTGTTGGGTAAATTAAATGTCAAAGTAGAAAAGCACTCAGATAATTCATATACTTTCAAAGCAGATGCTGTAGATTTAGACTATTTGGAAACCCCCGCATTTAAAGTCGATGGGGCAGGTTTGAGAGGGTCTATTATGATTGTTGGACCTTTATTAGCTCGTTTTGGTAAAGGCTATATTCCTAAGCCCGGTGGAGATAAGATTGGCCGCCGACGTTTAGATACCCATTTTGAAGGGTTTATAAAATTAGGTGCTGAGTTTAGGTACAACAAGGAAGATCACTTTTATGGGGTTGAAGCCAAAGTATTAAAAGGTGCTTATATGCTTTTGGATGAAGCTTCGGTGACGGGGACGGCCAATATTGTAATGGCTGCTGTTTTAGCCAAAGGCACCACCACAATTTATAATGCTGCTTGTGAGCCTTATTTACAGCAGCTTTGTAAAATGCTGAATCGAATGGGGGCTAAAATTAGTGGTATTGGTTCTAATCTTCTCACTATTGAAGGGGTTGACGTACTTGGTGGAACTTCTCACACCATGCTGCCAGATATGATAGAGATTGGCAGCTGGATTGGTCTTGCCGCAATGACGCGCAGTGAACTCACCATTAAAAATGTCAGTTGGGAAGATCTTGGAGTAATTCCCAATGTATTTAGAAAGTTAGGCATTACAATAGAAAGGAAAGAAGACGATATTTTTATTCCCGCCCACACGGATGGATATCAAGTCCAAAATTACATTGATGGTTCAATTTTAACCTTATCTGATGCACCCTGGCCTGGTTTTACACCAGACTTACTAAGTATTATTTTGGTTGTCGCAACCCAAGCACGGGGCAGTGTCCTAATCCATCAAAAAATGTTTGAAAGTCGCCTCTTTTTTGTAGATAAATTGATTGATATGGGCGCCAAAGTAATTTTATGTGATCCGCACAGAGCTTCTGTTATTGGACATGATTTCAAATCTCAACTCAAAGCAACAACAATGACTTCCCCAGATATTAGAGCTGGTGTGTCCCTTTTAATAGCCGCGCTTTCCGCAAATGGGACTTCAACCATTCACAATATTGAACAGATCGATAGAGGCTATCAAAACATTGATACACGCCTAAAAGCAATTGGTGCAAAGATTGAGCGTATTGAAATTTGATGTTTTAAAATAAATTATCTATTTAGCGCTGATTTATAAGTTTCTAAACAGCGCTCTCTTGCAAATTTGTGGTCTACAATAGGTTTTGCATAATTGAATTCTTGGTATTCAGGAACCCATTTTTTGATGTAGTGGTGGTCCTTGTCAAATTTTGTAATTTGAGTGGTTGGGTTAAAAATCCTGAAGTAGGGCGCTGCATCTACTCCGCAACCTGCAACCCATTGCCAATTACTGACATTACTTGAAAGTTCAAAATCGTGCAATTTTTGAGCAAAGTAAGCCTCGCCCCATCGCCAATCAATTAGTAAATGTTTGCATAAAAAACTTCCAACTAGCATTCTAACGCGATTGTGCATAAAACCAGTTTGATTCAGCTCTCGCATACCAGCATCAACTAGAGGATACCCAGTATCACCTTGGCACCATTTCTCAAACTCTTCCTTATTATTTCGCCATTGAATGGCTTCGTATTGAGGCTTAAAGCTTTTGGTGACTGTGTGTGGGAAATGCCATAAAATTTGCATAAAAAACTCACGCCATATCAGTTCTTTTAAAAAAGTAATATTAGAACTTTTTAAAGCTTTTTTTACAACCTTGCGGATGCTGACTGTTCCAAATCTAAGATGGGGGCCAAGCCTAGAGGTTCCCGAAACAGATGGTGTATTCCTTTTTTCTTCATACAAATGAATCAATTGTGTATCCATTTTAAAGGGAGCAATTTTTAATTTTGATGATGAAAATCCCATTGCTTCTAATGGCACCCATCGGTTACAATCCATTTTAGAAAGGTGCTTTAGTAAATTTTCAGAGGGGTAAGCATCAATGCATTTCTCATTAAAAGCGCCTAGCCACTTCTTTGAATAAGGGGTGTATACTTTGTAGGGTAAACCGTCGTCCTTAGCAACTTCATTTCTTTCAAAAACAACTTGGTCTTTAAAGGATTTATATGCTATACTTTTTAGATTTAATAAATCTGAAACTGCTTTATCCCTTACAATTGCATAGGGTTCATAGTCGTGATTCGTGTATACAGCTTCGATAGGAAATTCAGAAGCCAACTGCTTAAAAACTTTCTCCGGACGGTCATAATAAGTATTAATTTTTTGATTTATATCAAGGGAGTTGTTAAGGACTTTTAATTGCTCGTAAATAAAATTTACACGGGCATCGTCTTTTGGAAGTTTATCTAAAATTTCGGGGTCGAAAATAAATATAGGAAGTACATTCTTGTAATTTTTCAAGACCTCAAAAAGACCGTGGTTATCCTCCAGTCTTAAATCTCTGCGAAACCAAAATATAGCGTTGGGTCTCATGATTTGAATTCTCCAAAAAGTTCAATCAGTTTTTTTTGACGGTAATCAAATATCTCTTTTAGTTTCGGCTCCACTAATAAAGGGTGGACCAACTGGCCAATCCAACCAAAAGGAAGTTTGTAGTCGATGATATCTTCCATTTCAACACCTCCTTTTATAGGTCTGATGAAATGCTTGTGATGCCAGAGAGCATATGGCCCAAAACGTTGTTCGTCAACAAAATAATATCCTTTTCTAACATGGGTGATTTCGGTAACCCACTTTGTTTTTATTCCTAGTACGGGAGTCACAATGTATTGAATAATTTGTCCAGCAAACATTTCGCTTTCAGCTCCGCTAAGAATGTTAAACCCCATATAGTCGGGTGTGATGGTTTTAAGATTTTTAGGACTAGATAAAAACGCCCAAGCTTCATCAACTGTAATGGGTAAATTCTGTCTTTTGTGTAAATTGTATAGTTTCATCTGGTTTAATTGTAGAGCACCACGTAGAGGTTTAAGGAGCTTGCCAACAAAAGCCATACACAATAGGGAAGTACAAAAAACCGCATGTGACTTATCAAGTCTTTGAAAGCGACGAAGAAATAGAACATCAAAACCGTTAATAGTGTAATGTTAATTAAGCCTAGCTCAATTAAATGTTTATTCATAAAAATGTAGTTCCACGACACATTCAATACAAATTGAATTCCAAAGAGAAACCATACCTTTCGACTTTCAAGATTTTGATATAAATAGCTGATGAACACAGAAAAAAACACCATTACACAGGTCCATGCTGCACCAAAAACCCAGCCAGCAGGCGTCCAGGGCGCTTTGTCTAAATCAAAATACCAGCTAGATGTGGGTCCATCATTCATGAGCAAAGTTCCTAAAAATAGAGCCCCTAAATTTATCGCTAAAAAGCCTAAAAAAGTTAGCGTTAATTTCATTTATGCATTGATTTTATCAATTTCATTTAAAACTTCTTGTGCTTGGGCATATTTGTTGTCGCTGGCAGCGCGATCTGTTGAAGACAAGTCATGCCACTCAGACATTAATTTTTTGTAGCGGTCTTGTAGTTTTTCAACGGCTGTTTTCTTTTTGAATAATTTAAACATAACTATTGAATTAATTTTGTGATTTTACTGCTCATAGGACGTGTCATTGAATAGAAATAATCTATAAACTCACCATTTCTTCCAATAATGTATTTTTGAAAGTTCCATCTTACAGTAGTACTTTTTACACCATTCAGTTCTTTATTTGTAAGCCAATTGTAAAGAGGATGCTGACGCTTTCCTTTGACGTCAATTTTTTCGGTCATTAAGAAAGTGACTCCATAATTTTGTTTGCAAAAAGTTTTAATTTGTGTTAGAGAGCCTGGTTCTTGTTGCCCAAACTGATTGCAAGGCACTCCAATGACCATAAGATCCTTGCTGTAATGATCATAGAGACGTTGTAGACCTTCATATTGCCCTGTAAAGCCACATTCAGAAGCGACATCTACAAAAAGAATATATTTTCCTATATAATCAGATAAATTAATCGGAGATCCATCTAAATTGTTAATTTGAATATCATGTAGGGTCATTTTTTCTGAATGTTGAGGGTTGTACGTTGAGATTCCCAAAAGAAATAAAAAAGCTGTAATGGTTTTCGAGGCGATCATAGTTATATTTTTAAAGAAACAATACCGCAGTCCAATTTAAACACTTGACCAGAAATTGATTTTGAGTTGTCTGAAATTAAATATGCTGCCATTGATGCGACTTCGCTGGGTGCTAAAAACTTTTTTAGTGGGTGTCTTTGGATGGTATTTTCTACCATTCTTTCATTTCTGAGTAGTTTTGCTGCTAAATCAGTTTGTGTAATTGTTGGGGCAATGGCATTGACCCTGATGTTAGGTGCTAAGTCGGCAGCAACAGATTTAGTTAAGCCTTCAACAGCAGATTTTGCAGTAGCAATGCTCGCATGAAATGGCATGCCTAAGGCGGTTGCAACTGTACTAAAGAGGACAATAGAGCCAGAATCACTTTTAGACAGCGCAGGGGTATAAGTTTGTATGGCCTTAACAGCACCCATGACATTAATTTCAAAATCAGTTCTAAAATCCTCTAAACTCAATCTTTTAAAGGGTTTAAGATTGATACTACCCGGACAGTAAATCAATCCATCCGCTTCATTAATTTCAGGGAGATCTCCTGAAATAACATCGCAACTGTGATGGGATAGATTTGCATGTGAATATTCTGGCACAGAGCGACTGATATTAATAATTTGATGAGATGGCAATAATGCATGAATAATGGCTTTACCGATCCCACGACTGCCCCCGATGATGATAATTTTTTTCATGACGTTAAAGGTCTTCCCTTGAGGCGTTTTTCAATTTTTTGTTTGATCAATGTGAGCTCTTTCATCAAATCCATCAAGGATTGGTCTTTATTTGTCTTGTACAATTCATTAATTTCTAATATGATGGACTTGACCTCGCGTGAAGCCTCAATGCGTTCACTTGTGTTTTTGAATTTTAGCTTTTTCTCTAAAAAATCCTGACCTTTTTTTACAGCTGTCATAGTTTTATTTTAAATAATTATTAAACTCATTAACTTTTGCTGGGCTGTTAAATGCACCACTATAAAACGAAGTTACAGTGGCAGAAGATTCATCTTTAATCCCTCTTGAAGAAACACAAAGATGTTTTGCATCAATAATAACGGCAACATCATCTGTTTTTAAAATGGCTTTTAAATCTTCACCGATTTGATTGGTTAAACGCTCTTGAACTTGAGGTCTTTTTGCATAATACTGTACAATTCTGTTTAATTTTGATAGCCCAATGACTTTTCCGGAAGAAATATACGCAACATGCGCTTTTCCGATGATTGGAACAAAATGGTGTTCACAATTTGAATAAAATGTAATATTTTTTTCAACCAGCATTTGATTGTAATGGTATTTGTTGTCAAATAATGCGACTTTGGGTTTGTTCTTAGGGTTGAGTCCAGAAAAGATTTCATCAATATACATTTTTGCAACTCTATCAGGTGTTCCTTTTAAAGAGTCATCGGTTAAGTCCAAGCCTATGACATCCATAATTTCTTCAAAAAGCATAGATATCTTATTTTTTTTCTCCGCATCGCTAATTGCAAATGCATCCTTCTTTAGGGGTGTGTTTAAGCCTGTATATAGGTGATCGTCTCCTATTTCATGGTGATTAAACCCATTAATACGTCTTGTTTTTTGTTTTGTAATATTAGTTGACATAGCTTAATATATTCGTTTTGATATTTTATTATTTGAAATTGACTTTTGCCTGGAACATTTAAAGCGTCCCGATTCAAAAGTTCTTAGTTTTTCATGTTTAGTTTTTCTTCCTTTCATTCTTGCTCGCCACAGCCTGAAGCTTTTAGGTTTCATTTGATTACGCATCAGTGAAATCACTTGTTGTTCGGACAATCCAAATTGTAAACTTATGGCCTCAAAAGTAGTGCGGTCCTCCCAAGCCATTTCAATTATTCTATCAATTTCTAAAGCACTAAGAGTCATAGCTGGGGAGGGTATATTGTTCATCAAACTTTATCTTCTCATGCATCAATCTTTGAAAAAAACGTTCATTTTCTTTGTAAGTTCTAGATTTTTCAAAGCGAATGAACCGTCCTTGTGCATGGATGCTGGTAAAGTCTGTTTTGTAAAAAACCAATTGATAAAAGGGGATTGCCCATGTGAAATTCTTTAATCCCTTGTTAATGCGGATCAAAACACCTTTTTTTCGCAACTCAATATTGGCATAATTTAAATCTGATATAATATTCTCTATAAATTTTAAATTTGGGCTCAGTTGCTTTACAATCATTCTTTTTGATCCAATTCCACCTCTTTTTACAGATTCCCAAAAACGATAGGGTTTGCCAACAAATTCTTCGAGGATTTGCTTGTGATCTTTATTGAAGTAAGTGGTATCTAAGATCAAGATTAAATTGATTTACCTCAAACATAGCGAATGTCTTCACATTTAGACCTAGAATTAAAAAAACATTAACATTTTTAGCCTTTCTTTAACAGAGTAATAATTGAAGGTGTTATTTTAAATTTTCAATGAAATTTGCTGATATTTCTATCAAAGATTTCTTTTTCTCTAGATTCATTTTTTCAAAAGAACTCACCAACATTCTCATTCTTGGATTTTTTTTGAAAAATACTTTGTGATTGTTTATGAAATTCCAAAACAAAGCGTCCCAAATTGAACACCAATCGCGTTTTTTGTAGTCACTCATTTTTAAAATGTAACTGCTGCCACTTATGTAGGGTTTTGTAGACATGAGACCTCCATCTGCAAATTGACTCATTCCGTATACATTGGGGACCATGACCCAATCGTAACTATCAATTGAAAGCTCCATAAACCAGCGGTAAACTTCATCGGGGTCAATTTCACACAACAGCATTAAATTACCAACAATCATCAATCTTTCAATGTGGTGTATGTACCCGGTATTTGTGATTTTCTTTATAGAATCGTCAAAAGGCTCTAATCCTGTAGTCCCATTGTAAAAAGCAGTTGGCATTTTCCTGCTAAAATTCCAAAAATTCTTAGTACGTTCTTCCGTACCCTTCGCAATATAAACACCCCTTATAAATTCTCTCCAGCCAATAATTTGCCGAATGAATCCCTCTGTTGAATTGATTGGAATATTGTGTTTTGTTGCATAGTCTACTGTTGTTTTAACCACATAATTTGGGTTCAGTAAACCAACATTTATAAGAGGAGACAGGAGGCTGTGGTGCAGTTCAGTTTCATTTTTAAGTACGGCATCTTCAAACGGCCCAAATTCTTCAAATCTTGTTTTTAAAAATGCTTTAAACCATTTTTTTGAAGACTCAAAATCATGCGGGTAATTTGGTTTTTTTGGTAATTCACCACAATTATTGCTGAAATTCTTTTCAACGTAGGCCAACGCTTCTTCAAAATAAGTACTTTCTTCAGGGCGCTTTATTTTTGGTGTTTGCTTTCCTTTTGGGTATTTTTCTCTGTTGTATTTGTCATAAGTCCATTCACCGCCTTCTGGGGAACCATTCTGCATCAGAAGATTCATTTGCTGACGTTGGTTCTTATAAAAAGCGGTTTGGAAGAATTTTTTCTTTTCTGTTCTAAAAAATGGATTCAAATCTGCTTTGTCAAGCAGAAATAAGGGATTATTAAAAATCGCAAGCTCAATCTTTTTTTTGCTACAAGCAGATTTAATCCGCTTTTGAAGCCAATTGTCATTGGGATCATATATGTTGATTTTTTGGATATCACCGCTCAAGTTCTTTATAAGCATTCTAACATCGCTCTCCGTTTGAGTTGAATCAATATACTCAATATTGAATTGTGCTTTTAGATAGTTTTCGTAAGATTTCATACTCATTCTATGAAATAGAATTTTCTGCTTGTGAAAATTAAAATGTTTAAAAAACAGAAATTCTTCTATCAAGATGACTTTTTTGGAAGCTTGAAGTAGCTCTGAATTTTCAAAAAGTTGGTTGGGAAAGATTAGTGTGAGTTCCATAGTCGTTGTTATTTAAGCCAATGGTTTCTAAAACTCTTGTCATGATCATATATTTCTGCTTGTCTTTTAAGGTCAAAGATGCGATCTCTTGGATCGTTACCAACCCCAGAAACGTACATCCAATTGCCATAATTGCTATGTACATCATAGTCCAACAACATACTTTCAAAATAGGCTGCTCCGATACGCCAGTCAAGCTTTAGAGTTTTTGCAAAATAAGAAGCGACATTTTGCCGTCCTCGGTTGCTCATCCATCCTGTATTTTTCAATTCAATCATGTTCGCATTGACAAAATCATTCGCTGTTCTCCCTTCTGTCCATTCCTTTATGAATTTTGAATTTTTAGACCAACCATAAACGGTGTTTAGAATTCCATCAAGTTTAAAAATGGCATTTCCATTTTTTAAAGAAATGTATTTAAAAAAATCACGCCAAATCAATTCGAAAATTAACCAATAAGTAGATTGATTGGCGTAAAATTGCTCTTCAAACGCCTTGATTTTCCAATAAATTTGTCTAGCGGACAAACTCCCATTAGCTAGCCATGGTGAAAATTTAGAACTGTAATTTTCACCCAAAAGACCGTTTCGTGTTTTTTTATATACACCAAGTGATTGCGTTTTGAAAAAATAATGGTCCAAGCGTTGCTCGGCTGCTTTAGATCCGCCTTTAAATGAGAATGCAGTCCGCGAATCTATTTCGAAATCCTCAAATCCCAATTGCTCCAATGTTGGCAATTTAAAATCCGTTTCAACTTTAGAGGATAACTCTTGAGGCTGCATAGAAAACAATGATCTAACCAAAGCTTTTTTTTCTAGTTGTTTTCTAAACTGTGTAAAAACCTTTGGAGTCTCGCTATAATGAAATGTTACGTCATCAGGGTGAAATAAAAATTGATCATAATATTCGTGAACGCTTACATTGGCTGGCAAAGTCTTCTTCAAAAAATCAATTTTTTTGACTTCCTCATCGGTCCACTCCTTTTGGTGATAGACTGCTTTCACATCATATATTTTGACCAATTCACGCATTTGTTTTTCTCCAGCAGTATTAAACACCAATAGGCTTATGTTTAGCGCATCAAGTTCTGATTTTAAATCGTTTAGTGTTTGAAGTAGAAATTTAGCTCTAAATTTTTCAGTTTTTTTAAAACCAAATTGAGTATCGTTGAACTTCTCGGGAGTTAAAAAATAAACCCCTATAACTTGTCTTGAAGCTTTCATAGCAGCACTGAGCACAAAGTTGTCTCTTACTCTTAAGTTGTCTGTGAACCAGACGATGGATGTGTTTTGTTTTTGCTGCATTTTTTACTACAATATTTTACAAACTCCCAATCTCTTTCCCATTTTTTTCTCCATGAAAATGGGCGATGACAAACCATACAAATTTTGACAGGGAGATGAGATTTTTTCAAAATGTCAAATTTTAGAATTCATATCTTTTTTTGGACGTTGGTATTGCAATCGGGCTTTGAGTTTGGGCAGCGTATATCCGTCCAAACCATTAATAGCTACAATATTTCCTTTGGAGAGATTGATGAATCCGTCAGCTTCTAGCAAATCTTCGCGAATGAATAAATCTTTTATTTCTCCAATGAGTTGGATACAATTATTACGGTTAATAAGGTATTCTTCGCAATAGGTGAGCGCAATCTGGATGGGCGCATCTTTGACAAAAGGGGCGTGCCAACCATTTTTAAATTCTTCTTTTAATTTAGTGAGCTCAAATTCCGAAACTTCCTTGCTGTATTTTGCCGAAGTGTGATGGGCATCTTTAATAATTGGTGCATGGATGTGATTGATGGTAAATTGACCAGTTTCTTTTATGTTTTCATAAGTGTTTCTCGGAACATCTGTGACCGGCCTAAAAACCATACCCAGCAGTGGAGGATTGGATCCTAAGTGTGTTACAGAACTAAAGACTGCAACATTTGAGGTGCCGGCATTGGATTTCGTCCCAATCAAATTAGCAGATTTAAACCCTGAACAGCTGTTTATTAAATTTATTCTGAAGACATGATCGAGTTTATCAAAATCATTGCGTTTTATATGTATCATTTGTAGTGTTGAAATTGGTTAATTCTAACCGCATTGGCTTTAAGGTCAAACATTAGATTGTAAAGGCCAAAAAAGGTTCTGTTCATGTAGATAAAGTGTTTTGATCCACGAGTGTTGTTAAGCTTCCTGAGCTCAGTGTTTTGACTGTAACGCTCTGAAATATCTCCAATTTTCCCAAAAAACTCGGGGTCTGAAAAATCAAACACTTTGCTTTGAAATGGCAATGTAAAAACAGTCAGCAGTTCATGAAACATCTCATTAAAAAAACTACTTTCCTCATGAGAATCTTCAGCTGTTAAAATTTCTAAGTTATAGAGTTTTTCAGTGAATAATTTTGGGTTATCCATTACTGATTTGTCAGCCAATTCAAAATAGGGAATATAAAAATCGTTCGGAATCGTTTTCATGCAACCAAAATCCAAAGCAATAAGTTGAGATTCATCATTGATTAAAAAGTTCCCAGGGTGTGGGTCTGCATGGACTTTACGCAAGTTGTGAATTTGGTGCATATAAAAGTCCCAAAGCGCCTGTCCCAGCTTATTCGACTTTTTAGAATTTTTATTATTTTTTACAAATTCAGACAGATGTACCCCATTCATAAAATCCATTGTAAGGATTCTATCAGAGGATAGATTTGCATAATAGGTGGGAAATAAAATATTTGGAATGTGTGCACAGGCCTTAGCGATTTCTTGGCTTTGTTCGATTTCTAGGCAGTAATCTGTTTCTTCAGTCAATTTGTCTTCTACTTCTTTAAAATACTTTTCAGCCCCTTTGGGTTTGATGTTGAAAATCCTTAAAGCAATGGGTTTTACAATTGCCAAATCTGATTTAATACTGTCTGCTACGCCTGGATATTGTATTTTGACAGCCAATGCTTTACCGTTTTTTTTTGCTTTGTGAACTTGGCCAATGCTCGCAGCATTGACTGAATTGGCATCAAACTGGTCAAAAATAGCTTCTGGTGCTTTACCAAAATATTTTTTGAAAGTTTTTACTACCAGGGGGGGGGAGAGCGGCGGCACCGAAAATTGAGCAAGAGAAAATTTTTCAACATAAGCAAGCGGAAGAAGGTTTTTTTCCATGCTCAACATTTGAGCAACTTTCAAAGCACTGCCTTTGAGTTGTTTTAGGCCACCATAAATATCCTTTGCATTGTTTTTATTCAGGTTTTCCTTGGCAATTTCTTTTGTTTTACTGATTTTTTCTCCATAATATTTGATATAGTTCAAACCAACTTTGGCGCCAGTAGATACCAATTTAGAAGCACGTTGTAGTTTTGAGGTCGGGATTCTATCAATAGATTTCATTAACGCATGCTGATTTTTTCTTTAAACAAGAATTTACCAAAATCAACAACACTCTTGAGAGGTTTGGTATTTGCTAGTTCGAAACTAGCAGCGATAGATTTTTCAATAAAAAGATCTGTTTTTTCAAAATCTGCTGAATCGTCGTCCAACCAAAATTTAAGTGTTACCAGCATTTGAATCCAATAGGATTCATTGACTACACTGTCTTTGATGTCATCTAATCGCTTATTTTTGATATCAATTACTCCTAAATCCAGCTCATCAATGAAGTTTAAAAACTTTTTTCTGAGTGTTTTAAGTTTTTTCATATGATTGAGCCCGCCCATTTCCAAATGAAGAGATTTGGAAACATAGCTGCGATTGGCGGTTAAATTGCCAAAAAATGTGAAATAAAAACTCAGAAATTGATTCATTGCGTCATAATCCTTATATTCTTTGCTTTTTTCAAGTGTTTTCATTGTATTTTCAAAAAACAACTCGTAAATGGCAGCTTCTAAGGCTTCAAAAGAACCGAAAAAGCGGTAAAATTCAGATTCTTCAAAATGGTTCATTTTTGCAAATGAATAAACGCTTTTGGGAACTTCATTGTGTTCAAGTACAACGTCCATGAATAAAGCAACAAGATTTTCTTTATTGATTTTAGTTTTTTTAACCATAACCTTAATAGTTTCAACAAAAATAAAATTTGTCTTAGATATAATTTCAATAATTAAATAAATATTAACATTTCGTCTTAATTATATCAATTTATAGCGGGTACGTTGTTTAAGCTTAATTACGTAACAAGCGGGCTCTTTGTATGCTATAAACGGCAAATTTTGAGTCGATTTAAAAATTGAAATAAATAACAATAAAATATTAAACCTTTACTTCATATAAATATCATAAAATACTCAAAATAAGCAATTTAAATATATATTATAAGGAATATCTATTGTTATTTATTTTAGTTATCTGAGCCATTTAAAGGCTTTTTTGAGAAGCTTCAATTTATTTTTATAAGGCGCATAGCGCAATGGAATGTCAAGCCAATTGGCTTTGATTGTGATGCCTTTTTTGTGCGTAAAGGTCTCATAACCAAAATGACCATGGTACGCACCAATGCCACTTTCTCCGACCCCACCAAAGGGCAATCTCGGGTTTCCGAAATGAATCATCGTATCGTTGACTGCGCCACCTCCAAAACTATATTTTTGGATAAGAGAATTGCAAAACGCTTTATTTTCTGAGAAAACATAGAAACCCAATGGTTTTTCATAGGATTTCACAATAGATTCAATGTCTTTTTCAGTTTGGTAATCCAAAACAGGTAAAATTGGGCCAAATATTTCCCCTTCCATAACCTTGGAATCCAATTTTGGATTATTTACCAATGTTGGGGCCAAATAATTATCGCTACTGTTGCTATTACCACCGACGAGGATTTCAGCATCCTCTAACATTGCTGTAAGGCGTTGTAAGTTTTTTGCATTTACAATTCGGGGATAATTTGGAGAGATTTCAGGATTTTCTCCATATGCTTTGAAAATTTCTGTTTTTAAATGTTGAACAAGGTCTGCTTTAATGCGATTATTCGCCAAAATATAATCTGGTGCAATACAGGTTTGGCCTGCATTTAAAAATTTGCCCCATACCAAGCGTTTGGCGGTTAATTTTATATCAGCTGATTCATCAACAATACATGGGTTTTTACCTCCTAGTTCAAGCGTTACAGGCGTTAAATGTACGGCTGCAGCCTTTGCTATAATTTTTCCTACAGCGACACTCCCTGTAAAAAAAATGTAATCCCATCTTTCTTTTAACAGTGTAGTGGTTTCTGAAACGCCTCCGAGTTCAACACAAAGGTGCGCATCATCAAAAATATCTGATAAAATTATTTTAATGATCACTGCGGTATGTGAGCTCACCTCACTTGGCTTCAAGACCACGGTGTTTCCTGCCGCAATGGCTGAAATGACTGGACTGATGGCCAGCTGAAATGGATAATTCCAGGGCGCGATCACTAAAACAGTACCATGTGGCTCACTGTAGATGTAGTCTTTTGAGGGAAAATTAAGTTTTGAGGCACGTACCTTTTTAGGTTTAGACCATTTTGAAAGATTATTGAGTACAATGTCTATTTCTGAAATTAGAATACCAAATTCACTGATATAGGCTTCAAATTTTGGTTTTTTAAAATCTTTGTAGAGCGCTTGGTGTATGGCGTCTTCGTTGGTAATAATACTTTTTTTGAGGCGCTTAAGCTTAGCCTTAATAAAACTAATATCACGTGTTTTACCGGTTTCAAAAAAGCTTTTTTGTGACTTTATAAGTTGTTTTGGGTCTTTCATTGGGCTTTTATTTTAGTACATTCGTCCCATAAAATATCTGTTGGTGGATTTGCTTCAATTTTAATCATTTTTTTTGAAACGGGGTGCGTAAATTCGATGCATTTTGCATGCAAATGAATCCCTCCGTTTTTATTACTTCTTTCAAAACCATATTTTAAATCTCCTTTAATGGGCGAACCTATGCATGCTAATTGACTTCTAATTTGATGGGATCTCCCTGTTTCTAACACGACTTCCAAATGGGAATAAGCTTTTAATTCCTTAACTACTTCATAATGTAAAATTGCTTTTTTACTGTCTTTAATCTCTTTTGGGTAAGCTTTGGTTGTATTTGTTTTTGGATTTTTTTTCAACCAATGAATCAAAGTATCTTTAGATTTAACAGGTTTATTTTTGACAATCGCCCAGTATATCTTATGAATGCACTTATCTTGAAACAACAAATTCATTCGCTTTAAAGCTTTAGAGGTCTTTGCAAAAACAACGATACCAGAGGTAGGACGGTCTAAGCGATGGGTGACCCCTAAAAATACCGCCCCAGGTTTGTTGTATTTGTATTTTATATAGGCCTTTAAGATTTCTGAGAGCGGTTTGTCTTTTGTTTTGTCTCCTTGAACAATATCTCCAATACGTTTGTTAACAGCAATCAGATGATTATCTTCGTAAAGTAGCTGTATGTTGGATGCATCTGTTACAATTCGTGACATGTATCAATATTGTTCCTCATTATTTGGAAATTCAGAAGATTTCACATCAGATACATACTGTCCAATAGCATTGGTCATAGACTCGAAAAGGTTCATGTAACGTCTTAAAAAACGTGGATTGAATTCATGGGTCATTCCAAGCATATCATGCAATACAAGTACTTGCCCGTCAGCCCCATTACCAGCTCCGATACCAATAACAGGAATGCGGAGTTCTTCTGCTACCTTTTCTGCTAATTTAGCCGGAATTTTTTCGAGTACAATTGCAAAACAGCCTAAACGCTCCAAAAGTTTTGCATCCTTTAGAAGTTTTTCAGCCTCTTCTTCTTCCTTAGCACGAACCGAATACGTACCAAATTTATATATGGACTGAGGGGTAAGCCCCAGGTGGCCCATAACAGGGATACCTGCATTGAGAATTTTTTTTATAGAATCTTTGATTTCTTTACCGCCTTCTAATTTAACAGCGTGGCCACCACTTTCTTTCATGATACGTATGGCAGATCGCAGGGCCTCTTTAGAATCACTTTGATAAGTCCCAAAAGGCAAATCAACTACGACTAGCGAACGTTCAATAGCACGAACGACTGAAGAGGCATGGTAAATCATTTGATCTAAGGTTATGGGAAGTGTCGTTTCATGACCAGCCATGACATTGCTGGCAGAGTCTCCAACCAAAATGACATCGATTCCAGCCCCATCAACAATCTTTGCCATGGTATAATCATAAGCCGTGAGCATGGATATTTTTTCCCCCGAAGCTTTCATTTCGACAAGCGATTTGACTGTTACACGTTTGTATTCTTTAGAGTTTGACATTTTATCAAAATTTTTATAAAAATAGTGAAAAAGAACGTTACCACTATGACACCTTGTCATATTTTCTGCCATGGCACAATGATTGCCTAGTACTTATCGAATTAAAAATTTCAAAAAAAAATTAATATTTAGAAATTATGAGTAAAATTATAGGAATCGATCTCGGTACTACAAACTCTTGTGTATCTGTTATGGAAGGAAATGAACCAGTGGTAATTACCAATGCCGAAGGACGTAGAACAACTCCATCTGTTATCGCTTTTGTTGAAGGTGGCGAGATAAAAGTTGGCGACCCTGCCAAACGACAAGCAGTCACAAACCCTCAAAAAACTGTCTATTCTATAAAGCGCTTTATGGGAAATAAGTTTTCGGAATCTAAAAAAGAAGCCGGTCGTGTTCCATATAAAGTAGTTAAAGGAGATAACGATACGCCTCGAGTTGACATTGATGGGCGTTTGTACACTCCACAGGAATTATCTGCTATGGTTCTTCAAAAAATGAAAAAAACCGCAGAAGAATTTTTAGATCAAGAAGTGACGGAAGCTGTGGTTACAGTTCCCGCTTATTTTAACGATGCACAACGACAAGCAACAAAAGAAGCGGGTGAGATTGCGGGTTTAAAAGTTCGAAGAATTATCAACGAGCCTACTGCAGCAGCCTTGGCCTATGGAATGGATAAAAAAGGAAAAGACCAAACAATTGTTGTCTTTGATTTTGGAGGTGGAACGCACGATGTTTCCATTCTGGAACTTGGTGATGGTGTTTTCGAAGTTTTATCAACAGATGGAGATACCCACCTTGGAGGAGATGATGTTGATGAGAAAATTATCAATTGGTTGGCAGAGGAATTCAAGAAAGACGAAAAAATGGATTTGAGAGAAGATCCAATGGCACTTCAGCGTTTAAAAGAAGCTGCTGAGAAAGCCAAGATTGAGCTTTCATCCTCTTCTCAAACTGAAATCAACCTGCCATATGTAACAGCCACAGCAAGTGGACCAAAGCATTTGGTTCGAACCTTATCTCGTTCAAAATTTGAACAATTAATCGATGATTTGGTTAAAAGAACTATCAAACCATGTCAAACTGCTTTGAAAGCGGCTGGTATTTCAAAAAGTGATATTGATGAAATTATCCTGGTAGGTGGCTCGACTCGTATACCTGCAGTTCAAGAAGCTGTTGAGAAATTTTTTGGCAAGAAACCAAACAAGGGTGTTAATCCCGATGAAGTTGTTGCCGTTGGTGCTGCCATTCAAGGTGGTGTTTTAACCGGAGATGTCAAGGATGTATTGCTATTAGACGTTACCCCTTTGTCACTTGGAATTGAAACCATGGGCAATGTGATGACTAAGTTAATAGATGCCAATACAACCATTCCAACAAAAAAATCACAAGTTTTTTCTACGGCGGCTGACAACCAGCCATCTGTAGAGATTCATGTGCTTCAAGGAGAACGCGCCATGGCAGCGGACAACAAAACCATTGGACGTTTTCATTTGGATGGTATCCCTCCAGCACAAAGAGGAACGCCTCAGATTGAAGTTACTTTTGACATTGATGCCAATGGAATTATTAAAGTTTCTGCTACCGATAAAGCAACCAATAAGTCACAGGACATTAGAATCGAAGCTTCTTCAGGTTTAACCGAAGAAGAAATCGAGCAAATGAAGCGTGACGCAGAAGCGAATTCGGATGCAGATGCAAAAGCAAAAGAAACAGCAGACATGCTCAACAGTGCAGACGCGATGATTTTTCAAACAGAGAAGCAGCTGACTGAATTCGGAGACAAACTATCTGACGATAAAAAACAGCCTATCGAGGCTGCTTTGGAAGAATTAAAGAAAGCGTATGAAAGCAAGGATCTTGCAATCATTGAACCTGCTTTAGAGAAAATCAACGAAGCATGGAAAGTGGCCAGTGAAGAAATGTACAAAGCACAACAAGCGTCTCAAGCTAATGGTGCTCCAGGCTCAGATACTGGACAAGAGCCTACTCAAGCAGAAGGTGACAATGTTGAAGACGTAGATTTCGAAGAAGTGAAATAAATTAAAGTTATCTAAAAATAAAAAAGCGCAATCTCAAATGGTTGCGCTTTTTTTATGTGTTGTTTTTGAAAACTATGTTCTTTTCATTGAAAACATTCTAAGCATCACAATGGCATGCGGAAAAGTAACTGCCGCAATAAATGCAAAGAATAAGCTGTGAAAATGTTTTTCATCTTTGAAAACGAGGAATAAAACAGCAATACCAACAAGTGAAACCAGCCAATAAGGGAGTGCTGCTTTTATGTATTTAAAAACACTTTTTTTCTTTAGATCTCCGTAAATGAATTTAATCTGATCTAATAATGATGGAATGCTATGCCAAAAAATAAAGTAGATGGTAAACCCCCAAATAAGTGAAGAGGAATTAAAAATAATTGCAAAAACTAAAAGCGAAAACAACTCTCTTAACACTGATTTGATAGCAATTTGTTTTTTGTAAACTGCTTCTCCAGTAATTACAAATAAGATTACAAACAAAATCTGAGTCACTTCTGAAGCATAAATATTATTGAGCTCTAATGAAGTGATTTCATATATTATTTTAATTACCTCTTCAACATTAAATAAAAAGACCAGAAATAAAATCAGCAGACCATAACAAAAAAAGAAAAATTTTTGAATCGGAAAGCTAAGATTTGATAAAACCTCTTCCCAGTGTTGTTCTCCAAAGTGGTAGGCACTAAACAATATGAAAAGTAACAGTGCCAATACAGGAATAAAATAAAAGATTAAAATCGCAGCCGTCACAACTACAAGGTAAGTTGATATAGTTTTAAAGAAAGTTGAATTTGTTTTTTTTGATAGTTTATCAACAATCATTATATCGTTAGATCCATGAACCATACCAAAAGTAAAAATCAATATAAAACCTAAAAACAACTCAAAAGCTTCTGGTAAAAGTGAAGTAATCCATAAGCCCATGAAGCTAGATACTATTGAAAAACTATAAATAATTTTCATAAAAAAATGTCAAATAGCCATACAAAAAGCAAAAAAAAACAGGAAATAATAATTTTATGACTAAAAAATTATATATTTGTTTAAACAAAACTAACAAAAATTTAGAAAAGATGACAAATTTATTCTTACCACTTATCGCAGATGTTACAGGTAACGTTAACGATCCAGTGAATTTTACATTCTTTATAGGATGTATGGCTATGATGGCAGCTTCTGCCTTCTTTTTTCTTTCATTAAACCAATTTGATAAAAAATGGAGAAATTCTGTTTTAGTTTCTGGTTTAATCACATTTATTGCAGCAGTACACTACTGGTACATGCGTGATGCAGCTATGGCTGGATCACTTGACAATGTAACTGCTTTTCGTTATGTAGATTGGATTTTAACTGTACCACTAATGTGTGTGGAGTTTTATTTAATCCTTAAAGTAGCAGGTGCAACTAAAAGCTTAATGTGGAAATTAATTGGATTATCAACTGTAATGCTTGTTGCTGGTTATATGGGTGAAACAGGTGATAATGCTGTATTGTATGGTACACTTTCAGGTCTTGCATATTTTGCAATCGCATATATGATATGGTTTGGTGAGGCTAAGGCACTTGCAACCGAAGCAGGTGGAGATGTTCTACAAGCACACAAATACCTTTGCTGGTTTGTACTAGTAGGATGGGCTATATATCCTCTTGGATACATGGACGGTACTACTGGATGGTATGATGCATTGCCGACTGAAGGATTACTTGATATTAATGTTTGGTACAACATCGCTGATGCAATTAACAAAATTGGATTTGGTTTAGTTGTATATGCTCTAGCATGTAAGAAAACTTCCTAATTTGTAATACCAATTTAAATTACAACAAAAGCGCAATCATTTGATTGCGCTTTTTTTTACACTAATTTTAACGAAAGCGGCATATAAGCCGTTTTTTGTTTTTGTATTTTTGTAAAAATTACCAAAATGCAGTTTTCTAAAGAACAATTAATTCAAAAGGCAAATGCAGTTTGCAAAGGCAATTTAATGGAAACACTGTCCATCGAATTCGTTGATGCTACTGAAAATTCTATTGTTGCTAAAATGCCAGTGACGCCTAAAGTATACCAACCGGATGGTGTTCTCCATGGTGGTGCCACATTGGCTCTAGCGGAAACTGTTGGCAGTTTTGCAGCTCATTTTTTTCTAGACACTGAATCTTACGTTATTCGGGGAATTGATATTTCAGCTCAACATATAAAGAGCGTTAAAGATGGATTTATCTATGCGACAGCTCAGTGCCAACACAAAGGTAGAACCACTCAGATCTTTAGCATTCGCGTCACCAATGAAAATGAGGAGCTTATATCCTTATGCAAATTAACAACCATTAGGCTCCCAAAATAATTACAATGCCCAAACCTTCAATTTTTGAAAAAATCAAGCTACAGATGGATGGTCAAAAGCCTTTTGTTTTGTATTCGGATTTTAATCAAAATGCCATAAAAGCATTGATCCAAACCAACGCAAAATCCTATCAAACTTCAAAATTTAATGAATCTGGTTTTGTATTCGCACCTTTTGATCTAAAAAATCAGCCCACTTATATAATCCCAGAACCTGTTTCTGAATCTTTGGAATTCAATTTAAAAAGCAAATCACCTTCTTTTTTATCTTCTCAAAATTCGAAATCCAATGCAGAAGTTCATAAAAATTTAATCAAAAAAGCCATTCAATCCATCAAAATAACAGCGCTGGAAAAAGTAGTTTTAGCGCGAACTGCTGAAATAGAATATTTAAATATAAATATTTTAGACCTGTTTTGTTCTGTAGCTAAAGCCTACCCCGAGGCTTACACTTATTTTTGGTTTCATCCCAAAACAGGGACATGGATGGGCGCTTCACCTGAATCCCTTTTAAAAATTGAAGGCCATAAGCTTCAATCCGCTGCTTTAGCGGGTACACAAAGATTTAAAGACTCAACAGAAGTGAAGTGGGATGTGAAAAATTTTGAAGAGCAAACGATCGTAACAAATTATCTAAAAAGGACTTTAAATCCGCATTTAGAATTTGTAGATACCTCTAAGCCTAAAACAATTAGAGCAGGCAAATTATTGCATTTACAAACTCTACTATCAGGAAATCTAAAGGCCACTCCAAACGGATTTAAAGCGCTCCTTAATGATGTACATCCAACCCCGGCTGTTTGCGGAACTCCTAAAAAAGCGGCGATGGCTTTTATAAACGAGCACGAGCCTATCGATCGCAGCTATTATTCGGGCTTTTTAGGCGAAATTAAACTTCATTCCAACCTTAAACTTCAGCATGCCAATTTAGTTGTCAATTTACGCTGTATGCAATTGAACAGAAATACAGCTAAACTGTATGCAGGTGGTGGCATTACTGAAAAATCAATTCCTGATAATGAATGGGAAGAAACAGAAGCTAAAATTCAAACCCTTAAATCCGTATTTTAAGCTTCAAAATTTATATTTTCATTAAGGTTTAAATATGTAAAATCAATACCTTTGCAACCTAATGATTTATCCAAAACAAACTTTAGCACAATATGTTATATGGCTTTGTAAAGCAAAGGAAGTTAAGCACATTGTGATTTCTCCGGGAAGCCGAAACGCCCCTTTGATCATTGGATTTACAAACAATCCTTTTTTTAAATGTTACAGTATTGTTGATGAGCGTTCTGCTGGTTTTTTTGCTTTAGGTATTGCACAACAAACTTCGGATGCTGTTGCGGTTGTTTGTACTTCTGGAAGTGCCCTTCTAAATTACTATCCTGCTGTTGCTGAAGCCTTTTATACAGGTATTCCATTGGTTGTTATTTCGGCAGACCGCCCAGAAAACCTTGTCAATATAGGGGATGGCCAAACAATTATTCAACCGAATGCTTTTGGAGCCCATGTGCTTTTCGAAGCCAACTTAAAAATTCCGAAAAAACAATATTTCAAAAGCCTAAAATCGTCAGAAATTAAGGCTCAAAAATTAATTTTAAAGGCACTGAACACCAGTTTTAATAAAATGGGGCCAGTGCACATTAATGTTCCTTTTGAGGAGCCTTTATATGAAACCGTTACTGCGCTGGATGTGATGCCACATCCGTCTAAAAGTCTAACAAAAACAGCATCTATTAAGATCAGTTCTTCAAATTTGAGGACTTGGCANAAGGCAAAAAGAAAGCTTGTGCTCGTAGGAGTAAATCCACCAAATACCATAGAAGTTGCTATGATCGAAAAGCTGGCAAATGATCCTTCTGTGATTGTACTTACAGAAACGACTTCTAACTTGCAACATCCTCGATTTTTCCCCTTCATTGACCAGTTGATTATCCCTTTAGATCCTTCAGGATTTAAAGCGTTGCAACCCGATATATTATTGACTTTTGGAGGTTTGATTATTTCCAAAAGAATCAAAGCATTTTTAAGAACTTACAAACCAAAGCACCATTGGCATGTAGACCCTCACAGTGCCAATGATACGTTTTTTAGTCTTTCAAAACATTTCAAATGTAAACCAAGTATGTTTTTTGATCAATTGTACAAATCGGTTGCTCCAACAACAAGTTCTTACTTTGAATTTTGGCAAGCCGCAAAACAGAAGCGTCTCAAAGCCCATCAATCCTATTTAAGAGTCATGCCATTTTGTGATTTCAAAGCTTTTGAGTTGATTTCAGCGACCATTCCTAAGTCTTATATGGTGCAATCCTCAAACAGCTCTGTCATTCGTTATTTGCAATTGTTTGAATTTGATAGTTCTATTACGTTGTACTGTAATAGAGGCACCAGTGGTATAGATGGTTCTACAAGTACAGCGGTTGGTGCCGCTGTTGTTTCAAAACTCCCAACCTTGCTTATCTCAGGAGACTTGAGCTTCTTTTATGACGCTAATGGGTTGTGGAACAAGTACATTCCTAATAATTTCAAAATGATCGTTATCAATAATGATGGTGGCGGTATTTTTAGAATTTTACCAGGAAATGACAATTCAAAATTCTTTAAAACCTATTTTGAAACCAAACATGGTCGTATTGCTAAGCTATTGGCAAAAGATTTCGGATTTGATTATTATGCTGCNAATTCGATTGAAAGCCTATCAAAAGCTTTGCCTTCATTTTTTGAGGCTTCAAACTCACCTCAACTATTAGAGATTTTCACACCTTCTGAAGAAAACAGTAAAATTTTATTGGCCTACTTTGACGCACTTAAATAATTTTTATAAAAAGTCTGACTTTTTGAATTATTCCGTGTCTATATCTAAATGAAAGGCTTTATTTAAGCCTATTTATTTATGTAACATAACCCAAACAATATGAACAAAAGAGAAGAATTGATAGAAAAATAGGCCANAGATTTAAAAACAAAGTGCAACATAAATCCTGAAATGGATTTATTAATAAAAGTAACCATTGCTTTTATGGACCTTCTATTTAAAATAAAGTTTTTCATCCTTGCGAAATTAGTAAAAACTTTAACTTTCTGAAGGCTATTAGAAAGTAATTATTAGTCCGAATATGCTTACCTTTGCATTATGATTGAGATAGGTNGTTATAACGCTTTAAGAATCTTGAGANATACTGACCCTGGCTTGTTTTTAGGAGACTCTGAAGACAATGAAGTATTGCTACCCAATCGCTATGTTCCTAATACTTTTGAAATTGATGATGTTTTAGAGGTTTTCGTTTATTTAGACAACGAAGAACGTTTGGTTGCNGTTACAGATGCCCCTTACATTCAAAAAGGCGAATTTGCGCTGCTTCGTTGTAATGCTGTAAACGAATATGGTGCTTTTCTAGATTGGGGNATGGTCAAAGAGTTATTTTGTCCNTTCAAGGAGCAAGCTTTTAAAATGANANAAGGAGGGTGGTATTTGGTTCATTGCTATTTGGATGAAAAAACAGATCGATTGGTCGCTTCCAGTAAAACTAACCACTTTCTTGATAACTCAGAACTCAGTGTTGAACTATACGATGAAGTGGATTTAATTGTCTCTCATCCTTCCGAAATGGGCATGAATGTCATTGTCAATAACTGTCATTTGGGATTGATTTTCAAAGACGCAATTTTTAAAGATTTAAGCATTGGCGATANACTAAAAGGGATTGTTNAAAAAATTCGGCCTGGCAATAAAATAGATGTTAGCTTGCAGAAAATGGGTTACAGAAACATTGAGCCNACTGCCAAGGCATTGNTAGANTTAATAACTNATCACAACGGATTTTTGAATNTCACTGACAAATCAGCGCCAGAAGCCATCANNTCGGTNGCTCAAATGAGTAANAAGAGTTTTAAAAAAGCAGTAGGCGCCTTGTANAAAAAGCGACTNATACGNCTGGAATCTGATGGAATTNATTTAAAATAAAGCTATGANTNCTATCAACTGGANAACAGCCCTTGATTTTGAAGATATTACATACAACAAATGTGAAGGTGTCGCACGGATTGCTTTTAATAGACCGGATGTTCGCAATGCTTTCAGACCCCAAACAACCTCAGAGCTATTAAAAGCTTTTCAAGACGCCAATGAAGACACTTCCATAGGGGTCGTTTTGTTAAGTGCTGAAGGTCCTTCATCTAAAGATGGTATATATTCCTTTTGCAGTGGTGGAGATCAAAAATCAAGAGGGGATGAGGGCTATGTTGGTAAAGATGGCTACCACCGTTTAAACATATTAGAAGTCCAACGCTTGATTCGCTTTATGCCCAAAGCTGTTATTGCAGTCGTTCCTGGTTGGGCCGTTGGAGGTGGCCACAGCTTACATGTTGTTTGCGATTTAACACTTGCAAGTAAAGAACACGCCATTTTTAAGCAAACAGATGCCGATGTGACCAGTTTTGACGGCGGTTACGGCTCGGCCTATTTGGCCAAAATGGTCGGTCAAAAGA
>NYVA01000002.1 GCA_002684355.1 Formosa sp.
TTCCTTTTGTTTTTTCAGATATTTATTTCTCCTTCACTAATGCATTTTTTGAAAGTATGTCAGGAATTACCACAACAGGTTCAACAATAATTCCAAATTTAGAGACTATGCCCAAAGGAATTTTATTATGGAGAGCTATTCTTCAATGGTTGGGTGGAATAGGAATAATTGTAATGGCTATAACGCTCATGCCCATAATGAATGTAGGTGGTATGCAATTATTTAAAATTTCTAACAATGATAGTTCTGAAAAAATTTTGCCAAAGTCTAAAGAAATTGCCCTACGATTAATTTTTATTTATTCAGGTCTAACTGCACTATGTGCCCTTGCATACAAAATACTTGGAATGGGTTTTTTTGATAGCTTGACTCATGCAATGACAACAATTGCTACTGGTGGTTTTTCCAATTACAATGAGTCTATTGGCTTTTTTAATAGTTTTTCTATTGAAATCGCAGCAATGATTTTTATAATTTTGGGAAGTTTACCATTTATAGCTTATATAAAATTTTTAAGTGGTAATAAAAAAATATTTTTTTCAGACATACAAATTAAAACATTCTTTAAAATTATTTTTTTTAGTATTGCTATTCTATCGATATATCTATCTATTAATAATTCAATTCAACTTAATTTAAGGTCTATTTTTTTTAATGTTGTATCTATTTTAACTGGCACTGGTTATGTAAATGCTCAATTTGATAATTGGGGTGGTTTTCCATTAATTTTATTTTTGGGATTGATGTTCATTGGTGGTTGTGCCGGTTCAACGACATGTGGAATAAAAATTTTTAGAATACAGATCATATATTCATTTATTTCAAACCAACTAAAAAAGATTATCTATCCAAAAGGTATTTTTGTACTAAAATATAATCAAAACCCAGTTGATAACAAATTTATCGCTTCAATAATATCCTTTATCTATATGTACTTTGTTATTTTTTTTGTTATTGCGGCATTACTTTCAGTTACAGGACTTGATTTTATAACTTCAATATCTGGTGCAGCAACATCAATTTCAAATGTTGGTCCAGGACTAGGATCGATTATTGGACCTAACGGAAATTTTTCATCATTACCTGATATTTCTAAATGGATATTATCCTTAGGTATGATTTTAGGAAGATTAGAATTATTTGCAATATTGGTATTATTTTTACCTTCTTTTTGGCGAGATTAATTTTATGAGAGATATAAATATTTTTTTAAAAGAAAAACCATTAAAAATGATTTGTTTGGGTTTTTCATCAGGGCTTCCTATTTTACTAGTATTCTCTACTCTATCTGTTTGGTTGGTAAAAGCTGGAATTGATAGAAGTACAGTCACTTTATTTAGTTGGGCGGGGTTTGCATATGCTTTTAAATACATGTGGTCTCCTCTAGTAGATAATTATAAATTACCTTTTTCAAAAAAATTTGGTCATAGAAAAAGTTGGCTTTTTTTATCTCAAATATTAATAGTAGTCGCATTAATACTTTCTGCTTTTACCGATCCCCAGCATAATCTATTTTTTACTGCTTTGTTTATTACATTTTTAGCTTTTTTTAGTGCTACCCAAGATATAGTAATTGATGCATTTAGAATAGAATCGGCTCCTCAGTCACTTCAAGGTCCTTTATCCTCAATGTACATCGCGGGTTACAGAATAGCAATGCTTGTAGCAGGGGCAGGAAGCTTATGGTTAGCTGCTTTTTTTGGAACCGAAACATACGATCAAGATGTTTGGAAAAAAGTTTATCTAATAATGTCTATTTTTATGTTAGTTGGAATATGTACAACAATATCTTCTGAGGAACCTAAAGTAAAAAAAAATTTTAAAAAGGATAATCATTTAAATTTTTTGCTAACTATATTTTTTTCAGTAATTGGATTTATATTTTTATATTCAGTTATTGATAATCCTTTTGAAAAAGAGGAAATAATTTTGAGTTTTATATTTTCTATAATAAGATTAATTATCTGTTTTATTTTTGCTTACTTAGTAATTAATTTTTTTATANTCTTAAAATTTACATCGAAGAAAAAAATTTCAATAAGTTATTTNAATCCTATTGTTAACTTTTTNACNAGATANGGTAAGTTTGCATTTTTAATACTACTTCTTATCTCTCTTTACCGAATAGCAGATGTGGTTATGGGGGTGATGGCAAATATATTTTATCTAGAAAAAGGTTACAAAATTTCTGAGATAGCCACTTTCTCAAAATTTTTTGGTGTTTTTGCAACAATAACTGGAGGATTTATCGGTGGCTATTGCTCTTATAGGTTTGGAACTATGAAGGCATTGTTTTTTGGAGCTTTAATAGCTGCATTAAGTAATTTATTATTTGCTTGGTTAGCAGTTTCACAAATAAGTGTTAATTTTTTAATCACAGTAATAACTGCTGATAACATTTCAAGTGGCTTTGCTGGTGCTGCTTTTGTTATTTACTTATCTGGACTTACATCAATTAAGTTTACTGCTACACAATATGCTTTATTCAGTTCTATTATGCTTTTTTTACCAAAATTAATAGCAGGTTATGCTGGTGGATGGGTTGATATAATGGGTTATGCTAATTTCTTTTCATTAACAGCTTTGTTAGGTCTTCCTGTGCTTTTCTTAATCATTTGGATAGGAAAAGTAGCCCCAATTAAAAATTAAATGATAAATAATTTTCCTTTAACTAATATTTACGAAAACCCAAAACAAAGTTCAAAGCTTTCTTCACAAATGTTATATGGAGAAAAATTTAAGATTATAAATAAAAAAAATAATTGGTTAAAAATTAAAACTGATTACGATAATTATACTGGTTATATTATAAATAAAAATTATTCTAAAAAATTTGAACCTTCATTTAAAATTTCATCGTTAAAATCAAAAATTTTTACTAAAAAAAATAATAAATTTATTATGACAGGTAAATATTTATATTTTGGAAGTGGAGTTGTAAAAAAAAATGAAAATAAAAAATTTTTAGAATTTGAAAAAAACAAATG
Organism: Formosa sp.; assembly: GCA_002684355.1. Classification (GTDB taxonomy): domain Bacteria; phylum Bacteroidota; class Bacteroidia; order Flavobacteriales; family Flavobacteriaceae; genus UBA3537. The sequence goes on from NYVA01000002.1 coordinate 2,988, forward strand.
GATCAAGAAAATTGATTTAAAAAGTATTAACCATTATGAAAAAAATTATGGTAAAATTTTTAAATTATTTTTAAATTCTAGATATCTTTGGGGAGGAAAAACGTCTAAAGGAATCGATTGTTCATCTCTTATCCAAATTTATTTCTATTACAATAGAGTATTTTTTCCAAGAGATACAAAAGATCAAATTAGATTTTGTAANAAAGTGAAAAAAAAATTTATAAAAGGTAGTATTATTTTTTGGAAAGGTCATGTCGGTATCTGTTTAAATAGATCAAAATTCATACACGCCTATGGTCCCAAAAAAAAAGTTCTAATTATGCGTACTGATCACACGATAAAATTAATTAAAAAGACAGCAAAGTTAATAGTAAAAAAAATTAGCCATATTAAAAATTGCTAATTTCTTCCAAAGTCTGGCTTATTTATATCTTGTTTAAGTCTAATAATTTTAGACCTAACTTTTTTTGTTTGAGTAAGTTTTTTTAAAATTGATTTATTATTTTTTGTATCAATATCTTTTTTAAAAGACCTTAAATTTTTTATGAATAAATTAATCGCTTTAGAAACGTGAATTTTGTTATCAAAAAAAATGTCTCTCCACATTATTTCATTAGATGCTGCTATTCTTGAAAAATCTCTTAGGCCACCAGCACTATATTTTAAAAGATCAAATTTTTGTTTTTTTTCAAAATCCTGTGCCGACTTCACTAGATTGTAAGCTATTAAATGAGGTAAATGACTAGTCATTGAAAAAATTTTATCATGTTTCTCAGGACTCATTACAACGGTATTTAAACCTAATTTTTTCCAAAATGAATTTAAAAATTTTAGGTGTAGTGTGTTTGTCTTTTTTTCTTTAATCAAAATACACCACTTATTATCAAAAAGATTCTCTTTACCGTTTTCAGGTCCACTAACTTCAGAACCTGCTATAGGATGGCTCGATGTCCAAAAAATATTCTTTTTCAAATTTTTTTTAATAATTTCTAAGGACTTTAATTTTGATGAGCCAACATCAGTAATTATGTGATTTGAATTTAGTTTTTTATTAATTTTTAAAATTATTTTTTTATACTCGCTCATTGGGCAACAAAAAATAATTAATTGAGTTTCAAAAATAACATCTTGGGGTTTTTTTACAANTATCCCTGGTAACTTNAGCCTNTTAATTTTTGATAAATTTTTCTTTGATGATTCATAAACAAAAATTTTTTTTGCTAATTTTTTTTTATGAATTTTTCTTAATAGAGACGAGCCTAATANTCCACAACCAATAATTAGAANATTTTTCATTTATGAAATATTCCTTCTACTGCACGCATAAATTTTAAGCAATCAGTTTTTGATCCAATTGTTAATCGCATCATATTTTTAATTTTATAGCCATATTCAGTCGATCTCAAAATAATTCCTTTTGTAATTAATTTTTTGTTAAAATGTTTAGCTTTAAATTTACATTTAGTAAAATCTAATAATAAAAAATTAGCAGAAACTTTATTTGANATTATATTNTANTTTTCTAAGAATTTTTTTATCTTTCTAGCGTAAACACTATTATGTTTTATTGAACGATATATAAAATTTGTATCTTTGAGAGACTCAACAGCTGTCTGTTGAGCAAGTGTATTTAAATTAAATGGTGGTTTAATCAAATTTAAATTTTTNATTATNTTTTTATCTCCATACCCCCAGCCTACCCTTAAAGAGGCTAATCCATAAATTTTTGAAAATGTTCTTAAAATAAAAACATTTTTTTTATTTCTAAATAAATCCAAACCAGATTTGTAATCANAATTCTCCATATATTCTGCATAAGCATCATCTATAACTAATAGAATATTGTTCCTAAGCTTTTTCCTTAATTCAAAAAGCTCAAATTTATTTAGATATGTTCCCGTTGGATTATTAGGATTAGCTAAAAAAACTATCTTTGTTTTTTTTGTTACNTTTTTTANAATTTCAGNAATTGATATTTTATAATTTNGTTCTTTGGAAAAAATAACTTTTGCCCCGACTATTTTTGAATAAATTCTNTACATTAAAAAACTAAACTCAGGAACTATAACTTCATCTTTTGGATTAAGAAAAAGTTGACACAACATTTGAATAACTTCGTCAGAACCAGCTCCACATATNATCNTGTTTTCATCACATTTAAAACTTTTAGATATTTGCTTTCTCAACTTNTTTGATTTGCTATCTGGATATCTGTTAAAAAACAAATTTTTATTTAACAAGACTTTTTTAGCTTTTGGACTTATGCCTAAAGCAGACTCGTTTGCTGAAAGTTTGATAATATTGTCTTTTTTTTTGATATTAGATTTGCCCGGTTTATAAGCCTCTAAACTGAATTTTTTAAATTTTAAACTTGTCATTATTTTTTAAATTTTATGCCCTTTATAAATAAAATAACAACTTTTTATACAGTATAAGTAAAAATTTTTTTAAAATTGACATACTAAATAACTTCTTGTACAAAATTTATGCGCTGATTTACCTGAATTGCGAGCGCTTTAAAAAAACCGCTAAAAAAGTTTTTT
>NYVA01000030.1 GCA_002684355.1 Formosa sp.
CCAACCAGAACTAATATTTTAAGTGTCTCAGTGATAGCCGAGAATTGTATGATGGCAGATGGCTACGCCACCGCCTTTCAGGCCATGGGTATTGAAAAGGTTAAGGCGTTTTTATCATTGCACCCAGAATTAAAAGCCTGTATCATTTTTGAAAACAACAATAAGGAGTTCGAAATGCTTTCGTCGAACAACTTTCCAGTTAATTAGGCTTGTAAACGACAGGGATTATTTCACCCTCACTAAGGCAATATTTTGAAATTTCTTTTTTAGAAAGTGTTTTGGTAAAATCCACTTTTTCGACTTTAAAACCACAAGATTCCAGGCGTTCAAAATAATCCAATCCGTATACGCGAACGTGGTCGTATTGTCCAAATATTTTGGCACGTTGTTTTGGGTCCGTAATGCTGTTGTCCTCAAAAGTGGTCTTACGATTTACATCCAATGGTATTTGTAAAATGCCCACCCCACCGGGTTTCATCACTCTAAACAATTCTTGCATCGCTTTTAAATCATTGGGAATGTGTTCCAGAACATGATTGCATAAAATAAAATCAAAGCTGTTAGAAGCAAAAGGAAGTTGGCAAATATCGGCTTTTATATCTGCGATTGGAGAATTTAAATCTGTAGTTGTATAGTCTAAGTTTTTCATCTTTTTGAACCGCTTGTAAAAAGCCTGCTCAGGAGCGAAATGAAGCACTTTTTTTACATTGGTGAAGAAGTCAGTATCGGTCTTTAAAAATAACCATAAAAGGCGGTGTCTTTCTAAGGAGTAGGTTGAAGGTGAGAGGACATTTTCTCTAGAATTTTCGTAACCATAAGGCAGTAGCTTTCGGAAACTTTGGTTGTCAATCGGATCTGTATGGCGCATTCCTTTATACCAGAAAACTAGGAAAGGTTGTACGATAGCACTCATTGCTATGAGCCAATGCCTTGGAATCGAATTCAATATAAATTTTAAAGTTGTTTTCAAGACATCTAATTGACGATGGAGGTCTTTTTGCTGTTTGAAATAGTGTTACTTATTAAACCCCAGAGTTCAATGCGTTTTTGCAGTGCAGATTTTGCAGTTTTAAGCGTTTCCGTCCATTTTGTATCGTCATCGCCACATAAATTCTCAACCATTTTTAATGAGATGGGGCCGTGCTCGTCTCCGTCCAGTTCAATGTGTCGATTTAAATAATAAAGCAACTTGCTGTAGCGCTCATCTTCAGGGCTTGTTTTTGATTGCTGAATGATCTCTAAAAACATATCTGGAATTACATCCTCTCGTCCAAACGTAAATGCAGCTGCAATACAATGTGGTTTTCCTTCCGCAATGATGCCAAAAGTAAAATCTAGAAATGCTTTGATGGTGGAGTGCATTTCGATCATTGCTGCGGCATTATTAATTGAGACTCCGTTCTGAATCGCATTAGTGAATTTTTTGATTGGTGCTGTATCGGCATGAATCTGATCCATTGAATCAATGTACATTTCAAAATGGCTTTTTACCTCACTATTTTCATCGATATCACTTTCTTCATCCATGACGATTTCATTGATAAAACGGGCTACGGACCCATTTCCTTTTGGGGTCCATGGTACAGATGTATTTGTCAGTGTTGACTGAAGTGCTTTCAATAAAGACATAAAATCCCAAACTGCAAAAACATGATTTTGCATAAATAGTTTGACATCTTCTATTGTGCTTAATTGGCCATACATTACATGGGCATTGATTTGATTTCTCAATGGTTTTAATTCAGTTTCTATATATTGAATGGAATTCATAGAATTTCTAGTTTGTTTCCTTTTGGTTATTTCTAAATTCATCTTCCTCATTGGTTTCAATTCCAAGAGCTTGGTTTATATAGGTAAAAGTTGAGAGTAGTTCAGGTTTTCCATCGACTAAAGCAACGTTGTGTTCAAAATGCGCACTAGGAAGACCATCTTTGGTTGTAATGGTCCATCCATCATTATGATGTTTGATGCGGTGTGTTCCCATATTAATCATCGGCTCAATGGCCACCACCATACCATCAATAAATTTTTTTCCTCGGCTTCTTTTGCCATAATTTGGCATTTCTGGTTCTTCGTGCATGACACGGCCCAAACCATGACCCACAAGTTCTCTGACAACGCCGTAACCAAAAGATTCGCAATAATTTTGAATGGCATAGCCTACATCCCCAACACGGTTATTTTTTTTAAAGGCTTTAATGCCTTCGTATAGTGATGCTTTGGTCACTTCCAAGAGTTTTTGGGTTTCAATTGTAATTTCGCCCACGGCAAAGGTGTAGGCATGATCTCCATAAAATTCATTTTTAAGGGCTCCACAGTCAATAGAAATAATATCTCCATTTTCCAGTGGCTTATCATTTGGAATACCATGTACAACTTGGGTGTTCGGACTGACACACAGCGTATTTGGAAAATCATAAAGTCCTAAAAAACCAGGNGTNGCNCCNTGGTCTCTGATAAAGNTTTCTGCCAATTGATCCAATTTTAATGTGCTAATTCCTGGCTTTACTTCAGCCGCCANCATACCCAGGGTTTTGGATACAATTAAAGCACTNTCGCGNATGCATTCGATCTCTTCNGCAGACTTTAAATTNAGCATTTTCATATCAGANTACAAAGATACTCAAAAGACTTTATTTATNCTTGAANTTTTCCTGCATTTAAACNATNGATTNTTGNGTCATTGCCAANGGNGGNNCNATNCCNATTANTTTNAGGATNGTAGGTGCNAAAGCGCCCAAAACNCCATCATTTATTTTATCTAAANNATNATCAATNANTATAATAGGAACTGGGTTTGTGGTGTGAGCTGTATGNGGACTTCCATCGGGATTTACCATAGTTTCACAGTTCCCATGNTCTGCGATCAGCAGGGTCGTATAATTGTGCTTAAGTGCACAATCAACAATNTCAGAGACGCAAGCATCAACTGCTTCNCAAGCCTTTATAGCGGCTGCCATNACNCCNGTNTGTCCAACCATATCACCNTTTGCAAAATTTAAACAAACAAAATCAATNGTTTCNGATTNNAAAACNGGAATCAGCGCATCTCTTAATTCGAAGGCNCTCATTTCAGGTTGCAAATCGTAAGTTGCCACTTTTGGAGAATTTTTTAAAATGCGCTGTTCGCCTTTAAATGGTTTTTCTCTGCCTCCAGAAAAGAAGAAAGTGACGTGAGGGTATTTTTCTGTTTCAGCAATTCGGAGTTGGGTTTTTCCGTGTGCTTCCAAAACTTCGCCNAGGGTCTCGTTGATGTTTTCTTTTTTAAAAATAACCTCAATATTATTAAAACTTTCATCGTAGTTGGTCATGGTCACATAATGTAACTTGAGTGGAAACATCTCGTATTCCGGAAAATTATTCTGACTTAGGGCGGCTGTTAATTGACGGCCTCTGTCCGTTCTAAAATTAAAAAATAAGACCACATCGCCTTCATTAATTTTGGCAGTTGGTTCATTATTTTGATCTGTAATAATGATGGGCTTTATAAATTCATCCGTTATGCCATTCGCATAAGAATTTTTAATCGAGGCTGTTGCATTGGTTACTTGTTCTCCAATTCCATGAACCACCGCGTCATAAGCCAATTTAGTGCGTTCCCATCTGTTGTCGCGGTCCATGGCATAATAACGTCCTGTGACTGAGGCAAGTTTCACATTTGAGCCTTTTAATCTACTTTCAAGGCTTGAAATAAAGCCTAAGCCTGATTTTGGGTCTACGTCTCTACCGTCTGTAAAGGCATGTACAAATCCTTTAAGTATATTATTTTTTTCTAAGGCATCAATTAGACCGAACAAATGATCGATGTGGGAATGTACCCCGCCGTCACTCACAAGGCCAAGCAGGTGTATTGGTTTGTTGTTGGATATGGCGTAGGCGATTGCATTTTCTAATACAGCTTCAGAAACCAATGTATTGTTTTTAACAGCTAAATTAATTTTGGCCAAATCTTGATAAACAATTCTCCCAGCACCAAGATTCATATGCCCAACCTCGCTGTTTCCCATTTGGCCCTCTGGAAGCCCAACATTTAAGCCATCCGTTCTTAGACTGGCGTGCGCATATTTTGAGTATAAACTGTCAATATAGGGCGTTTGGGCGTGGTCAATAGCTGAAACTTTAGGATCTGGAGATGTGCCCCATCCGTCCAAAATCATTAATATCACTTTCTTATTCATCGAATTGTTGGTCTTTTACAAAGATAAGAAGATTTTAGTCTTACATGCTGATTTTGTATCATTTAAAGTCGCTTAAATCTGTTCCGGAATCAATTTCATAAGCCAAGACTCCTTGTTTAAAAACGCGTGCTTTTAGAGTTCCTTTCAATGTAATTTCATCTCCTGTTATTTCTAAAAAACTGCCCTCTCTTAAACCCAAAACACTTTGTGAATTGTAATGATGAAATTCTTTAATCCTAGTGGCTCTTGTTTCCCCCATATGTTTACTTTCTGGCTGAGGATCTATGTAATGTGGGTTGATATTAAATGGAATGATTCCCAAAGCCTTAAAGCTTGGCGGGTATACAATGGGCATGTCATTGGAAGTTCCTATGCTTGGCCCACAAAGATTACTCCCAGCGCTGGTACCAAGGTAAGGTGTCCCAGAAATAATAACAGATTTTAGTGCCTGCATTAAATTAAGTTTGTATAATTCATTGAGTAATACAAAACTATTGCCACCTCCAACAAAAATTCCTTTAGCGTTTTTAAGTGCTTTTTCAGGGTTTTTAAATTCGTGAAGGCCAATGATTATTTTTCCAATTTTATCAAACGCCTTTTGTGCAATTTCCGTGTAAGCTGCCAGCGTTAATCCACTGGGCCTGGCATAAGCTATAAATATGATGGTGTCTGTCGATTTAAAAAATACACTCAGCTTCACAGAGATGTAACCTAAATAACCACTACCGTGAAGGGTCGAAGTGCTTGCAATGAGAAGTTTTTTCATTTAAAAAAATATTGTCGTAATATCAATTGTTTTGTAAATTTATACAAAATAAATCGAATCCTTTTGACTTCTTATATACAACAAGCTTTTATTGTTTTTGTCTTGTTTTTTTCATCACTTACTTTTGCACAGACCCGTGAAATTTCGGGGAGTATTTCAGCAAGTGGAAGTGTGGAGGGCATCCACGTAATCAATAGAACGTCTTACCGTTACGCGACAAGCGATATTTATGGTGTTTTTAAAATTCAAGCAAAACTTTCGGATACCCTTTATTTTTCATCTGTTCAATATGAGTCCAAAACAATTTATATTTCCCCTGAAATGATTGAAAAAAAATTAGTGGCGGTACAATTAGAAGATGCTGTTACAGCCTTGGACGAGGTTACCATTGGGAAAATTTTAACCGGTGATTTGGGCTCTGACGTTGACAATTCTGATGCCAAACGGCCATTGGATTTTTATGACTTTGGACTCCCAGGATATACTGGACCTAGAAAAACCCTTATTGAAAACCGATTAGGGGAGGCTACTGCAGGCAGCTATATTAGCTGGGGAATCCCGCCTCAACCAAACCTTTGGAAATTTTTAAATAAAATTACGGGACGTATCAAACGATTACAGCAAAATAATAAAATAGAAAAAGATAAAAATATTTTAACTCACATTAAATATGTGGTGGGGCCCGAGCTTTTCAAATACAAAAATCTTGATGAGGACCTTAGGGCAGAATTTTATTTTTATTGTGCAGACGATGAAAATTTTCAAATACGTTGTACAGACAGAAGTGATGTGGAAATTCTTCAGTTTTTGGAAGAGAAGCTAATTGATTTCAAGGCAAATATTTCTTCTGAAAATTAAAATAATACTTTCTATCTTTGCACCATGACACAATTGACCCCTCTTTTTATAAGCAGTACAGAAATTGTATTTATACTGTTTATTGTGATTATGATTTTTGGTGCCGATAAAATCCCCGACATTGCCAAAGGCATGGGTAAAGGCATGCGCAGTCTAAAAAACGCAACCAATGATATCAAAGGGGAGATCAAACGCAGTGCCAATAATCAAGGAATTGATACAGATGATTTCACAAAAGATATTTCTCAGGAAATCAATAAAGCTAAAGAGGAGATCAATGACATTGAGGGCGCTATCCGCAGGAAACTATAATTTTATTTTTTGATGCTGACCGTAAGCCCGTCACGAATGGGCAAAAGCACGGTTTCCAATCTTTTATCGTCTTTTAAAAGGCGGTTGTATTCCAAAACAGTGTTTGTCGAAATGTCGGATGCTACTAGCGGCTCAATAACTTTCCCGCTCCATAAAACATTGTCTGAAAGTATGACGCCTCCAGGATTCAATTTATCAATGATTTGATGGAAATAATTAATGTAGTTATCTTTATCGGCGTCTATAAAAACCAAATCAAATCCAAGGTCCATTTTAGGAATGATGTCTATGGCTTCTCCAGTGTGTTGATGGATTTGTGAACCAAATGGAGACAGGTCAAAATAACGTCTTTGGAAGGTTGCCAATTCTTCGTTGTGATCAATTGTGTGAAGCACACCGTCCTTTTGCAGCCCTTCTGCCAAGCAAAGGGCGGAATATCCTGTAAAGGTTCCCAATTCTAAAATTGTTTTTGGGCGAATTAATTTTGAAAGTAGACTTAAAACACGTCCTTGGTAATGTCCGCTAAGCATGCGGGGTTGTAATACTTTTTGGTAGGTTTCCCGCGTCAAAGCTTTGAGTAGCTCAGGTTCTTTTTCGGAGTGTTGAACAACATAATCGTCTAATTCATCAGAAATAAAGTGCATTAATTCAATATCTTTTTGGTTAATGTCTCTTTTTTCTTTTGGTCCTCACCAAACAACCAACGCATAACGTTGTCTTCCCATATTTCATCGTATTGCTTTTGATTAATGATGTTTTGTGCTTTTGCAAGATCTAATAATTTACCTGGGTAGGAGGACTGTGCCTCACTTTCCATCTCCCCCAAGGGGTAAGGGTCATCCAAGCCCATGATAATCTGGTTACTACCTTGTCGCTTTAGCATTAAATCAAACGAATCAGTATCGTGTACAAGGGTATCAAAGTAAATATTTGGATGCCCAACTGCTTTTCGCGGATGTGTTTTCCCATGAAATAAATCAGGCCTCCCATCAAAGCCTTGAATTCGTCGGCCCAAATTCATTTGTGCCATTTGTCCACCATGGGCAAAACAGGCTCGAATGTTTGGGTAGCGCTCTTGGATACCGTTGAGGGTGTAAAAATGATAGGCATCTCCACATTGCGCCAACATCCAAATAAGGTGAAAACGCCAGGAAGTATTTTCCAGTTTAATCATTTTATCGCCATCATAAGGATGAATTTCAATTGCCAAATTGTAATGGTTGGCCAATTCGAAAATGGCATCGTTTTCACGATCAAAAACACTGCGCCATTGTCCAACGCTGTCCATAAAGTGGGTGGGTAAACATAAAACATTGAGTTCTAACTCTTCTACACAACGCTCAATTTCCCATAGCGCTCCTTGTATGAATCCAGGGTGAATTACAAAGCCGCAAGTAAATTTTGAAGCGTGGTTTCGTTGAATCTTGGCATTAAAATCATTTTGAAAACGCAAGGCTTTTTTCATCATCTCCAGTCGCAAGCCATTGCCATATAGTTGAGACAGGTTGAGTACGACTGCGTGATCAATTTTGTTTTCATCCATCCATTCTAATTTTTCATTCAGAAAAAAACTGGAATGTGTGACCGGTCGACTCCAACCTTTTTGAAGCATGTGCTTGCGCTCATTATCCACCCAAAAGATCTCCTTTTCCTTCATGAACTTAGGAATCTCTTCCGGATATGGAAGTAAGTGAGAGTGGCCATTAATGCGAAGCTTCCGTTTCATGAGTGCCTTTTATTCATTAAAGAATCTATTGTCAACTTCCATAATTTCACCTGTCTTAGGGCAGGTTCTCAATGTTTCATTTGAATAAAATCTTTTAAAAACAGGAANAAAATCTTTTTCGATATTGGTTAAAGTAAAATATTCTTCATAAAGCAACTCATTGGCAGTGTCTGAAAACCACAGCAAACCATCTTTTTGATCCTGTTTTCTTTTCCTTTCGATTACCAAGCCAATTGAACCTTCCGATCTGACTGGTGAGTGTGGTATTTTTGCTGGCAAAAGAAACATCTCTCCTGCTTTTATTGGAATCTTAACAAGCTTCCCATTTTGTTGTGTTTTTACAACGATATCNCCTTCTATTTGATAAAAAAGNTCTTCTGTTTCATTGTANTGATAATCTTTTCTAGCATTTGGACCCGCAACAATCATNACAATATAATCCTCTGATTCGACATATAGATTTTTATTACCAACAGGNGGCTTTAATAAATGTCTGTTGTCATCAATCCATTTTTGTAAATTAAAAGGTTTTTTTATTTCCATATAATTTGTAGTGATAATTTTTTAATTTCTGTTATTTTTTTATTCTTCTACAAGTTAAGAATTTTTAAAACATATAATTATAAAGATTTTGTTCGACCACCATCCACGGGAATGTTAACCCCGTTGATATAACTGGCCGCCTCAGACGCCAAAAATACAATGGCATTGGCAGTTTCTTGCGGTTTTGCAAAGCGTTTTGCAGGCGTATAATTTTTCATCAAGTTTTTCATTTCTTCAAAAGAAGTATTGGTTTTTTTTGCTTTCACTTCAATAATCTCATTCAAACGTTCTGTCTGAGTAAACCCTGGTAGAACGTTGTTGACAGTAATACCAAAGGCACCTAATTCAAAAGATAGTGTTTTACTCCAGTTTCCAACGGCATTGCGAATGGTATTGCTTACCCCGAGACCTTCAATTGGTTCTTTAACTGAAGTTGAAATTACATTGATAATTCGCCCATAATTCTCTGNCTTCATAAAAGGAACCAATAACTGGGTTAGGACGTGACTGCATTTCAGATGCATGGTAAAAGAGGATTCAAATTGTTCCAATGTAGCCTCTAAAATGGAGCCGCTTCGTGGCCCCCCTGTGTTGTTAATTAAAATATGAAAACCTGAATTTTTATTTAAATAGTCTGAAACTTTGACCTTTAGTGCATCAACTTTAGAAAAATCTGCTACAATATAATCGTGATTTGCCGTCTTTGGTAGTTCTGACAAGACATGTTCAAGCTTTGCTTGGTCTCTTGCTAAAAGGGTGACTTTTACACCTTCATTGGCAAGGGCCATGGCGGTAGCACGGCCAATGCCTTGGGTACTACCACAAACAAGTGCCGCTTTGTTTTTTAAGTTTAATTCCATATTATTTTATTCATAATTAATACATATGTTTTTTGCTTCGGTAAAAAAGCGAAGTACTTCAAAACCACCTTCACGTCCAATTCCGGAAGCTTTTTGCCCCCCAAAAGGGGTGCGTAAATCCCGTTGCATCCAAGTATTTATCCAAATNATTCCAGCTTCTAAGTGCTCAGAAAAATACATGCTTCGCTTTAAATTATTGGTCCAGACCGTGGCCGATAGACCATACTTTACATCATTGGCTATTTCCAACACTTCAGTAGCATTTTTAAAAGGCATTAGAGTAACCACAGGGCCGAAAATTTCTTCTTGATTTAGCAAGCAGTTATTGGATGAAACCTCAATAACAGTNGGCTCAAGGTAANACCCNTTTTCACCATTTTTAATCGAAANTTTTTGACCGCCANACAAAACAGTAGCCTCAGACTTGTTTGCAGCNGCAATATACCCCAATACCTTATCAAGATGAGCTTTGGANACCATGGCACCAATATCNGTCTCTTTTTCAGAAGGTAATCCAATCTTTAATTGGGATACTTTTTTTATAAAATCTTTTTTAAATTTTTCATAAATATCAGCCTCTACAAAGATTCGACTGCCACATAAGCAGATTTGTCCCTGATTTGCAAAAGAGGATTTTACCGTAGTGGTAAGCATTTTATCATAATCGCAATCAGCAAAAATAATATTGGGGTTTTTCCCACCCAATTCCAATGATAATTTTTTAAACATTGGCGCNGCAGTTTTTGCAATATGCGCCCCTGTTTCACTGCCTCCAGTGAATGAGATAGCCTTTATCTCTGGATGTTCTACAATTGCCTGACCGGTACTTTTTCCCAATCCATGAACGATATTTAGAACCCCTTTTGGGAGTCCTGCTTTGTTGCAAATGTCCGCCANTAGAAAGGCGGTATAGGGAGTGACTTCACTGGGTTTAGCAACCACACAATTTCCCGCGGCTAGTGCTGGAGCTATTTTCCAAGTAAATAAATACAGTGGTAAGTTCCAGGGAGATATACAGCCGACTACTCCAAGAGGTTGGCGCAGTGTATAATTAATGGTTTTATCTGAGATTTGCTCATGACTTTCGCTGTAGAATTGTGTAACTGCTTGGCTAAAAAATTTAAAATTATAGGCAGCTCTAGGGATGTCAACTGCTCTTGCTAAGCTAATTGGCTTGCCATTATCCATGNTTTCAGCGGAAGCCAATATTTCCATTTGATCTTCAATCAATTCAGCTATTTTGGCCAAAATAACACTCCGTTGATCCACAGAGGTTTTAGACCAACTGTGAAATGCTTTTTCGGCAGCCAGATAGGCCTCATGTACGTCTTGAGTATTGGAATTGGGGAGTTTTGCATAAATTTCACCATTACTTGGATTAATTACTTCCAGCCAATCTTTTGTCAAAGACTCACAGTAGCTCCCATTGATGAAATTTTTTATGCTAATCATCCTAATTTTTTATATGCAATAACTTTTATTTCGATACCCAAGTCTGGATGCGGTAATTGGTGGACAGCTAAAGTGGTTCTTGTTGGGCCGTCTTGGGGATTAAAGAATTCTGCGTAGGCAGAGTTATAGGCTCCAAAATCATTCATGTTGACCAAAAATGAAGTCACATCTACCACATCTTTTAATGTGGCACCTTCACTGGCTAAATTTTCAGCAATATTTTTTAGNACTTCTCTTGTTTGTACCGCTACATCAATTTTTTTTGTNCCCATAGTGTCTATTGCTTCAACTCCAGCAATGCTATTATCGGCGCGTCTNGAGCTTGTTCCTGAAACAAATATAAAATCTCCCACGCGTTTTGTGTGTGGGTAAGCGCCTCTAGGGGTTACTTTTTTACTCATATTATTTTATTTATATCTCATTTAAGCGTGTTTTGATATGTTAACGCTTTAGTATTGAATTNGTTTCTGCTTTAATTTTTTCGTGGAGCTCCACAATGGGTAGTTCCAAATCTAGTTGTTTTTTTTCAATCATCTCTAATATGGCTTTATCCTGTGCCCGCCCAAGCAACATGGCTTGGTTGTAGCCCATATCTTCTCTAAAAGTCACCATTGAATATTTTGAAAAATAGGTNTTTGGCAAGGCCGTTTCAAGGGCNATTTCTAAAGTTCTTTTTTGCTGAAANACGGGGTTGGCAACATGATCTTTCATTTCATGAAAATTATCAATAGCCAAATCTGCGATTCCATCTGTGTCCTTTTTTCGCTTTTGCTGAAAACTTATAAAGGTCGCTTCCCAATTGCCTTTATGGGCTTCCAAAGCCGCATCAAATTCAAAGACATCTTCAAAAGAGGCATTCATACCTTGGCCATAAAAGGGGACAATGGCATGTGCCGCATCGCCTAAAATTAAATTTTTCCCTTGATATTGCCAAGGAAAACATTTAATGGTTCCAAGTGGTGCCGTTGGATTTTTAAAAAATTCGGTGGTTAAATCGGGCATAAACTCAAGCGTGTCTGGGAATTCTTTTGAAAAGAAGTTTTGTACTTTCTCCGCGGAATCTAAATTGTTNAAATTATATGTNCCACCTTCATAGGCCAAAAACAGTGTGACTGTAAAACTTCCATCCAAATTGGGAAGCGCAATGATCATATAGTCGCCTCTTGGCCAGATATGCAAGGCGTTTTTTTCGGTTTTATATCCGCCCCCTTTTGTGGCTGGAATGGTCAATTCTTTATAGCCATGTGTAAGGAAGTTTTGTGAAAAACTGAATAAAAACTTACGCTTGGATAAATAACTTTTCCTGAGTATTGATCCAGCGCCATCGGTTCCAAAGATGCGGTTTGCTGCACAATCCAAGGCCGTTCCATTTTTACTGTTTTTAAAGCGCGCAATGTTGTTTTCGAAATCTACAGCATCGCATTTTTGATGAAATTCAAAGCTTACATTTTCAAGGGCTTCGGCTTCATCAATGAGCAGCGCGGTGAGCAATTCTCTAGATATTGAATTGATGTATTCTCCATCGCGACCGCTGTACTTTGACAGTTTTGTATTGCCACTTTTATCGTGTAGCATGCGTCCGTGCATTGGGATGCATAGACTTTTAACTTTGTTCTCCAGGCCTACCATTTTCAGGGCTTTTATACCGCGATTGGACAGGGCTAAATTAATGGAGCGTCCTGTACTGATGTCTTCTTTTCGCAAGTCTGACCGTCTTTCCATTACCCTAACATTATATCCCCTCTGTCCAAGGCGCAAGGCCAGTAAAGATCCGCAAAGACCCGCCCCTATAATGAGTATATTTTCTTCAGTTTTCAATCCAACAGCGTTTTTAAAATAGCTACCATACCAAAAACATCTTCAAAAGAATTGTAAAAAGGCACTGGCGCACATCGGATGACACCCGGCTCTCTCCAATCTGTAATGACGTGGTTTTCAGTTAATCTTTTATGCAGTGTTTGGTCTGCATTTTTGANGCGAATGGACAATTGACAGCCTCTTTGGGCAGGGTCTTTAGGGCTGATGATTTCAACGTCTGGGTGGTCAAGATTATTTATAAGATACTCCAAATAGGCGGTGAGTTGAACGGATTTTTGCCGCAGCGCATCCATACCCACTTCGTTAAACAAATCCAGGGAGGCTTTGATGGCTGCCATTGATAAGATAGGGGGGTTGCTGAGTTGCCAGCCCTCTGCACCAGGTATGAGGTCCAAGGGTTTACGCATGTCAAAGCGGGTGTCTTTATTTTGACTCCACCACCCGGCAAAGCGTTTTAAAGTTTTATCGTGGGCATAGCGTTCGTGTACAAAAACACCGCCCAAACTTCCAGGGCCAGCATTTAAGTATTTATAGGTACACCAGGCGGCAAAATCCACGCCTGAATTGTGCAAATCTGGCTGAATGTTTCCAGCGCCATGAGCCAAATCAATGCCCACTTTACAATCCTTGGCATGACCCATTTCAGCAATTTTTTTTAAATCGAAACTTTGACCAGTGTAATAATTGACCCCGCCAATGAGAATCAGTGCAATTTCTTCGCCCTTTTCATCAAGTATCGTTTCTAAGTCTTGTAGGTGCAATAGGGTTTCTCCGGCCCTNGGAGTCCATTCTATGAGGCAAGCTTCTGGGTCGTAACCATGGAATTCCAATTGGCTTTGTACCGCATAGCGATCTGATGGAAAGGCATCACTTTCAATAAGAATTTTATGCCGTTTTTCTGTGGGGCTATAAAAGGAGGCCATTAAAAAATGCAGATTGGCTGTAAGGGTGTTCATCACCACCACCTCAATGGGTTTTGCTCCTACAATTTTGGCCATGCTTTCGGTCAGGAACTCGTGGTAAGGCATCCATGGGTTTTTGGCATCTAAATGGCCCTCGACTCCTAAATTTGCCCAATCGTTTAGTTCTTGTTCAATGGCGGCTTTGGTGGTTTTGGGCTGAAGCCCTAAGGAATTTCCTGTGAAATACAACCATTCATTTCCTGAAACATCTTTGGGAATGTANAAGGCGTTGCGGTAGGACCTTAAAACATCCTTTTGATCTAAACTGCGTGCAAATTCAAGATGTGNTTCAAATCCAGACAAATTTTGTGTTTTGAGTTACTCAAATGTAGCTATTTTTCCACGATTATAAAACTCCCAGCCCCTAGCATTTTAATGCCTTTCTTTTAGAAGATGCGGGAATTTTGTCTTGAAGCGTTTTAGCCTAGGGATGGAAACATTTCTCACATAAGGATTATTGGGGTGAAGGAGCTCGTAATTTTGATGGTACGCTTCGGCTTTCCAAAACTTTTGAAAGGGATAGACTTCTGCAGCTACTTTGGTGTTTTGCAATTTTTCAATTTCGGAAATTTTATTTAATATGAGTGTTTTTTGGGTTTCGTTTTGATAGAACACAATGGAGCGGTATTGTGAACCTCTGTCTGGCCCTTGNCCATTGACTTGGGNCACATTTTGCGATCCAAAATANACATCCAGCAGGGTGGAAAAACTTACAAGCTTAGGGTCGTAATAGACTTCTACAGCTTCGGCATGACCGGTTCGCCCCGTATTNCTNAGTTCGTAAGTGGGGTTTTTGGTGAAGCCACCTGCATATCCGCTNACTGACTCTTGAACGCCTATGACACTTTCATAGATCGCTTCGACACACCAGAAGCAGCCACTCGCAAAATAGGCTCTGGCGATGCTATTTTCAATGGGTACTTCAACGGGCTTGGCGTTGATGACAGCTTGTTGTTTAGAATTTTTTATTGGGCTTTGGCAACTGCTTAGTTTGCAAAATAAGATGGGCAGTATGATGATGAGGCGTTTCATAAATTTAAANTTTATGTAAAATTATCAATCATATGCTGAAAATCTGTGAAATTTATATTAAAAATAGAGCTGGAGTTAAATTTAAGCCATAAAAAAACCCTCAAATTTGTGAGGGTTTTTAATTCTATTTAGAGGGTTGTTACATCTTAGAAAACAACTTTTCCATTTTTACTTTTTGCTCATCGGCAAGCTCCGCATCGACCAAAATTCGGCCACTGTGTTCGTCGGTAATGATTTTTTTACGTGAAGCAATTTCAACCTGTATTTGTGGAGGAATGATAAAGTANGACCCGCCAGAAGCACCTCTTTCAATAGGAACAACTGCCAATCCATTCTTCACACTGCTGCGAATTTTNGTATATGCTTTGGCCAAGCGCTCCTCGATTTTAGTTTTGTATTCCTCGGACTTACCAAGCAATACTTCCTCTTCTTTTTCTGTTTCGGCAAGAATGGCATCCAAATCGTTTTTTTTGTGTTTGAGGTGGGCTTCGCGCTCTTCTAAGCGTTCTTTGGTTCCTTCNATCACTTCTTTTTTCTGCTCTATTTGAGCTCTAAATTCTTTGATATGTTTTTCAGCCAATTGAATTTCTAGTTCTTGAAATTCAACTTCTTTTGCTAAAGAGTTAAACTCTCTGTTGTTACGAACATTTTTTTGTTGTTCGTTGTACTTTTTGATCAAAACTTTTGCTTCCTCAATCAAATTTTTCTTTGATTTGATTTGGTTGTCAATCTCGTTGAGGTTGTCCTCTAATTTTTGATATCTGAGTTTAAAACCTTCAACTTCATCTTCTAAATCACGTACCTCTAGAGGAAGTTCTCCACGGACATTGCGAATTTCATCCACTCTGGAATCTATAAGTTGTAAATTGTACAGTGCTCTGAGTTTTTCTTCAACTGTCAGNTCTTTCTTCTTAGCCATGCTTATTTATACTTTACAGGGTTTGTATTAATCTTTGATAAAAGGATTGCAAAATTAGGAATTTTTTTTCTAAGATAGGACACCAAAAGAGTTTTTATGTATTGCTCACTTTCGTAATGGCCAATATCTAGGAGTAAAATTTGATCGTCTGCGCTAAAGAAATCATGGTATTTTAGATCTGCGCTTACAAAAGCATCCGCTCCAGCAGCCTTGGCTGCTGCGATTGCAAAACTTCCTGAGCCCCCCAAAACAGCCACCTTTTTGATCTTTTTCATTTGTAATTTTGAGTGTTTAATGACTCCACAATTCATTCTTTCTTTAACGAATTCTAAAAAGTCATTTTCGGCTTTGGCCGATTNAAAAGTCCCTAACATTCCCATCCCTATGTGCTGATTTTTATTTTCTAAAGTTGAAATTTCATAGGCAACTTCTTCGTAAGGATGNTTTTCTTTTAGGGTTTTTAAAAGCACCACTTCCAAATGTTTTTCGAAAACAATTTCAATTTTTGTTTCTTCAACCACTTTCATTTCATTTGGAGATCCAAGCACTGGATTGGAATGCTCATTGCCTTTAAAAGTTCCAAGGCCTTTGGAATTAAAACTGCAGTTNTNGTAATTTCCGNNGGCACCGCCCCCCACTTCAAAAAGTGCTGAACGCAATGCATCAGCTTGAGCGGTGGGTACAAAAGTGCTTAATTTTTTCAGGGTTCCTTGTTGGGGGATTAAAATGGATTTATGTTTTAACTCCAAGGCGTCACAAATGGTNGCATTCACNCCTTTAAANGCATTGTCNAGGGCCGTGTGAATGGCAAAAATGCAGATGNCATTTTTAAGGGCCTTTTGGACCACCCGCTCCACATAGGTTTTTCCCGTAATTGATTTTAATCCTTTGAATATGATGGGGTGAAAACTAACGATGAGATTGCAGTTATTTGCAATGGCTTCATCNACGACCTCAGGCAAAGTGTCTAAAGTTACCAAAACGCCANTGACCTTGGTGTTTTTATCCCCNACCAATAATCCTACATTGTCAAATTCTTCTGCATAAGCCAAAGGNGCCAATGTTTCCAACTGTTGAATGATGTCCTGAACTATCATAAGATTTTGTTTAACATCAAAGATAAAATAATTACTTTCGTNGTGATGAAGCTTTTAAGAAAAATATTAGTTCCACTCAATCNAGTCTATTTNCTATTCGTANGGNTTCGNAACAAGGCTTANGATTGGGGTCTTTTTAAATCTAAATCTTATGACTTTCCNNTCATTTGTGTNGGAAATTTNTCCATGGGTGGCACTGGTAAAACACCTATGGTTGAATATTTGATTCGATTGCTTGCGCCNACCAAATCAGTGGCTGTTTTAAGCCGNGGTTATGGCCGAAAATCCCAAGGATTCGTACTTGCCGATTCCAATTCAAATAACAATACGCTAGGAGATGAGCCCCTACAAATAAAATCTAAATTTCCGGGTGTAACAGTAGCGGTTGATGACGATAGACAACATGGCATTGCTTGTTTACAAGCCTTGGATCACCCCCCTAAAATTATTTTGCTTGACGATGCCTTTCAACACAGACGTGTTCAGGCCGGGTTTTCAGTTCTCCTAACGTCTTACAATAATATGTTTTGTGACGATATAGTACTTCCTGCTGGAAATCTTAGGGAACCGCGCTCTGGAGCCCAACGTGCCCAAATTTTAGTGGTTACAAAATGTCCTAACAATTTGAGTAATGCAGAGAAAAAATTAATCCAAAGGCGTTTAAAACTTAATTCTAATCAACAACTGTTTTTTAGTTCAATTGTTTACGACAACTTCATATTTTCCGATCAAAAAAAAGAATCACTTCAATCATTAAAAAATAAGAATTTTACGTTAGTAACGGGCATTGCTTATGCCACTCCAATGGTTGATTATTTAAAGCATTTAGGACTCAAATTTGAGCATCTTTCGTTTCCTGACCATCATACCTTCTCTAAAAAAGAATTGGAATTAATCGCCTCAAAACCTTTAGTGTTGACCACAGAGAAAGACGCCTCGCGGCTGCAATCTTTATTGCATAAGGACTTGTTTTTTCTTCCAATTATCCTTGAATTAGATGCCTCTGAAAAATTTGAGACAGCGCTTCAAAATTTTATTAAAAAATTAGATTAGTTTAAGATTCGAATCAGGTTAATAATTCGAAAAAAATAGCCTGTTTAATGTCGTACCAGCCTATAATTATACGCGTCTTATGAAACCACGAACTCTAGTTCTAGGTGAATACTGTCGTATTTAAGCACATGGTCCAAAGTTTTGACATGCCAAATCATTGATTGCAATGACTTTAATGTCCTCTTTTTTTTGCAACAAGCCAAAGATGTGTCTTCCAATGCGACCGAAGCCATTTATAACAATACTAATAATTTAATGAATGTGTTTTTGGGCTTTATAAGAAGATCGAACCAAGGCGCTGCTTTCAACGTGACGGAATCCAAGATCCAATCCAATGGCTTCATACTCTTTAAATTGATCCGGGGTGATAAACTGTTTGACAGGCAAATGTTTCTTACTGGGTTGTAAATACTGTCCGATGGTTACAACATCCACATTGGCATCTTTTAAATCGTGTAGGGTCTCGATGACTTCTTCACGAGTTTCTCCAAGCCCCAACATCAGGCCTGTTTTGGTGCGGCGCTGACCGTTGTCTTTCAAATATTTTAGTACGTCCAAGCTTCGCTCATATTTTGCTTGGATGCGAACTTCTCTGGTGAGGCGCCTGACCGTTTCCATATTGTGTGAAACAACTTCAGGTGCGACATCAATGATGCGATCAATGTGTTTTCCAAGCCCTTGAAAATCCGGAATTAGGGTTTCAAGTGTGGTATTGGGATTCATACGGCGCACCGCTTTGACCGTTTCAGACCACATAATGCTCCCCATATCTTTTAAATCATCTCTATCAACACTGGTTAGGACCGCGTGTTTAATACCCATTATTTTAATGGATCGCGCTACTTTTTCAGGCTCGTCCCAATCCACCGTCTCTGGCCGGCCTGTTTTTACACCACAAAAACCACAAGAGCGGGTACAAATGTTTCCAAGAATCATAAAAGTAGCAGTNCCTTCTCCCCAACACTCNCCCATATTTGGGCAGCTTCCAGANGTGCAAATGGTATTCAATTTGTATTTGTCTACCAAGCCTCTTAGCGCCGTGTATTTTTTACCAGTCGGTAATTTTACACGCAGCCATTTTGGTTTTGCTTGGCGTTTTTGCGGTTTGCTAAGCGGGGATGAAGCACTGATGTNCTCNAGCTTGACAAGGCTGTCTACAGATGAGGCCTCNTGTGGTTTAACAAGTATANCTTCATTTTTGATTCCTTCNAGTTTATTGAGCGTCTCTGAAGACATAGATCTATTTTGAATTACAAAGATACAAAGTATTCCCTAAAAAAATTACAAAATACTGAGATACCAAATGTTAAATCCAACTAAAAATAAAATACCAAAAATAGACAGAATATGCATGGTTTTAGAGGGTTGCCAAGCCTTAGGAGTGTGCTTGCTGCACAATACAAGATAATTCATCAAGGCATAAAAGGGGGCGGTCAAAAAAGATAAGATTGTGGCAATTTTTATCAAGCTTCCCATTTCGGAAAGAAATAAGAAAAAAATAATAACAGTTCCTAANATCAATAAAATCAACCATGCGTTGTAGCCCTTTTTAATTTTTTTCTCTAAAATGAGTTCCATCGTTTTATTCATGGCTCTTGGTGAGGCATCCAAGGTTGTAAGTGTGGTGCTAAACATGGTTGTAAATGCTGCGACTCCAATGATAGCAAAGCTCCAATCGCCTAAATTCTCAGTGTACATATCTATGAGTTGTAATGAGAATTCACCACCACTGTCGCTAAAGGATTTTCCGCTGCCATACATTACGAGCCCTCCTAATAACAAAAAGCAAACTCCTAAAATTATGGTGCTTACATAGCCTATATTGAAATCTAAAAGGGCCGATTTTTTATTGAAAACATCTGTAGTCTTTTGTTTTTCTACGGCCCACAAAGAATGCCAAATGGATACGTCTAATGGCGCTGGCATCCAGCCCATAAAGGCAATGAGAAAAACAACCTCAAGATTTGATGTTGGAAAAACTTGCGTCCATGGGAGTTCGCCACTACTGTTGTTAAACGCAATCCCAACTGCTAAAAGGGTTGAAATGCTTAGTAGAATAATAATGATTTTCATCATTTTATCCAATAAATTGTATTTGCCTAGCAAGAGTAAAAGGAAACAAAAGCCTAAAATAATCACAGCCCAAAGTTCCAAACTGAGGCTACTTCCGAAAAGCGATGAAGCAATGCCAGCTGTCACAATCGTTACGGCTGTTTGGATGGTGAACATGGTGGCTAATGTGAGAAGGGCATAGAATCTTAAAGCCCATTTCCCAAGCTTTTTGTANCCCTCAAGTAAGTTTTCTCCAGTAGCGGCTGCATAGCGTGGGCCATATTGGAAAAATGGNTATTTAATAAGATTGATAAGNAAAAGCGCCCACAACAAGCCAAAGCCAAAATTTGAACCCGCTTTTGTAGACTGCACCAAATGTGACACTCCAATAGCTGCCCCAGCGAACAAGAGTCCAGGCCCTAATTTTTGTAAAAATTTTATCATTTTTTATGCTGAATAACAGCCGCTAGAAGCTTTTTTGCTCGCAGTAGCTTCACTTTTATATTGTTGATAGGGATGTCCGTTTTTTGGGAAATTTCAAGGTAGCTCAGTTCTTTGAAATAGCGCAGTTGAATGATATCTTGGTGGTGTGGTTTTAATTTTTTAATGTCTTTTAGGAGTTGGGCTAGATTTTGTTCTGTAATCAGCCGGTCTTCTACTGACGGCGTATCGTCAACAATCCAATACACCCGTTTTTCGTCTTCTTCTGTTGTTTGATTTGTAAGGGTTGTTTTTTGCTTTCTTAGACTGTCTAAATGGGTGTTTTTTGCAATGGTAATCAACCAAGTTTTAAACTTAAATTCTGAATTAAATGAATTTATTTTATCAAAAGCTTTAAAAAAGGCCTCAATGGTTACATCTTCTGCATCAATCTCATTATGCGTTCGTTTGAGCATAAATCCAAAGACATCGTTCCAAAATGTCTCTAGTAAAAAATTGAAAGCCATTTGATTGTTTTCTTTGGCTTTTAGAATTGCTTCGTTAACTGTCAATACAATAGTTTTGATTTAAGATGCTTATAAATATAGTAAAATGTGGAACAANTTGNATGAACCCAGTTGTCTTCANTAGTTAATTTTGTGAATTATCACAATCTTTAAACTGCTCTGGGGTTTTGCCGCAAAAGCCACAGGGTCCATCCTCTGTATTTAACATGGGATTTTGACTTGCACATGTGCCTNCAAATTCCCCGTCCTTTTTACCCCATATTTTAATGGAAATGCCTGCAACNCCAAATCCNAAAAGTAAAAATGTTATCANAANTAGTNCCATAATCTGTTAAGNTTTATGCAAAGATACAATTAAAATAAAATAAATTTTTTNCCATTAGAATGTGACCCTTAAACATTATTANTGTNAAATATCTTNATTTTTATCNGANAATTTTAAAGCATTAATCANNGCANATTGACTTCTGTTTCTAATGCAATNCCGAAGATNGTTTTTATGGTGGTTTGAATCAATTTAGAAAGGGCTAAAATATCACNTCCAGAAGCCCCACCGTAATTNACCAAGACCAATGCTTGATGCTTGTGTACGCCGTAATTGCCAAAAGTTTTCCCTTTAAATCCAGCGGTTTCAATGAGCCANCCAGCAGGTATTTTAANTTCCANTTCCGAAACAGCATAGTTCGGCATATTGGGAAATTGCTTTAAGAGTGTTTCAAAACTTTCTTTTGAAACAACAGGGTTTTTAAAAAAGCTGCCGCTATT
>NYVA01000031.1 GCA_002684355.1 Formosa sp.
AAGACACTTTGTTCATGTCTTGGTCATAAGGCGTATCCATAGATGGATCTCTTTCAAAATCCAAAGCGGGTGCAATACTAAACTGTCCTAGACTGTGTTTTACAGCGGCTCTCAGCAAGGCGTACAAAGTGGGTTCATCATCAAATTTAATTTCTGTTTTGGTAGGATGAATATTGATGTCAATACTTTTGGGATCTACTTCAAGATTAAGAAAATAACTCGGGTATTTATTGGGGAGTAGCAAGCCTTCAAAAGCAGATGAAATGGAGTGGTTTAAATACGAACTTTTAATAAAACGATGGTTGACAAAGAAGAACTGTTCGCCTCTTGATTTTTTAGCAAATTCGGGTTTTCCAACAAAACCAGAAATCTTCAACAATTCGGTGTCTTCTTGCACTGGCACCAATTTTTCATTCATTTTAGCACCAAAAATATGAATGATGCGTTGTCGAAACGGTTCTGATCTCAAATCAAAAAGATCATTGTCATTGTGATGCATGGAGAAATTGATTTGTGGATGGGCCATAGCAACCCTGTGAAATTCATCCATAATATGCCTCAACTCCACAGGATCGGACTTTAGAAAATTTCGCCTTGCAGGAATGTTAAAGAATAGATTTTTAACCGCTACTGAGGTCCCTTCAGAAGTAGAAACCACGTCCTCAGACTTAAGCTTACTGCCTTCAATTTTAACCGCAGTACCCAAAGATTCTCCTCTTAATTTGGTTTTTAATTCGACATGGGCGATGGCCGCAATACTGGCCAAAGCCTCACCGCGAAACCCCTTGGTATTTAGACAGAATAAATCTTCTGCATTGGTTATTTTAGAAGTAGCGTGACGTTCAAAACAGAGTCGGGCATCCGAAGCACCCATTCCCATACCATTGTCAATAACTTGAACAAGCGTTTTACCAGAATTCCTTATGATGAGTTTAATTTGAGAGGCTCCAGCATCAATGGCATTTTCCAGTAATTCTTTCACCACAGAAGCAGGTCGTTGAACGACCTCGCCAGCTGCAATTTGATTGGCCACATGATCTGGAAGAAGTTGAATGATATTTTCCATTAATTAAAAAAAATAGTTAGGTCAAAATCAATGATAAACAAAAAAATAAAGACCAAAATTAAAACGATCATTGCAATGGTTTTAGTGGATTTTTGATCCCGGTTTTTAAAATCATTTATAGCATTTGTTAAAGTTCGTTTTAAATTTGCTTTTTCAACTGTAACACGCTCATCCTCAAACTTATGCTTAATTTCAAACGGACTACCACTCCCCTTGTAATAACGCGGTTCGTAATTGAATTTTTTATTTTTTCTAAGTTTAAATAAGCCCATCTTATTTAATCAAATTTAAGTTACAATACATAAATGCCAATCAGAATTAATAGAAGCAAAACAAACAATAATGGCAAGGATACAAATGAGGAACGCCGTTGCCTTTTAAATTTAAAAGGAGAGGTTGATTTGGTTTGTAATTTCGATTGGAATCCCATACTGCTTTGCAATGCAATAAAAATACTTAAAATTTAACCAGAAATAAAATCAGCAATCAGAAATTTGTAAACAGGGTTTATTGGCCCTTGTTTAATGCCGCCATTTTAAGCGCAGTAATGGCCGCCTCTACCCCTTTATTTCCGAGTTTACCACCACTGCGATCTAAAGATTGTTGCATGTTATTATCGGTTAATAAACAAAATATAACGGGGACATCGTTTAAGATATTGAGGTCTTTAATACCTTGAGTAACCCCTTGACAAACATAATCAAAATGCTTTGTTTCCCCTTGAATAACACATCCAATGGTAATAACAACATCCACATCAGAGGCTTGTACAACTTTGGCACCATAAATCAATTCAAAACTGCCAGGAACATATTTGATTGAAATATTTCCTTGCATTACGCCACAGTCCTCGAGCGTTTCCAAAGCCCCTTTCAAGAGACCATTGGTAACCTTCTCATTCCATTGTGAAACCACAATGCCAATTTTAAAATCTTTAGCATTGGGAAGTGCTGATTTGTCGTAATTAGATAAATTTATGTTAGCCGTTGCCATGCGGTTTAATTGATTATAGCTTGTGCTTTTCCAATAAAAACATCAATGTTTTTAGCTTCAGGACTGTCGGGGAAGTCCGTTTTTATAGATTCAAAATAATCCAGTGCTTTTTTAGCTTTACCAACTTTAAGACCAATCACACCGGCTTTATTAAGATAGATTGGAGTGGTATAATTATTGGTTTTAAGTTGAGCCGCTTGCACATAGTAATCATAAGCATCTTCCAATTGTTCTAATTGAACAAAAGCATCTCCAATACCGCCTTTGGCTATGGGCCCTAAGACATCGTCTGTGGAGTCAAAAGCATTTAAGTATTCAATAGCACTGGCATAGTCTTTCATATTCATGTAGGCCATCCCTGCATAGTAATTGGCCAAATTCCCGGCTTTAGTGCCAGCATAGGTTTCGGCAATATCCAACATGCCGTATTTAGCGCCATCGCCATTGAGAGAAAGTGTAAACAGTGAATCTTTATTTGTTGCAGAGACGGCTTCATCAAAATAGGTTTGAGCCGTATACATATCATTCATGGCAGTGCGCTCGTTGGGTTCTTGGATGTATTTGTCATATCCTAAAAAAACCTAAAATCAAAACAGCGGCCAAGCCAACGATGATGAAAATATATTTCTGTTTGGCAATGACCCATTGTTCAGTTTTTGAAACCCCTTCGTCTAAAGTGTTAAAAACCTCAGCCGTAGTGGATTCGTCCTCAATAGACTGTTGGATGTCGACCTTTGTTTTGGGCTTACCCCCGCGTTTTTTATACGTTGCCATAATGTTAAAATTCTGAAGGGCAAAAATATAATTTTATTCCATAAAAAATACTACTTTATTAGTTATTTTTCAATAATTTGCAACTCAATTAACCAAGAACGCTCATCGCGTTTGGTGCAAAATATTTTACTTTTACAAATGCGATTAAAGACGATAAATCTTATTAATTATAAAAATTTCGAACAACAATCCTTCGAATTTAATCAAAAAGTGAATTGTTTTGTCGGTCCCAACGGCATTGGAAAAACCAATGTTTTAGACGCCATTTACCACCTGTCTTTTGGCAAAAGTTATTTCAACCCCATTGCCTCACAGAACATCAAGCATGGCGCAGAATTTTTTATGGTTGATGGCCGTTATTTAAAACATGGTAAAGATGAAAAAGTAGTTGTTTCATTAAAAAAAGGCCAAAAAAAAGTCATCAAACGTAATGCCAAAGCCTACGAACGCTTTAGGGACCACATTGGATTTTTACCGCTGGTTATCATTTCACCAACAGACCGCGATTTAATCACTGAAGGCAGTGATTTAAGACGAAAATTTATGGATGGGGTGATTTCGCAGAGTGACAAAAGTTATTTGGAACAGTTAATTCAATATAACCGCGTTTTGGCCCAACGCAATGCCCTGTTAAAATATTTTGCTTCCAGCCGTACTTTTGATCTTGACACAATAGAAGTATACAACGATCAACTCTGTGAATTAGGCGCACAAATTCATCTAAAAAGACAGGCCTTTATAGAGGTTTTTACGCCTATATTTATGAAACAGTACGAGCGCATCAGCAATCAAAATGAGGCGGTCAGTTTGCAATACAAAAGCCAGCTTGCTGAACAGCCCTTAGAAAATCTTTTAAAAANAAGCATCAACAANGACCGCGCCTTGCAATANACTAGCNTTGGAATACANAAAGACNATATCGAATTTCATATTGGGGACTACTACCCCATTAANAAATTTGGNAGCCAAGGCCAACANAANTCGTTTTTNATTGCTTTAAAATTAGCTCAGTTTGAAGTGCTTAAATCCCAAANTGGCAATACGCCTATATTGTTGTTAGACGATATTTTTGACAAATTAGACGCCGATCGCGTGGAGCGGATCATCAAAATAGTGAACGATGCCAATTTTGGGCAATTGTTCATTTCTGATACCCATGCGGAACGGACTGAAAAAGTGGTTCAAAGTGTTCATGAATCTTATGAGATTTTTCAATTATGAAAAAAACATTGCTGGTTATTGTTTTGTTGGCAATGGGTTGTAAGTCGAAACCTGATAAACACATTAAATTCATTGAAGGTTACTGGGAAATAGAAAGTGTTTACAAAGACAATGAACTGCTTAGAACCTTTAAAATTAACAGCGGTATTGATTATTTTAAAATAAATGCAGATTTAAAAGGGTTTCGAAAAAAATTAAAGCCCAATTTTAGTGGCACATTTGAAACTTCTAAAGATGTTTTAAATTTTAAAATAGAAGTTCAAAACAATGGTTTATTTTTGTACTATATTGACAACGCTACAAGTTTCCGCGAAGAGATTTTAGAAGCGAATAAGGAAAAACTTGTAATAAAAAGTAATTNGGGACTTGTTTACAATTACAANCCTTATGAAGCATTAGATTTAAGCCAATGAGTAAACGCCACAACGATCATCAAAAAATTNGAGATGTTCTTGCCTCTTTTGTAGAAAACAGCAAATTAGAAAAAGGNCTGGACATGGTGCGCGTGGAAAAGGCNTGGCAAGAACTCATGGGCAATGGNGTTCAAAACTACACCAACAGCCTTAAATTACACAAAGGNACGCTGTATGTATCCCTTTCCTCTTCTGTATTGCGACAAGAACTGANTTATGGAAAAGAAAAAATCATNGCGCTTATCAATGAAGAATTGGGAAAAACTGTGGTAANCAAACTCATTTTNAGNTNATCNNAAGTTTCTTACTGTTTTGTNAAATTATTNAAGACCTAAAAAAAACCACNCNAAAAGNGTGGTTTGTAGTTGTGATTTTTTGGATTTATTAAAACATCTCNCGCGCAGAAAAATGAAAAGCACNTTCNATNCTNGCGTTCTCGTNACTNTCACTTCCATGCACTGCATTTTGGCTGATAGATTCTGCAAACATTTTTCGAATGGTNCCTTCNGCTGCTTCAGCAGGGTTGGTCGCACCAATTAGGGTTCTAAAATCTTCAACTGCGTTGTCTTTTTCTAAAATNGCAGCCACAATGGGTCCAGAAGTCATATAGNTCACCAAATCTTCNAAAAATGGACGGTCTTTGTGAACNGCGTAAAACGCTTGGGCATCCGNNATGGTCAACTGTGTAAGTTTCATCGCTACAATGCGAAAACCAGANGCTGTAATTTTCTCTAAAATTGGTCCGATGTTGCCTTTCTCTATGGAGTCNGGCTTTAACATGGTAAAAGTTCTATTGTTTGTCATNTGATTCATTTAATTGCTGCAAAAGTAATGATTTTGAAATGAAAATCATGTTGCTGGACTATTAAGAAAAATTGTATCTTTACAGCCTATGAAAAGTCTAAGTTTTGAAACCTTAAAATCTCTCTTAAAATCGCCCAAAAATGTGGTGATTATTCCCCATGTCAATCCGGATGGAGATGCCATTGGGTCATCCTTAGGTTTGTACCACTACTTGACTCAAAAAGGGCATTCAGCAACCATTGTTGTGCCTAACGACTACCCTGCTTTTTTAAAATGGCTTCCTGGGACATCAGAAGTTCTCAATTTTGAGTTTGATTCAGCTGTTGTTCAAAACGTATTTGACAATGCAGATTTGGTTTTCACCCTGGATTTTAATGCCTTGCACCGTTGCGGGAATTTAAAATCTGTTTTGGAAGCCAACACAGCGCCAAAAATTATGATTGACCACCACCAGCACCCAGAAGCTTATGCAGCTTATACCTATTCTGATACAGAAATGGGGTCAACGGCCGAAATGATTTATCATTTTATGGCGCAATTGGGCGATTTAGAATTATTGAATAAAGATATTGGGACGGCTTTGTACACTGGTATTATGACCGATACAGCCTCTTTTAGATTTCCTAAAACCACAGCCACTACCCATCGCGTGGTTGCCCATCTTATTGAAGTTGGCATTGCGCACTCTGAAATACATANTTTGGTATANGATGCCAATCGGTTTGAACGCATTCANCTTGTGGGAATAGCCCTTAGCAATCTCAGGGTTTTAAAACCTTTTAATGCCGCCTATATCACCCTGTCTCAAGACGAATTGGACGCTTGTAATTATCAAAAAGGAGACACAGAGGGATTGGTAAATTATGGGCTCTCTGTTAAAGGCGTAAAATTAGCAGCCATTTTTATTGAAAACAGCGCTGACGAAATTATTAAAATTTCTCTGAGATCAAAAGGAGCTATTGATGTAAATCAAATCGCAAGAGAACACTTTAATGGTGGAGGCCATGTCAATGCTGCAGGCGGTAAAAGTGATTTTTCCTTAGCAGCAACTGTTGACTTATTTAAAGCTTTGGTGGTAAACCTTAATTCTGATCTTGAATGATGAAAAAACTGTTATCCCTTCTAATTTTCAGTCTTTTCATAGCTTGCCAAACCAACGAAGCCAGNCGACCAATTCAATATAAAACTGGTAGTTTTTTGGACACTTCAATAGCGACAAATAAAGCTATTAATAACCAAGAATACANCCTAATTGAAAATTTCATTTCAAACTCAAAAGAAAATTACATACGCTCCAGTTATGGGTTTTGGTACAAATACGATATTAAAAATATAAAATCTGAATACACCCCTAAATTTGGAGATCGGGTCTATTACAGTTACTGGGTAAAAGATTTAAATGNAAATTGGATTTACAGTCCCAAAGAAACACAAGAAAAAAACTATTACGTTGAAGAAGAAGAAATATTTACAGGCTTGAGAGAAGGTTTAAAACTGATGAAAAAAGGAGAGAAAATAACTTTTATTTTTCCCTCACAATTGGCCTATGGATACTACGGAGATACAGATAAGATTGGGGCTGATACACCTTTAATCTACCAAGTAACTGTTCGCAACATACATCGAAAATAACAACAAAAAACAAATCATGCTAAAACTTACAAAAACAACCACACTACTACTTTGCACCTCTTTATTACTCAGTACTTTATCCTGTCAAAACGAATACCCAGAACTTGGCAATGGCTTGTTTGCCGAATTTGTCACTTCAAAAGACACCATGGTCGTCGCTTTGTTTTACGATAAAACACCTCTTACGGTGGCTAATTTTGTTGCCCTTGCTGAAGGAACACATCCGAAATTGGCAGATTCCCTTCGTGGAATTCCTTATTACAATGGAACGATTTTCCACAGGGTCATAGATAAATTTATGATTCAGGGTGGGGATCGCACTGGAACCGGTTCTGGAAGTCCTGGCTNTACTTTTGGAGATGAATTTGACGCCTCATTAAAACACGACAAACCCGGCATACTTTCAATGGCAAATTCTGGTCCTGCCACCAATGGAAGTCAATTTTTTATTACGGAAAAAGCGACGCCTTGGCTTGACAACAAACACAGTATTTTTGGGGAGGTGGTCAAAGGGATTAATGTGCAAGATTCCATTTCTAATGTAAAAGTAAGCCCCGGAAATAATAAACCGCTGGAAAACGTGACCATTACAGCGGTAAACATCATACGTCAAGGAATGAAAGCCAATGGCTATGATGCAGCTAAGACATGGCAAAAAGAATTGCCTCTGCTTGAAGAGAAGCGACAAAAGAAANCAGAAGAAATGCGAAAAGAAGCGGAACTTAAAAAGAAACTTGCGGAAGAGAAAATTGCAGCAGCAGCAGCAGCAGTTTTACCATTGATTGAGGATTATAAATCCAAAGCAACTACAACGGATTCTGGACTTTTGGTTTATACCATTAAAGAAGGTAATGGTGAAAAGCCAAATCAAGGCACTAAGGTTAAATTATTTTACGAAGGCTATTTTTCAGATGGAAAATTATTTGGCACTAATGTCAAAACTGTCGATGAAAATTTTGGCACCTATGATGCACAAAAACAACAACGCGGNATGTACAATCCGATGCCCATGTCCTACAGTGCCGATGCGCAAATGATTCCAGGATTTAAAGAAGGGGTCTTCGGAATGACTAAAGGAGAAAAAGTGTTTTTATACCTGCCGTCCTACTTGGCCTATGGCGAAAATGGTCGCGGTCCGATAAAACCCAATACAGATTTGGTGTTTGTTGTTGAGATGCTTGNAGACTAAGAAGTGGTTTTAAGCTTTCGGAATGGCTTCTAGAATGGCTTTGACAAACACCCAAAATTTCTGAACTGAAGAAATTTGCACCCTTTCATCTGGGGAGTGTGCCCCTTTGATGTTGGGTCCGAAACTGATCATTTCCATTTCGGGATAATGAGTTCCTAATATACCACATTCTAGTCCTGCGTGACAAGCAGCAACATGCGGTTCTGATTTGTTTATCTGTTTGTATAAATCGGTCAATACTTTCAAAATAGACGCTTCCATATTTGGAGTCCAGCCAGGGTATGCGCCTGAAAACTCAACTGAACACCCTGCCAATTCAAAAGTTGCTTTTAAGATTTGGGCTAAGTCTTGTTTGGAACTTTCAACAGAAGATCGCGTTAAACAGCCNATNTGAATTTGGCCTTTTTCAACAAGAATGCGTGCTACATTGTTAGAGGTTTCNACCAAATTTTTAATATCTGGANTCATGCGAAAAACGCCATTGTGGGCTACATTTANGGCTTTAATTAAAGGTTGTTGTACTNCTAATTCCATCACNNTTTCAGGTAAATCACAAGGATTTAGNGAGATNATGAGATCGGGTTCAATGGCCTTGAATTCTTTTTCAATGGCAGCGATTANAGTCTCTGTGGCATTTTCAAAAGCGGCTTTATGTACTGNATCAACTACAACAATTGCAGAACTTTCTCTTGGNATCGCATTGCGAAGACTTCCACCGTCNATTTTTGAAACACGCANTCCGTAAAGATTGAANCCATCATACATTAATCGGCTTATCATTTTATTGGCATTTCCAAAGCCNTTGTGGATNTCCATCCCAGAATGCCCACCTTGCAATCCTTTGANCGATAGTAAAAAACCAACNACCCCCTGANCAGTTGGTTCTTCAGTATAGGTACGTGATGCAGTCACATCGACTCCGCCAGCACAACCAACACCAATTTCATCGTCTTCCTCAGTATCTAAATTCAAAAGAATNTCTCCTTTNAAAACACCNGGTTGAAGCCCCATAGCGCCAGTCATTCCAGTTTCTTCGTCAATGGTAAATAAAGCTTCTAATNCAGGATGCGGAAGGTCTTTACTTTCNAAAATTGCCATTATAGTCGCCACACCCAAGCCATTGTCTGCNCCAAGAGTGGTTCCTTTGGCTTTGACCCAATCGCCTTCAATGTACATTTCAATACCTTGGGTTAAAAAATCAAAATCTGTAGCTGCATTTTTTTGATGAACCATGTCTAAATGCGATTGCAATACGACNNTTTTTCGGTCCTCCATCCCTNGAGTNGCAGNTTTACNAATGATGACATTTCCAATANCATCTTCATAAGTTTCCAAATCCAAGCTTGNACCAAATGATTTCATAAAGGCAATGACGCGCGNTTCTTTTTTTGAAGGACGCGGGACTGCATTTAAAGCGGTNAAGTGCTTCCAAATGGCTTNGGGCTCTAAACTTAAGATTTCTTTATTCATAAACTTTTTTCTGGTTTAGCAAAGGTACACATATCCTCTAAAACAAAATTAAATTTCCTACATTTGANCTATGTCTAAAGCACTTCGATGGCTTCTAGCCTTTAGTATTTTTCCCCAAATTTTAATGATCAAGCTTTTGACGCATTATCCTCAAATTGTAGAAACCTACTACAGCAATCTGCTCTACCCGTTTATTTCGAAACTATTCCGTCTTGTTTTTGGTTGGCTGCCTTTTTCGGTTGGAGACCTTATTTACAGCATGGCTTTAATTTTTATGCTTGGTTGGTCATATAAATTAATCAAAAAAGGATTCAAACAACTACGCTTAAAGGACGATTTGATAGGGATTATGGTGGCCGCATCCTCAGTCTATTTTATGTTTCACCTGCTTTGGGGCTTGAACTACTATAGGATGCCGATTGAGCAGCGCCTGAATCTAAATTCTGGATATACAACCACAGCGTTGATTGAAGTCACTCATAAACTGATTGTGCGTTCTAATGAGCTCCATTCAGAAATTTCAAAAGACCCCTCAAAACAGTTTGAAATCCCCTATAATTTTAAAAAAATAAGTAAGAAAGTAACTCATGGTTACACGGCTCTGTCAATATCCTACCCTTTTTTGGCCTACGAAACGCCGAGTCAAAAGCAATCGCTTTATAGTTTACCACTGGCCTATATGGGTTTTAGTGGCTATTTAAATCCATTTACAAACGAGGCGCAAGTCAATTCAAAAACGCCTGTAAATTCCATGCCGCTAACATTGGCGCACGAGCAAGCCCACCAATTGGGTTATGCCGCAGAAAGCGAAGCGAATTTTGTAGCTTTTTTAGCGACCTACAATCACAAAGATCCCTATTTTAGATATGCGGCCCATACTTTTGCCTTACGCTATTGTTTGAAGGATTTGTACAAGAGAGACAAAACAACTTTTAAAGCGCTTACCAATAATATACATTCAGGTATTACAAAAGACTTTAGAAACCGTGAAAAAAAATGGGCGCAATTTGAAAACCCTCTAGAGCCAATTTTTAAACGTGTTTATGGCGGTTTTCTAAAAGCCAACCAACAAACTCAGGGAATTGAAAGTTACAACCAAGTAGTGGCACTTGTTGTGAATTATATGAACTAAGAATTGATTTTAACTTTATCAGCTACCCTCAGCAGTTATTTAGCAGTCTATCAAAGTTTATGTATATATTTATCTTCCTAAAAAATTTAAAANAAAATTAAAACTTACTTTTGTTTTATGTTCAAAGAAATAACTAGCTTACAAAACCCAATTATTAAACGCATTTTACTGTTAAAAGAAAAGGCTAAACAGCGCAATATTGAAGGGGTTTTTGTCATTGAAGGACGGCGGGAGTTGGGNTTGGCAATCAAAGGAGGATACGTTATTAAATCACTATTATTTGAACCTAATTTATTTAATGAAATTCGAATCGATGCTTACAAAACNAAAGGAACGGAGATCATTCAAATAACCTCTAAGGTTTACAATAAAATAGCCTATCGTGGTAGTACTGAAGGAATTGTCGCCATCGCGGAAAGCAAATCACATATACTTGAAGATTTGAAATTAGGATCNAATCCCTTAATTTTAGTTGCTGAAGCCCCTGAAAAACCTGGAAACATTGGTGCATTATTAAGAACTGCAGATGCTGCTCATGTAGATGCAGTCATTATTGCCAATCCGATAACAGATCTCTACAATTCTAATGTGATCCGTTCCAGTGTAGGCGGGCTATTTACAGTGTCCATAGCTGTAGCAACATCTGAAGAAACCATTGGCTTTTTAAACGAAAGAAGTATTACAATATATAGCGCAATGCTTCAAGAATCCATGCCCTACATTGATATCGATTTTGGTGGTGCTTCTGCCATAGTAGTTGGACCAGAAAGTACTGGATTGTCGGAAATCTGGCGCAGCACAGCAAATAAAAAAATTCAAATTCCAATGTTGGGAGATTTAGACTCTTTGAATGTTTCCGTNGCAGCAGGAGTTTTACTTTTTGAGGCCAAACGCCAACGCAAATTTCTTATCTAATTAACACGCTTTAAAACAATTTTGTAAAAATTCTGTAGCATGGTTGCTTGTTACAAATGTTTGTTTTAGTTTTAAGGTATGACACCCGATGACATCAAAAAGNAAAATACCAATATTGCTAAGGAATACAAAGAGCTGCTTAGTATCAGCTACAGACGCCTCACTGCTGCCGATAAAAAATTAATTCGCAAAGCATTTGATATAGCCGTCGATGGCCACAAAAATCAACGCCGTAAATCTGGCGAAGCCTATGTTTTTCACCCTATTGCTGTGGCCAAGATCGTAGCGGCAAAAATTGGTCTGGACGCTACCTCTATTGCCTCCGCACTACTTCACGACGTTGTTGAAGACTCCCCAGATTATACAATTAACGATATTGAACAACTTTTTGGTGAAACAGTGGCCCGTATTGTCAACGGACTGACAAAAATATCCAGTCTAAAAAAAGACAAAAATATTTCTTTGCAAGCGGAAAATTTCAGGAAAATGCTGCTGACGCTTAATGACGATGTCCGTGTGATAATCATAAAAATTGCAGACCGGCTTCACAACATGCAAACCATTCATTCACTGCGTGAAGAAAAACAACTAAAAATTGCGTCTGAAACCTTATACATATATGCACCATTGGCTCATAAAGTCGGGCTTTACAACATCAAAACAGAACTGGAAGATTTAGCACTAAAATACACTGAACCTGAGGTTTATAATTCCATTTTGCTGAAGATGAAAGAAAGCCATGAGGAACAAAATCAATACATAGAGAAAATCAGTGAAATTTTAAATACAGCACTGCTCAAGGAAAAAATAAAATACAACATCAAAGGCCGGCCAAAATCCATCTTTTCTATTCGAAGAAAAATGCAACGCCAAGGTGTTTCTTTTGATGAAGTTTACGATAAATTTGCTGTCCGAATTATTTACAAGTCCGGTTTAAAAAATGAGAAGTTTTTAGCTTGGAAAATTTATTCCATTGTTACGGATTTCTTTAGGCCCAATCCAACCCGCTTACGAGATTGGATTTCCTCACCCAAGTCCACAGGATATGAAGCGCTTCATATCACTGTGATGGGGCCCGAAGGTCGTTGGGTTGAAGTACAAATTAGAAGCGAACGCATGAACGAAATTGCTGAAAAAGGATATGCCGCTCATTACAAATACAAACAAGGGGATAAAAACAATGATGAAACCCTGGAAAGTTGGATTGGGAAACTTCAAGATATCATGGACAATCCGGAGGCAAATGCTGTTGATTTTGTGGAGGAATTCAAACTTAATTTATACGCCAAAGAAATTTTTGTTTTCACTCCGAATGGGGACTTAAAGTCCTTGCCTAAACAGGCAACCCCGCTTGATTTCGCTTTTAGTATTCATACAGAAGTAGGCTTAAAAACAAGAGGTGCCAAGGTCAATGGTAAATTGGTACCCCTAAACCATAAATTACAAAGTGGAGATCAAGTTAGTGTGATTACTTCAGAAAATGCAAAACCCAATTCTAACTGGTTGGATTATGCGACCACAGGACGTGCCATAAGTAAAATAAAATCGGCGCTGAAAGAAGACAGGAAAATAATTGCTGAAGATGGTAAAGAAATCTTACGCCGCAAGTTAAAGCAAATAAAAATTGTTCTCAATGAACGTTCAATTAATGAGCTTGTAAACTATTTTAATTTACAAACAAGCCTCGATTTATTTTACAGAGTGGGTGTTGGAAGCATAGACAACGGAATGCTGAAAAAATATGCAGCTTCAAGAAGTAATGTTTTGGTGAGTTTCATCAAGAATAAAATCAGTCGTAAAAAAAATATCAGCCCAGAAACCTTAAACAGCGACGAAATAACATCCAAATATGATTTACTTGTATTTGGCAAAGAACAGGAGAAACTCAATTATAAATTAGCGGTGTGTTGCAATCCTATTCCAGGTGATATGGTTTTCGGCTTTTTGAGTATTAGAGATGGGATTAAGATTCATAAAAAGAGCTGCCCCAATGCGCTGAGTTTACAATCCAACTATGCCTACAGAATAATTCCGGCTAAATGGATAGACTCTTCCCAACAAGTCTTTAGAGCCGTTATAAAACTGACTGGTATTGATGAAAAGGGACTGGTAAGTGATGTCACAAAGATCATTTCTGGGAATATGAATGTAAACATCAAAAGTATAAAATTTGATTCTGACAGTGGAACCTTCAATGGAGAAATCGCTGTGGAAGTCAAAAACAATAACTTTGTTGCAAAATTAATGGCACGGCTTGAAAAAATAAATGGAATAGAAAAGGTCTCTAGAGTCTAAAAATTATTTAAATTTGAATTTCTGTAAATGACTACAAAAACAAAACATAAAAATCAAGAAATTGTAAAAAACGTTTTTACAAAATATCTTGTAGACAACAGTCAGCGAAAAACGCCGGAGCGCTTTGCTATACTGCAAGAAATTTACGACAGTGATGATCATTTTGATATTGAATCTTTGTACATCAAAATGAAAAATAAAAAATACAGAGTTTCAAGGGCTACTTTATACAATACTATTGAATTACTCATGGAATGCGCGCTGGTGAGAAAGCATCAATTTGGTCAAAATCAGGCACAGTATGAGAAATCTTATTTTGACAAACAACACGATCACGTCATTCTAACTGATACTGGAGAAGTTATCGAATTTTGTGATCCAAGAATTCAATCCATAAAGCAAACCATAGAAGAAGTTTTTGATATCAACATTGAAAACCATTCACTTTACTTTTATGGGACAAAAAAAAATACTAAAAACTAACCAATACTAGAATGGCTGTAGATTTACTACTGGGGCTCCAATGGGGCGATGAAGGAAAAGGGAAAATTGTTGATGTTCTTACCTCTAATTACAATATTATTGCACGTTTTCAAGGGGGGCCTAATGCGGGTCACACCCTTGTTTTTAATGGGATGAAACATGTATTACATACCATTCCATCTGGAATTTTTCATGAAAATGCTAAAAACCTCGTTGGCAATGGTGTAGTTATTGACCCCGTCATTTTTAAAAAAGAATTAGACAAATTAGATAGCCAAGGGGTTGATTATAAGAAATCCTTAATCATTTCCAGAAAAGCACACTTGATTCTTCCAACCCACCGTTTGTTAGACGCTGCATCTGAAGCTTCTAAAGGCAAAGCCAAAATAGGTTCTACGCTCAAAGGAATTGGACCCACATACATGGATAAAACAGGGCGTAACGGTATTCGTGTTGGCGATTTAGAAATGGAAAATTGGAAGCAAAAATACCGCAATCTTGCCAATAAGCATCAATCAATGATAAGCTTCTACGATGTCGACCTACAATATGACCTAGAAGAACTTGAATCTGAATTTTTTGAAGCTGTGAAAATATTAAAATCATTGGAGTTTATTGATTCAGAAGAATATTTACAACAAGCGGAGAAAGCCAATAAAAGTGTTCTTGCAGAAGGCGCACAAGGCTCTTTACTGGACATTGATTTTGGAACCTACCCATTTGTAACCTCCAGCAATACTACAGCAGCTGGTGCTTGCACAGGATTGGGAATATCACCTGGTTCCGTTCAAGAGGTGTTTGGTATTTTTAAAGCCTATACCACCCGCGTTGGATCTGGGCCATTCCCTACAGAACTTTTCGATGAAAATGGAAAAACGATGGCAAGGGTTGGATGTGAATTTGGAGCTACTACTGGAAGACCAAGACGTTGTGGTTGGTTGGATTTAGTCGCTTTACGCTATGCCTGTCAAGTGAATGGCGTGACACAGCTTATGATGATGAAAGCAGACGTTCTCTCTGGGTTTAAAACTCTGAAGATTTGCACTTCCTACAACTATAAAGGCGAAGTAATAGAGCACCTTCCCTATAATATAGAGTCGAAAAATGTTGAACCAATTTACACAGAATTTGAAGGATGGTCCGAAGACTTAACTGCAATGGAAAAGGATTCAAGCCTTCCTGTCAATCTTATAAACTACATTGAGTTTTTGGAAAATGAACTCAAAATACCAATTAAGATAGTTTCTGTAGGACCGGATCGAAAACAAACAATTTTCAGATAAAAGGAAAGCATTCCTTATTGAGTTTGAATATTGCTTATTTTTGTAACAATTCAAATAATACTTTTGTGCGTCTTACTTATTTAAAATTAATACTTATTTACTTGGTACCGTTGATTTTGTATGCACAAGAACGTCAACAAATTGAGATTGAATATGCGCCGTTTATGACCTTTGAACCGTCAAAGCCAGACGCAACGATTTTAACGCGTGACAACTCCAATCAGGTACACATTAAACACAAAGGCATCGAAATGTGGTGTAATGAAGCCATATATTATGGTAAACAAGATTTTATTGAAGCCTATGGGAGTGTAAGAGTCAAACAAGGTGACAGCTTAGACATGACCTCTAAATACGTCGAATACAGTGGTAAGACCCAATTGGCTTATGCCAGTGGAGATGTTGTTTTAATTGATCCAACCTCAAAATTATACACAGACATCCTGTACTTCGATCGCATCAAACAGCAAGCCTTTTACAATCAAAAAGGTAAAGTGGTTAGAGATACTTCAGGAACCATTACCAGTACCATTGGACACTATTATATGAATGCTAAAAAATACCAATTTACGGATAATGTAAAACTGGTGAATCCAGAATACGTGATAGATACTGATCGCCTTGATTTTTATACGGTTTCTGGTTATGCTTTTTTATATGGGCCTACCACAATTACTAGTGATACAAGCATTATTTATTGCGAAAGGGGGTTTTACAATACCAACAACGATACTGGGTATTTTTTAAAAAAATCAAGAATAGATTATGATGAACGGACCATCATTGGAGACAGTTTGTATTTTGATCGCAATAAAAATTTTGCCTCTGCAACCAACAATATCAAGGTTACTGATACGCTGAATAACAGTATCATCAAAGGCCACTATGCCGAAGTGTTTAGAGCCAAAGATTCTGTCTTTATCACCAAAAGAGCGCTGGCAATCACCAAACAAGAGAACGATTCTATTTTTATTCACAGCGATACATTAATGATTACTGGCCCTCCAGATCAACGCATTGTGCGCGCTTTCTACAATGCAAAAATGTATAAATCTGATTTGAGTGGCAAAGCAGACTCCATTCACATGAATCAAAATACAGGCCTGACACAGCTTATCAATTTTTATGATACGGATTCAGAAGATACATTTTCTAAAAGAAGACATCCCGTTTTATGGCATCACGAGAATCAAATTACAGGAGACTCCATTCATTTAATTTCAAATCCCAAAACAGAAAGCTTAGATTCGCTTAAGGTTTTTGAAAATGCTTTTGTAATCAGTAAAGACAGTCTTGGTGCTGGTTACAATCAGATTTCTGGCAAGAAGCTTGACGGGCTTTTTAAAGAAAATGAACTCCATACAATCGATGTTATTAAAAATGCCGAAAGTATTTACTTCCTGAGAAATGCTGATAATGAACTCGTTGGTATTGATAAGTCCAAGTCAGGAAAAATGAGAATTTGGGTCTCTGAAAATAAAATTGATGAGTTGCGAAAAATTAACCAAATTGATGGAAAAACATACCCAGAAGATGACTTTCCTGAAAATGAGAGGATTCTCAAAGGCTTTGTATGGCGCGAGACGGAACGCCCTAGAAGTGTCAAAGATTTATTTTCAGAAGACCCTCCATTAGAACTGCCTGTTATAAAAGGCTTGGGAGTCCATTCCCCACAAACCGCCTTTTTTGATAAGTCCTTAGAAAATCGGGTAGAAGCAGCTGGAAAACCTTCTAAAAAAAGTAAAGAAAAATTATTGAACAATAAAGCCGGCCGAAAAATCCCGAAAAATATTTCTGAGGCTG
Organism: Formosa sp.; assembly: GCA_002684355.1. GTDB lineage: Bacteria > Bacteroidota > Bacteroidia > Flavobacteriales > Flavobacteriaceae > UBA3537. The sequence goes on from NYVA01000031.1 coordinate 17,474, forward strand.
AAAAATAAAAAAATAATTTTGAATAAAGCGGCCTTTTTAAAATACCAAGCACAAACTACGCCACATCCACTGGCTGTGGAAATCTCCCATGCCGAAGGATCCTATATATACGATACAAATAACAAAGCTTATTTAGATTTTGTAGCGGGTGTTTCAGCGTGTAGCTTGGGACACCGACACCCTAAAGTTCTGGAAGCAATTCATACACAATTGGAAAAATACATGCATGTGATGGTATATGGAGAATACATCCAAAAGCCAGCACTTGAACTGACCAAACTACTGGCAAAGTATTATCCCAAGAACATTGAGAAAACCTATTTGACCAATTCAGGAACAGAAGCCATTGATGGCGCATTAAAATTAGCGCGGCGTTACACAGGGCGCTCCGAAATATTAGCGGCAGATAAAGCCTACCATGGCAATACCATGGGTGCTTTGAGTGTTATGGGATACGAAGCACGCAAACAACCGTTTCGTCCCTTAATTCCCGATGTTCGGTTTTTAAAATTTAATGCTGTTGAAGATTTAAAAAAGATTAGCAGTAAAACAGCAGCTGTAATATTAGAAACCATACAAGGTGGCGCAGGCTTTGTTCAACCCAAAGACGATTACTTAAATAAGGTTCAAAAACGCTGCAACGAAGTAGGTACCTTGTTAATTTTAGATGAAATACAGCCTGGTATTGGAAGAACAGGTACCCTTTTTGGGTTTGAAAATTACAACTGTAATCCAGATATTGTGGTGGTTGGTAAAGGTTTGGGGGGCGGTATGCCTATTGGCGCCTTTTCAGCATCTGCTGAAATGATGGATTGTCTTTCTGACAAACCAATGTTAGGGCATATTACAACTTTTGGCGGACATCCAGTCATAGCTGCCGCTGCATTGGCTACTTTGAAGGAAATCACCAATTCAGAGCTTATGCACAGTGTTTTTGAGAAAGAAACTTTTATAAGATCAAAATTGAAACACCCGCTCATTACTGAAATTCGTGGTAAAGGCTTGATGCTTTGTGCTCTCACAAAGCAAGCGGATGTAACCAATAAAATTGTTATGGAAGCCATGGAACAAGGTCTGATTCTCTTTTGGCTGCTCTATGAACCAAAGGCCATACGCATCACTCCCCCACTTACCATTTCAATGAAGGAACTTGAAAAAGGTTGTGATATCATTATTAAGGTCTTAGATAAGATTCACAAGAACTGTTAATTATTTTGTTGAAAACATTCATTTGAGGTAATAAAAGCAAGTGCTAATAATGATACTTTTATTATACCAAATTACAATCAATGGAATTCAGTTCATCTGAAGAAAATCAAAGTTTTTCACTCACTAAGTTTGAGTCCATGTTAAAGACCAATAATGTCTTTTTCTTTGATTCCAACGAATTCGAAAATATCATTCATCATTATTTAGAGATTGGTAAAATTGCACTGGCTAAAAAGGCGATTAAATTAGGTTTAGACCAGCATCCAACTTCTATAAACTTAAGGCTATTTAGGGTGGAGATTTTAATCTTTGAAAACAAACTGTCTGAAGCTGCAAAATTACTCAACATGTTGTTTGAATTGGAGCCTAATAACGAAGAACTTTACATTCAAAAAGCCAACATTCATTCCAAAAGAGACCAACATGAAGAAGCCATAGAGGTATTTAAACAAGCTCTTAAAGTTTCTAATGATTCATCAGAAATTCATTCCTTGATAGGAATGGAATACCTTTTTTTAGATAATTATGAAGCGGCTAAAATTTATTTTAAAAACTGTATTGATTTAAATATTGAAGACTATTCTTCACTTTATAATATCATTTATTGTTTTGAGTTTTTAGATCAAAACCAAGAAGCCATTGATTACCTTAATTGGTATCTAGACCAAAACCCATATTGTGAAGTTGCCTGGCATCAATTGGGAAAACAATATTTGGAAATCAAGGACCTTAATAAAGCATTAACAGCTTTTGATTTTGCGATCATTTCTGATGATACTTTTATTGGAGCCTATTTAGAAAAGGCTAAGGTTTTAGAGCGACTCAATCGCTTTAAAGAGGCCATCGACAACTATAATATTTCAATGGCCATTGAAGGTCCAACTGCATTTACTTATTTAAAAATTGGTGGTTGTCACGAGAAAATGCATCATAAAGATAAAGCGATCAAATATTTTTTTAAATCTGTCAAAGAAGATCCCGCGTTTGACAAAGGCTGGATACAAATTGCGCACTTTTATTTCTCAAAAAAAGATGATTTAAAAGCGCTTTTTTATGTCAATAAAGCCATTGATATTGATGATGAAAATGTAAGTTATTGGTTGTTTTATTCAAAAACAAACCACCGCTTAAACTATCTTGAAGAAGCTGAAAGAGGCTTTAAAAAAACTTTAGAACTTGGGGGAACTTCTTTAGATATATGGATTCAAAGAGGTGACGTTCTGATTGAGCTTGGGGAAATTGAAGCTGCTAAATACAATTTTGTACAAGCCTTGGAGTATTACCCAGAGAGTGAAGAATTAGAATTTAGACTTTCTGGACTGTGTTTTAAACTTAATGACTCTGAAGCTGGATTTGCGCATCTACTCAACGGACTGCACACTAATTCGGAGCATATATTCATAATTGAAGAACTATTTCCCGATGTTTACAAAAGCCAAAATGTGATTCAATTCATTGAAAGCTACAAAAAATCAGACAACTAAATTTAGTTATCTTTACCTACAATTAATTTCTCTTCTAATGAAACGCAATTTTCTGGACTATTTATGGCTTTTTTTTAAAGGCATGGCCATGGGGGCGGCAGACATTGTTCCGGGCGTATCTGGGGGTACCATTGCTTTTATATCAGGGATTTATGAAGAATTAATTTCAACACTTAGCCAATTTAAAATCTCATTAATTTCAGAGTTCAAAAACAAAGGAGTAAAAGCTGTTTGGAACAACGTCAATGGAAATTTCCTACTGGCTATTTTTTTGGGAATCGCTTCAAGTATTATACTTTTATCTGAGCTGGTCACATGGTTGTTGGATGAAGAACCGATTTTAATATGGGCCTTTTTCTTTGGTTTGGTGTTGGCCAGTATTTTATACGTCTTTAAAAAAATTGAACGCCTAAATGCGGTTGCCTTGATTGTTTTACTGTTGGGGGTATTTATTGCCTATCAAATTACAAAACTCGAGATACTCAACAGTTCCGAAAGTTATCCGTATTTGTTTTTATCGGGAGCCATTGCTATTTGTGCAATGATTCTTCCTGGTATTTCAGGTGCTTTTATTTTGGTAATCATGGGTGTTTATTCAACCGTACTTCAAGCCATTAACGATAAAAACTTTCTTAAAATAGCCACTTTTGGCTTTGGCGCTTTGGTTGGAATCCTATATTTTTCAAAAATTTTAAAGTGGTTGTTTGCAAAGTACAAAGACTTAACCTTAGCTCTTCTAACAGGTTTTATGGCGGGTGCTATGGTGAAAATATGGCCATGGAAAAAAGTATTGACCGAACGAATCAACTCCAAAGGAATCCCTGTGCCATTGATTGAAGAATGTGTTTTACCTTATGAGTATGAGGTAGACCCGCAGTTGTTTGCTGCATTGACTTTAATGCTGATAGGATTTCTACTTATTTTTATTTTTGATTTTATAAGTGTAAAAACAAAATCCCTTGAATCCTCCTAAGCCCATAGAAACCAAGCGCTTCTTAATCCTCAAAGGCATTGCGATGGGGGCTGCCAACAAAGTTCCCGGTGTTTCAGGGGGTATTGTCGCGTTTGTACTTGGCTTCTATGAACAATTTATCGAATCTTTGCAGAAATTTGACCGTCTTGGGATTTCACTTTTATTTTCGGGACAATTTTGTAGGTTTTTCAGACACATAAATGGCCGCTTTTTGGGTTTGATTTTTACTGGAATTATCATCAGTTATTTCAGTGTTTCAAAAGTTTTGGATTTCTTTATTGTAAGATATGAACTTTATGTTTGGAGCCTTTTTTTTGGAATGATCATTGGTTCTGTTATTTATATCTACAACGACTTTAAGGCTTGGAAATGGCAGTCCATTGTTTGGGCCGTCGTTGGAGTTCTAGCTGGAATGAGTCTCAGTTTTGTTTCACCTCAAGCTCAAAATGATAATCTTTGGTTTGTCTTTTTGTGTGGCATGGTCAGCATTACAGGGATGGCCCTTCCTGGATTTTCAGGATCTTTCATCTTGATGCTTATGGGAAATTATGTGCTTTTATTAGTAGATGCGGTAAATGCTTTATTTGAGACTCTGCTACATGTTTTTTCAGATAATTTTAATATTTTTTCAGATCCTTACATTTTAAACATGCTTAAAATCTTAACGTTTTTTACGCTAGGGTCTATTTTTGGACTGATTGTGCTGTCCCACCTCTTAAACTTTGTTTTGAAAAATTATAAGAATACGACACTCGCCGTAATTATGGGATTTATTACTGGGTCTCTTGGTGTGGTTTGGCCTTGGAAAACCAAAGTGTTTAAACGCAATGGTGTTGGAGAATTAATTTTAGACTCCAATGTAAATAACCGCATTGAAAACTATCAACGATATCTACCAGATCCAAATACAGAAACACTTATTGCCATTATATTGATTATCTTAGGGGCCGCTGTTGTACTTGGATTACAGTGGTATGGAAAACATCAAAAAAAAACTGCATGAAAACATTCGGTTTGGTTGGTAAAAATATTGACTACTCCTTCTCAAGAACCTATTTTACAGATAAGTTTAAGAAGGAAGATCTAAACTGTGTTTATAAAAACTTTGACATCAACAGCATTGACGAATTTGATGCGATTTTTAAATCCTCTAATGAAATCTCAGGCCTTAATGTAACAATCCCCTATAAAGAAGCTGTGCTGCCATTTTTGGATGCTTTGGATGCAGATGCCCAAAGTATTGGCGCAGTGAATACCATTAAGATTCAAAACGGAAAACGCATTGGTTACAATACAGACCACTACGGCTTTGTAAAAAGTTTGAAGCCTTACTTAAATACTAAACATAAATCGGCACTTATTCTTGGGACTGGGGGTGCATCAAAAGCCATTGCATTTGCCCTAAACACTTTAAATATTCCCTTTTCCTTTGTTTCAAGAACGCCTGATTCTAAAAACTGCTTTGGCTATGATGAATTGAACTCAGAAATCATCGCGGTCCATCAAATCATCATCAATTGTACGCCGCTTGGAACCCATCCAAAAATTGAATTATACCCACCCATACCCTATCAATCGATTTCAAAAAATCATTTTCTGTATGATTTGATTTACAATCCAAGTCAAACGCAATTTTTAAATTTTGGATTGAAGGCCAATGCAACGGCTGTAAATGGCCTAAAAATGTTAGAATTACAAGCTGAAAGGTCTTGGGAAATTTGGGATTTATAAATCCAGATAATCCGTTTTAATTTGTAGATTAGACAGATAACAGTATATTTATACATTCCAAGGAAACGTAAATTCAAACCTTTAGACCTATGACTACGCAAGATAACCTGCAGGAAGCAGATGGATTATCAGAAGAAAAAAATAAAGAGCAAAAAGAAAAAACGCCGGCAAAAGATGCGGTTGATCAAGCTGACACAAAAGAGGTCGATGTGGAAGTCGTTTCTGAAGCTAGTGAACCTAAAAAAGAAGTCGCTGTCAAAAATAAAGAGGAAGAACCAACCAACGCTTCAATTAAAGAAAGTGAGGATGTATACGATAATTTTGACTTAGAAGCCCTGACAGATGCTTTTGAAGCCTTACTTAAAAATGATGACCTCTATGCTATACGTCCCAAGGTAAATCGTATTAAAAAGGTATTTAATACTAAATTTTCAGCGTTGTTAAATGAGAGCAAAGAGGCTTTCTTGGCTGAGGGTGGTAATAGTATTGATTTTAATTTTACAAGTCCACATAAAAAGAAGTTCAATTCCTTGTCAAGGAACTACAGGGAAAGAAATGAAAAATTCGAAAAAAGTAGAACCCAAGATTTTAAAAAGAATCTTGAGTTAAGGCTTCAAATTATTGAGGAAATTAAAGCCTTGATCAATGTCAATCAGAACAGTAACACCATATACAACAACTTTAAAAGTTTACAAGACAAGTGGCGTGGATTAGGCAAAGTTCCTGTAAAAGATGCCAACAATGTCTGGAACAACTACCGCCACCATGTAGAACGTTTTTATGATTTTCTACATCTTGATAGAGACTTAAGAGATCGTGATTATAAATTCAATCTAGAAAAAAAACAAAAACTCATAAAAAGTGCTGAAGCATTGGCTAATGAGCAAAATCTAGATCGGGTGTTTAGAGAGGTGCAAGCACTGCATAAAATTTGGAAAGAGGAATTAGGCCCAGTTGCCAAAGAACACCGCGAGGCATTGTGGGAACAGTTTAGTGCGGCCACAAAAGCAATCAATGATAAGCGAAAAGTTTATAATGCACAGATTGAAGAAGAGTTGACCGCGAACTTCAAAGCAAAAGAAGCCATCGTTTTAAAAATCAATGAAATTGCCAATAATGCATACGAAACCCATAAAGATTGGCAAACGCAAATCAAAGTCATTGAAGATTTAAGACAGTCGTTTTTTAAATTGGGTAGTGTTCCAAAAAAAGTAAGAAATCAATCATGGACAGATTTTAAATCTGCGGTAAGAACTTTTAACAAGCAGAAAAACAACTTTTATAAATTTCTTAAGAAAGACCAGTCAGAAAATCTTAAGAAGAAAAAAGAACTGGTTGAGATTGCAGAACAGAACAAAGACAGTGAAGATTTAGAAACTAGCGTTGTTTTGATGAAGAACATTCAAAATAAATGGAAAAAAATTGGACATATTCCGCGAAGTGAAAGCAGTAAACTTTGGAAACAATTTAGAAGTGCCTGCAATCATTTCTTTGACCGCTATCACGAACAAAAAAACGCAGGAACTCCACAGCAGATTGAAAATCTTGCGCAAAAAGAACAATTACTTGAAACTTTAAAATCGTTTGAAATTGGGACTGATAAAGCGGCTAACTTGGACAGCGTAAAAAGGTATTCAAAACAATGGTCCGAATTAGGGGATGTTCCAAAAAACAAACGTCAGATTGACCGTGTGTTTTTTAAAGCAGTTCGAACACTCTTGATTGAAATTGGTGTGAGTGAAGAAGAAGTTAAAGCCTTAAACTACAGCAATAAACTACAAGAATTGACTAAAAACTCAAAGGCTATCAATAACGAAATCAATTTTGTTAGAAAAAAGATTGAAGATATAAAGTCGGAGATGAATCAACTGGAAAATAACTTACAATTTTTCTCCAATGTCGCAGACGATAATCCGATGGTTATTGATGTCAAAAATAAAATTGAAAACTACAAATCCAATCTTAAGGAGTGGATACAAAAACTTTCAATCATAAAAAAAGTCATTCGTTAGATTGCTGACTTTTGGCTTCCTCCCATAAAACATCCATTTCTGCCAGCGTCATGCTTGACAAAGTCCGCTGTTTTAGTTTGGCCTGATTTTCCAAATACTGAAAGCGCTTTATGAATTTTTTATTGGTGCGTTCCAAAGCATTCTCGGGGTTAATTTTCAAAAAACGGGCGTAATTAATTAAGGAAAATAAAACATCTCCAAACTCAGATTCCATAGCGTTTGTATTGTTTTGATCGACCTCCGTTTTAAATTCCTGCAACTCCTCCTCTAACTTTTCTAATACTTGTTCCGGCATTTCCCAATCAAAACCAACCCCTGCGACCTTGTCTTGAATACGGCTCGCTTTTACCAAAGCTGGTAGACTGTTAGGAACGCCTTCTAAGACACTTTTCTTTCCCTCTTTAAGTTTGATTTTTTCCCAATTTTGCTTGACATCTTCTTCATTCTTAACTTTAACATCACCATAAATATGCGGATGCCTTTTTATGAGCTTTTCGCAAACGGCATCCAAAACATCAGCAATATCAAAATCATTGGTTTCGCTTCCGATTTTTGAATAAAAAACAATGTGTAACAGCAAATCCCCTAATTCCCCTTTGATTTCCTCTGTATTTTTATCTAATATAGCGTCTGCCAATTCATAGGTCTCCTCAATTGTCAAAGGCCTCAAGGTCTCCATAGTTTGTTTTTGATCCCATGGACATTGGCTTCGTAATTCGTCCATCACAGTCAACAAGCGGTCAAAGGCTTGTAATTGGTATTCACGTCTTGTCATTTATTCTATTTATTATGGTCAATTCCTAAGGAAATATTATTATATAATTCTGTAATTCCACTGACAATTGCAGCCACTGCTAAGATGTATCATAAATAAGTACATACAATTTAAGAAATAACTCCGGAACCAACTAATTCGTCATCAATGTACCAAGCTACAAATTGTCCTTCCATGATCGCTGTTTGCTTTTCTGAAAATTGAACAAATAGCCCTTGTTTTGTTTGAAAAATAACAGCTGGCTCTAAAGATTGTCTGTAACGAATTCGGGCAAGAACTTTAAGTTGTTCTCCATTGCTTAATTTTAAATCATTACGCAGCCAATGTACTGCTTCGTTTTCCACCCTAAGGGTGCTGCGATATAATCCTGGATGCTCCTTTCCTTCCCCAACATAAATAATATTTTTATTTACATCTGTTTCAATTACAAAAAGTGGCGCTATGGTTCCTCCTACTGCCAACCCTTTACGTTGACCCTTGGTGAAAAAATGGGCCCCTTGGTGGGTACCAACGACGGCGCCATCTTCACTTTCATAAACAATGGGTTGACTTTGATGTAAAAGTGCATCTACTTTGGATTCAAATATTGGCAATGGTTTGTGGTAAATTTCAAAATCTGAAGGAATTTGAATAATCATCCCTTTTTTTGGTTTTAACTGTTGCTGTAAAAAGTCTGGCAACCTTACCCTTCCAATAAAACAAAGGCCTTGAGAGTCTTTTTTATCAGCGGTTACAAATTTTAATTTAGAGGCTATAGCTCTGACTTCAGATTTCTGTAATTCACCAATTGGAAACAGGGTTTTAGCGAGTTGCGCTTGAGATAATTGGCATAAAAAATAAGATTGGTCTTTGTTTGTGTCTAGTCCCGAGCGCAATGAATAAATGGGAGCGTTTTCTTCAATATATGAAACACTTTTGCGACAATAATGTCCCGTAGCAACAAAATCAGCGCCTAGTGATAGAGCAATTTTTAAAAATACATCAAATTTAATCTCACGATTACATAAAATATCTGGGTTGGGCGTACGTCCCCGCTTGTATTCGTCAAACATATAATCTACAATACGTACCTTATATTCTTTACTTAAATCAACAGTTTGAAATGGGATATCCAAGCTTTGCGCCACAAGCATGGCATCGTTACTATCATCTAACCATGGGCATTCGTCAGATATGGTGACTGTGTCATCGTGCCAGTTTTTCATAAACAATCCAATGACGTGATAGCCTTGTTGTTTCAACAAAAAGGCTGCAACACTTGAATCAACGCCTCCTGAAAGACCTACGACTACTTTTTTCATGTTGCAAATTTAATAATTATTGTTCTGAGATTTTAAAAACAAAAAAGGTTGCCAATTGGCAACCTTTTAAAAATGTTGCTATTTCCTACGCCTTTCCTGCATTGCTTTTTGTTTTTCAGCCTGTTCCATAATTTCAGCCATCTTACGTTGAAAGCGATTCTGTTTCTTTGGCTTGGCTTTGTTGACTTGTATTTTAGCCAACACTTTATCTTCATCAATAATGTAGTTTTTGATGACCAACATAATTCCAATGCTTATGAGATTAGAAACAAAATAATAAAGACTTAAACCAGAGGCATATTGGTTAAAAAAGAACAGCATCAATAATGGTGAAAAATAAATCATATATTTCATCATTTTGGCCATATCTGGCATGCCCTCCTGTGTTGGTTGCATAGCCATGTTCTGACCTGTGGTCATTTTCATATAAAAGAAAATAGCAATGGATGCCAAAATGGGGAATAAACTGATGTGATCTCCGTAAAATGGAATGCTAAAAGGCAAATCGACAATTGTATCATAAGAACTTAAATCCTTGACCCATAAAAATGGTTTTTGTCGCAGCTCAAAGGCAATTGGAAAAAACATAAATAAAGAGTAAAAAACTGGAATCTGTAATATCCCTGGCAAACACCCACTTAAAGGACTTGCACCGGCCTTGTTTTGAAGCGCCATTGTTTCCCGCTGTGCCTTGGCTTTATTGCCCTTATACTTTTCTCTTAATGCATCCAATTCAGGTTTTAAGATTTTCATTTTTGCTTGTGACAAAAATTGCTTGTACTGTACGAATGACAACAATATTTTAACCATAATTGTCATCACAATTATCGCAATCCCGTAGGATAAAAAACTGCTGAGCCATGCATACAGTGGGCTAAAAATAGATTTGTTGATCCAACCAAAAATACCCCAGCCAAATGGAATGCTGTTTTCAAGATTTCGGTCGTATTTTTTTAATGTTTTTGAATAGGTTGGTCCAAAATAAAGATTCAAATCTTGTTGAAGCTCACCATCTCTGTAGGACATCGCAAATTTAGTGCTGTATTTTTTTGTGAAAAGGGTGTCTATAGTTTCATCTTCAACCAAGTCAAATGAACGTATTTCAGTACTCTTTATAGGAATCTCAGGCACCAAAATAGAGCTAAAAAAGTGTTGACGATACGATAGCCATGAAACATCTTCAACAGTTTCATCGTCGTCGCCAGACTGAGAAAGTTTATTAATTTTTTCACCATCGTGCTCATAGGTCAATCGGGTGTAACGGTTCTCAAATGAAATACTTTGATCGTGTCGCAAAGCTTTTAAGTCCCATTCAAATTGAGCTGGCTGTCTGATGTCAAAAACTTTTGACAAACCTTGAGATTGTATCGAAAAGCCAAGCATATAGTCATCATCTGTGTTGAGGCTGTATTTATATTCCAAAAATTGGCGTTCTGAAACTTTTAGCTTCATTGACAAAACTTGAGCGTTTTCTTCAAGGGAAAGCGAAGGTTCAAAATACAAATCTGTTGTATTAAAACTTCGGTTATCAGAAGTTGAGAAATTTAAATTAAATTGAGAATTACCATCTTTAACCAGATAAACTGGGACAGAATCGTGGTTGACAAAAGCCTTGAGTTTGACCTCTGAAACCATCCCACCTTTGTTATTGATTTTAATTGATAAAACCTCGTTTTCCAAAGTCGTAAAACGGTCTTTGTCCGAATCTAAATCCAGTGAATAGCCAAATTCACCTAATTTTGCTTTTTCCTGAGCCAAAATTGCTGCTGGACTTTGCTGTATTTTTAAAGCTGAATCCTCAGTACTTTGGTTGTCTATTTGTGCTTGTTTAGATTGCTGTTCTACTGCCAATTCATCTGGAGTTGGTTGGTTTTGATACATCATATACAACAAAATGGCTCCTATCAAGGCAAAACCTATGAGTGAACTTAAATCATTTTTTTTCTCTTCCATATCTTAAAACGCAATGGGTTTTATAACAGCCCAAATTTATGATATTTTTTTTAGTTATTTTTCTGATAATCAAGGGCTGCTTTTATAAAGGCCTTAAACAGAGGATGCGGATTGGCTACAGTACTTTTATACTCAGGGTGGTATTGTACACCAACAAACCAGGGGTGATCTTCAATTTCAACAATCTCAACCAAACCAGTATTTGGATTGACTCCAGTAGCAATCATTCCATTGGATTCAATTTGTGTTTTGTAATTTTCATTGAATTCATATCGGTGCCTATGGCGTTCACTGATTGTTTTTTTCTTATATACGGAATGGGCCGCAGAACCTTCTAAAAGAATGCAGTCCCAGGCGCCTAAGCGCATGGTACCGCCTTTGTTTTCAACTTGTTTTTGATCTTCCATTAAATCAATGACGTGGTATGGGCAGTCTGCATCCATTTCTGAAGAATTAGCGCCTTTTAGACCGACAACATTTCTAGAAAACTCTATGACGGCCATTTGCATGCCTAAACAAATCCCAAAAAAAGGAATTTTGTGTTCTCTAACATAGCGGATGGCCTCAATTTTCCCTTCAATGCCACGCTCTCCAAAACCTGGTGCGACTAAAACACCATCTAAATTAGACAGCAGTTCTTTGGTGTTGGAAAGGTCTATATGTTCTGAATGAATAGATTTAACATTTACCTTTACTTCGTTTGCGGCGCCCGCATGTATAAATGCTTCCAATATAGACTTGTAGGAGTCTTGGAGTTCTACATATTTTCCAATTAAACCAATGTTTATTTCGTGTACTGGATTTTTGTGTTTTTCTAAAAAAATATTCCAAAATTCTAAATCCGGTTGGTGACGCTTGAGCTGTAACTGGTCCAAAACCACTTTATCCAATCCCTCTTCAAGTATTAAATTTGGTACGTCGTAAATTGTGGAAGCATCAATAGACTGAATGACACAATTTTCTTTAACATTACAAAAACGCGCTAATTTGGTACGAATAGATGATCCAAGCTCATGCTCTGTACGACAAACCAAAATATCGGCTTGAACACCACTTTCCATTAATGTTTTTACACTGTGTTGTGTGGGTTTTGTTTTTAATTCACCTGCAGCGGACAAATAAGGAATAAGTGTGAGATGAACTACCAAAGCGTTGTTGTTACCCATCTCCCACTTTAATTGACGTACAGATTCAATATAAGGCAAGGATTCAATATCACCGACTGTGCCTCCAATTTCTGTAATCACAATATCGTAATCTCCCTTATCGCCCAACAACTTAACACGTTCTTTAATTTCATCTGTAATATGTGGAATGACCTGAACGGTTTTCCCTAAAAATTCACCGCGGCGTTCTTTATCAATAACACTTTGATAAATACGGCCGGTGGTTATATTATTGGCTTGTGAGGTAGGTACATTTAAAAAACGTTCGTAATGTCCCAAGTCCAAATCAGTTTCCGCGCCATCATCAGTCACGTAACATTCCCCGTGCTCGTAAGGATTTAGCGTACCTGGGTCAATATTGATATAGGGGTCTAATTTTTGGATGGTCACACGATAACCTTGTGCTTGAAGGAGTTTGGCTAAAGAAGCCGCAATAATGCCTTTACCTAAGGAGGAACTGACACCTCCAGTGACAAAGATGTATTTCGTGTTTTGTTGAGTCATTGTGCGTTTTTTAGACGCAAACAAATCTACAAATAACTATTGAAACTTAAGAGAAAAAAATAAGTACTTTATGAACAAATTTGTTTTCGAAATATTGAGTCGCGAAACTATGATTTTACAGCCATTAACTCAACATCAAAAATAAGATTTGCATTCGGAGGAATCACACCCCCTGCACCGCGACTGCCATAAGCCAAAGCACTGGGAATGACAAAGCGCGCTTTATCTCCAACATTTAAAAGCGAAACGCCTTCATCCCAACCAGAAATCACTTGGCCCATACCCAAGATAAACTCAATTGGTTGATTTCTTTTGTAAGAGGAATCAAACACCGTACCATCTGCCAATTGCCCTTTGTAGTGAACAGCTACAGTTTTATTTTTTTGGGCTTTCTCCCCATCTCCTTTTTGAAGAATTTGGTAACGCAAGCCACTTTCGGTAGATTCAAAGCCTTTACCAAGCTTATCTAACTCAGCTTTAACGGCTGCTTTTTCCTCAGCTATGCGTTTTTCACGAGCCCCTTCAAAGGTTCTAAAAGCTTCTACTGCATGGAATGCTTTGGCATCTTCTCCATTTGCAATAATTTCTAAAGCTTCAATGGTATCGCCTTGTGCGATGGCATCTACCACAGATTGTCCTTCAATTGTTTTTCCAAAAACGGTATGCTTACCATCTAGCCATGGTGTTGGGACATGTGTGATAAAAAACTGACTGCCATTGGTGCCAGGTCCAGCATTGGCCATAGATAAAATTCCGGGAACATCATGTTTTAAATCTGGATGAAATTCATCATCAAATTGATACCCAGGATTGCCTGTCCCAGTCCCTTGCGGACACCCGCCCTGAATCATAAAGTCGGGGATGACTCTGTGGAACTTAAGACCATTGTAATAAGGGTCGCCTTGTTTTTTAATAGAATTTTCGAGATTTCCTTCTGCCAGTGCTACAAAATTACCTACCGTTCCTGGGGTTTTTTTATATTCTAATTTAAGTAGTATATCTCCTTTAGATGTAATAAACTTTGCGTATAGTCCGTTTTCCATTATGGTGAATTTTTTTGAAGCACAAATGTATGAATGATTTATAGAAAAAAGGAATGCGCTTAATTAAATTTTAAATTAATTTGCGACTTCACTCATAAACTTAATACGATAGAGCCTCAACTCTTCATCGTCATAATCCCCATCAAATTCTTCGACAGCAGCTTCAATTGCATCGGAATCTGATTCCATAAAATAATCGTGAATTTCTTCTTGCTGATCCTCATCAAAAATTTCATCGATCCAATAATTGATGTTAAGCTTGGTGCCCGAATAAACAATAGATTCTAATTCCTTGATAAAATCCGGTATGTCCATTCCCTTAGCGTTGGCAATATCATTTAAAGGAAGTTTTCGATCTACACTTTGGATTATAAAAAGTTTTAATGAAGAATTAGAACCTGTTGATTTGATGATTAAATCGTCTACACGAACCACATCATTATCTTCAACATACTTATTTATTAAGTCAATAAAATCATTACCATAACGTCTGGCCTTGCCTTCCCCAACTCCGTGAATATTTTGTAATTCTTCAATACTGATGGGGTATTTTAGTGCCATATCTTCTAAAGATGCATCTTGAAATATAGCAAAAGGAGGCACCTTCAAACTGTTGGCGTTGGATTTACGCAAGTCTTTCAGCATCCTTAGCAATGTTTCGTCGGCATGTGATTTTGGCGCAACATAAGAAGATGCTAATTCTGAATCGTCGTAATTATGATCTTCTGTCATCAAATAAGATTTTGGATGGTCCAAAAATTCTTTTCCTATGGCTGTAATTTTTACAAGCCCATAGGATTCAATTTCTTTGCGAATTAAGCCCTTTACCAAAGCTTGTCGCACCAAAGCAGTCCAAAAGGCTGTATTTTTATCTTTACCGTCTCCAAAAAACGGTTGGGTGTTAGTTTTATGAGAATTGATCAATGCATTTTCTTCACCAACAATGACTTTTACAAGGTCTTTAATTTTGTATTTCTCTTTGGTTAGGGTAACAATAGACAATAGGGTTTTAACAGCATCCATAGCCTCAATTTCAGCTTTCGGATTTCTAACATTGTCGTCCATATCTCCGCCAGCACCAGTCGCATTGTCAAATTGTTCTCCAAAGTAATGTAGAATAAATTTTCTTCGTGATACAGATGTTTCGGCAAGCGCCACAACTTCTTGCAATAACGCAAATCCAATTTCTTGCTCAGCAACAGGTTTACCAGACATGAATTTTTCCAACTTTTCAATGTCTTTATAGGCATAATAGGCCAAACAGTGGCCCTCACCCCCATCACGACCTGCACGGCCTGTCTCTTGGTAATAACTTTCGATGCTTTTTGGCATGTCGTGATGAATTACAAAACGAACATCCGGTTTGTCAATACCCATTCCAAAAGCTATAGTAGCTACAACCACATCAATGTCTTCCATTAAAAACATATCTTGATGCTGGGAACGTGTCTTTGAATCCAGTCCAGCATGGTAAGGTACGGCCTTAATGCCATTGACTTGAAGAATTTGAGCCAAGGACTCAACACGTTTTCTGCTTAAACAATAAATAATTCCTGATTTTCCTTCGTTTTTTTTCACAAATCGAATGATGTCATTATCGACCTGGCTGGTTTTTGGAAGGATTTCATAATATAAATTAGGTCTGTTAAATGAAGCCTTAAAAGTATTGGGGTCAGACATTCCAAGGTTTTTAAGAATATCTTCTTGAACTTTGGTTGTGGCAGTGGCCGTAAGACCTATAATTGGAATGCCATCGCCAATTTGTGATATAATTTTTTTTAAATTCCTATATTCAGGTCTAAAATCATGCCCCCACTCACTTATGCAATGTGCCTCATCCACAGCCATAAAAGAGATGGTTTGCTGATTTAAAAAGTCAATATTATCTGCTTTTGACAAAGATTCAGGAGCTACATATAACAATTTTGTTATACCACGCTTGATGTCTTCTTTAACCTGATTGATTTCGCTTTTATTTAAAGAGGAGTTTAAAACATGTGCGATGCCTTCATTTTCTGAAATTCCCCGAATGGCATCAACCTGATTTTTCATTAAAGCAATAAGCGGAGATACAACAATTGATGTACCATCCTGCATCAAAGCAGGTAATTGATAACAAAGGGACTTTCCACCACCAGTTGGCATGACAGCAAAGGTGTCTTTTTTTGATAGTATACTAGTTACAACAGATTCTTGAAGCCCTATAAATCTGTCAAATCCAAAATAAGATTTTAATGCCTTATGTAAATTTTTAGACGAAATTTCCATTGAAATTCAAGATTTCTGCAGAAACTAAATATTTATTATACATGCTATTTAAAGGGAAATAAATTAAATAATAACGCTAATTTTTTGTTTTTTTGTAAACCAGTTCTAAGATAAGTATATTTACATTGGTACACAATTAATTATGAAAGAATTAAGAACTAAAACTTCTGTTCAAGATTTAGCAAAAAGGACGATTATTGAACAGAGTGAAGCATTGACTAAAATGGCAACCTTCATTGATGACAGCTTTGCTGAGGCCGTAGAATTGATTTACAATTCCAAAGGTCGCGTTATCATCACAGGTGTTGGTAAAAGTGCGATTATAGCAAATAAAATCGTCGCTACACTCAACTCAACAGGAACACCCTCAATATTTATGCATGCGGCAGATGCGATACACGGGGACCTTGGGCTTGTTCAAAAAGACGATGTAGTAATTTGTATCTCAAAAAGTGGTAATACTGCTGAAATAAAAGCTTTGGTACCACTGTTTAAGCGTACTGAAAATACTCTTATTGCCATCACAGGAAACCCCGATTCATTTCTTGGCAATCATGCCGATTATATCTTTAATTCTCATGTCGATAAAGAGGTATGCCCAAACAATCTAGCCCCCACCACAAGCACCACAGCGCAACTAGTTATCGGAGATGCTTTGGCTGTTTGTTTACTTGAAATTCGCAAATTTACAAAAGATGATTTCGCAAAATTTCACCCCGGTGGTACGCTTGGAAAAAAACTCTTTTTAACCATTAAAGAAATCTCTGATCAGAACGAAAAGCCTTTTGTAAGCCCCAATACTTCAGTAAAAGATGTTATTGTAGAAATCTCTAAAAAACGCTTAGGCGTGACAGCAGTGGTTGAAAATGGTACTATTTTAGGCATTATAACAGATGGGGATTTGAGAAGAATGCTTTCTAAAACAAATGATTTTTCAAGCTTGTGTGCTTCTGATATTATGTCTGAAAATCCAAAAACTATGAACTGCAACGCTTTAGCAGCAGACGCTAGAACTTTAATGGAAGCTCACGAAATCTCACAACTTCTTGTTTTGAAAGACAAAAAATATTTAGGTGTCATCCATATCCACGATTTAATCAAAGAAGGAATTATTTGACAATGCAGCAAGAAAAAGAAATGTCTTTCATTGATCATCTTGAGGAATTAAGATGGCATATCATACGGGCTACACTCGCTATCGTCAGCGCTGCTTTAATCGCATTTATTGGAAAAGATATATTATTTGATACCTTGATTTTTGGTCCTACAAAATCAGATTTTTTTACCTACGATTTACTCTGTAGAGCTTCCAGTCTCTTGGGCTTTGATAGTTTTTGTAATACTGCTTTTGAATTTGAAATTCAAAGTAGAACGATGGCTGGTCAGTTTTCGGCGCACATTTGGACCTCCATTACATTTGGCTTTGTTATTGCATTCCCTTATGTGTTGTATGAATTTTGGAAATTTATCAGCCCTGGATTGTATGCCAGCGAAAGAAAAAATTCAAGGGGTTTTATTGTTGTTTCTTCCCTTTTATTTTTTATTGGTGTCTTATTTGGATATTTTGTGGTTTGTCCATTGTCTATAAACTTTCTAGGAACTTACAGTGTTGCCAATCAAGTTCATAATGATTTTGACCTGAACTCTTATATTGGTTTAGTCAGGGCATCAGTATTAGCCTCTGGGTTTATCTTTGAACTGCCCATTATCATATTCTATCTAACGAAAGTTGGATTGGTCACCCCTGGGTTTTTGAAGCGAAATCGAAAATACGCCCTTGTCATTGTATTGATCATTGCGGCTGTTATAACACCACCAGATGTTGCCAGCCAAATTATTGTTGCCATTCCAGTAGTTATTTTATATCAAATTAGTATTTTAATTTCAAGAATAGTTCTTAAGAGGCAAAAGCAAAAATCTAAAACCCCATAATGCAACTAATTATGTTTAATATTAAAATAAAACCATGAAATTAAGCGTCCAAAATTTAATGAAATCATACAGTGGAAGAAAAGTTGTTAAAGACGTTTCATTCGAGGTCAAACAAGGAGAAATTGTAGGGCTTTTAGGTCCCAATGGTGCAGGAAAAACCACCTCTTTTTACATGACTGTTGGTTTGATTAAACCCAATGGTGGCGCCATCTTTTTAGATGATAAAGAAATTACCAAATTCCCAATGTACAAGCGCGCTCAAAGTGGCATTGGATATCTAGCTCAGGAAGCTTCGGTGTTTAGAAAACTGTCTATTGAGGATAACATCCTTAGTGTTTTACAAATGACCAAACTGTCTAAAAAAGAACAACAGGACAAAATGGAATCACTTATTGAAGAATTTGGCTTAGGCCACATCCGTAAAAACAGAGGAGATCTCCTTTCTGGAGGAGAAAGAAGGCGTACAGAAATAGCGCGTGCATTGGCGACAGACCCTAGTTTTATCCTTCTTGATGAGCCCTTTGCGGGTGTGGATCCTGTGGCCGTTGAAGACATACAGCGCATTGTAGCGCGTCTCACCCAAAAAAATATCGGAATTCTCATTACAGATCACAACGTACAAGAAACGCTTGCCATTACAGACCGCACTTATTTGATGTTTGAGGGCAGCATTCTGAAAGCTGGAAAACCGGAAATGCTTGCAAGCGATGAAATGGTTCGAAAAGTTTATTTGGGAAAGAACTTTGAACTTCGGAAAAAGAAGTTAAAGTTTTAAGAAACATTAAGCTTTTCCTTCTTGGGACTTAATTATTTTTTTCTGATACCTTCCTTGAACAATATCAATTAAAACTAAAATTGCAATGATAAAGTAAAAAGTGGTTTTACTCATTGGCACAATGTCTTCTCCAAATAGCTTCAGGTGTGCCAAATGCCCCCCCTCGGTCAATAGCATAATGCCTACAATGAATAAAATAAACAATCCCAAAACCTCATAAATTCTATTTTTTGTTAAAAAAGCCGTTACTTTTTCTGACAGCCAAATCATCAATAGCCCACTAATAACAATAGCGACTGCCATGATCCAAAAAATATCTGTAAGGGCCATGGCACTGAGAATAGAATCAAAAGAAAAAACAACATTCATGACTACAATCATACCAATGACTTTTGAAACACTCTGTTTTGAACCAGAATCACTGACCTTGAAATTTTTAAAACTGACCATGTGCCAAATTTCTTTCATGGCAGTAAAAAGAATAAAAACCCCTCCCGTTAGCACAATTAGGCTGTGGATATTGAAATGACCTTCCACCACATCTTCAAAAGGAATGTGTAAGATCGGTTCCTGAAAATAACCAATTAGTTTTACCAAGGCAAACAACAGGATTATTCTAAAAATAATTGCCAAACCAATACCAGTTTTTCGCACAAAGGATTGACGCGTTTCAGCTGCTTTTTTACTTTCTAATGAAATGTAGAGTAGATTGTCAAATCCAAGAACAGCCTGAAGCAGTACAAGCATCAATAGGGTTAAAATATTTTCAAACATCGTTTGGAGGTTTTATTAGGGATAGTAATAAATAAGAAAAAATGATGAGGGATATCCCAAAATACTTAAAGACTATCAAAAAAATTAAGGACAAAGTTAAAAGAATGTATTTTTCAATATTGTCAGAAAATTTCCAAGTTTTAAATTTCAAAGCCAAGAGTTTAACAGGTGCATTTAACAAAAATGTACTGATTAAAGTAAGTATCAATAAGAACCAAGTGTTTAAAATAATAGAATTAAAGGCTTCATTGTTTTGATATTCCAAAATCAAAGGAAAGCTCAATACGAGCAGCGCATTTGCTGGGGTGGGCAATCCTACAAAATGATTTTTTTGGTCGGTTGAAATATTAAAATTTGCCAAACGGTATGCCGATCCAAGAGTAATGAGCAAGCCCATATATGGCAGTAAATCCATATAGCGTTCTGACCCTGTCATTGATAGAGATATTAACTGGAACATGATCAGCCCTGGAACCAGACCACTAGTTACCATATCGGCCAAAGAATCCAATTGAAGCCCAAGTGCAGACTCTACTTTTAGTTTTCTTGCTAAAAACCCGTCAAAGAAATCGAAAAAGATTCCCAATAAAACAAATAAGGCAGCCATTGTCAACGCCCCTTTTACAGCGAAAACAACCGCAATTGCGCCAGAAAATAAATTGAGAAGTGTAAGAAGGTTAGGAATGAAAGCTTTCAAACGAATAAAATTTATTTAGTAAAAATAATAAACTATTTTTGTTTGCAGCGAAATAACAACAATATCTGCTTAAAATTAGAGTTTATAAATCAAACAAGGCACCTATAATTTGAATCTTAAATATTGTTTTTTACCCATTTTATTGACCTTCTCATTGGCAATCAACTCACAAACCACGCGAAAATATTCAAATGAGTTTATGAACATTGGTGTGGATGCAGCAGCTTTGGGTATGAGTGGCGCGGTCAGTGCCACCACCAATGATGTCAATTCAGGCTATTGGAACCCTGCGGGGTTGGTTCATGTAGATGACCATGCATTGGCTTTGATGCATTCTAGTTATTTTGCCAATATTGCAAATTATAATTACGTGGGCTTTGCAATGCCTTTAGACGATAGAAGTGTGATTGGGGTCTCTATGATACGATTTGGTGTGGATGACATCCTAGACACCACCCAATTAATTGATCAGCAAGGAAATGTTAATTATGACCGAATTAACTTGTTCTCGGCAGCCGATTATGGTTTCACCCTATCATATGCAAGGAAACTTCAGATTTCAGGATTAAATTATGGTGTAAATGCAAAAATCATCCGCCGTATAATTGGAGATTTTGCCAGCTCTTGGGGTTTTGGACTGGACCTTGGAATTCAATTTGAGTCCAATGATTGGAAATTTGGATTGATGGCACGGGATATTACCACCACTTTTAACAGCTGGACTTTTGACGAGGGCCGATTGCAAGACATTCAAAATGCCATCCCTGGTCAAAACCAGGAAGAACCAGAGGCGACTGAACTGACGCTTCCCAAACTTCAATTGGGAATCGCAAAAACTTTTACTTTTGATTACGATTACTCACTCAAAGCTGAAATTGATCTGATATGCCGTTTCGAGCAAAACAACGATTTAATTTCAACCTCATTTGTAAGCATCAATCCTGCGATTGGATTTGAATTTGGATACATAGATATGGTGTATTTAAGAGGTGGTGTTGGTAATTTTCAAAACGAATTACAATTTGATAACAGTGAATCTCTGACATTTCAACCTAATTTAGGGGTTGGATTTAAGTACAATGGTATTTCTATTGATTATGCCATCACAGACATTGGAGACCAGAGTGTAGCTTTGTATTCCAATGTCTTTTCACTTAAAATCGATTTAGGGATTTTTAGAAGATGATACAACTCAAAACATATTTACTGACGCTAACATGCGCCCTCTTTTTGTTTCAGGCCAATGCACAATTTCAATTGTCTAAAAAATCGGAAGTTAGTGTACTTACCATAGGACCAGGTTTTGTCTTAAATGATGCGTTTGGTCACAGCGCCATACGCATTAAGGATTCTTTACAGAATATTGATCTTGTATTCGATTATGGCCGTTATGATTTTCAAGCAGAGGGGTTTTATTTAAATTTTGCCAAGGGAAAATTAGACTATGAAATCGGATGGACTTATTATGAAGATTTTATATCAAATTACAAACTACAGCAAAGGCGGGTAACAGCCCAAATCATCGACTTTACAATTGAAGAAAAGCAAAAGTTATTTGAAACATTACAAACTAACATTCAACCTCAAAATAAAAGCTACTCCTACGATTTCTTTTACAACAATTGTGCAACCAAAATAAAAGATATCCTTGTCAATGCCTCCAATAAAAGTATTTTATTTTTGCCACTTGAGAATTTTGAACCATTAACTTTCAGAGAGCTCATTCGCTCACATGTGCCACAAAACACTTGGGGAGGCTTGGGAATTGATGTCGCTTTGGGTTCAATTATTGATCGTTCGGCTTCTGTAGAGGAACACCTTTTTTTGCCAAAATACCTTGACGAAATTTTAAAGCATTCAAAGTTCGACCCCGAAACCACAAAATTAGTTGTTAGGTCTGAAATTTTAAACCAAACTCAAAAACCAAACCCCAGCGCTTTTTGGTGGAGTCCTCTTATAATCCTTGGTCTTGTTTCAATCACCATCATTGGAATAACTTACAAAGACTGGATATCAAAATCCAGAAATAAATTTATAGATGCGCTGCTTTTTTTTACAACTGGAAGCATTGGCCTCTTGATTTTATTTTTGTGGTTTGCAACGGACCATACAGTAACAGCTTATAATTACAACTTTTTATGGGCATTTGGTTTCAACTTGCTAATGTTAAAAACAGTGTTGAAAGACAAGCTTAAAAAACGTTTTATAGGCTATTTGAAATTTCTCATTTTACTTTTAACCTTAATGTTATTGCACAGCTTGACTGGAGTGCAAGCTTTCAACTATACAATAATTCCACTTTGGATTGCGCTATTGACACGATATGGCTTCCTAATCCATTGGTTCAGCCAGGAAAAAAATCAAAAAAATGTTTGATATTAATGACATTTGAGACCACTATTGACGTTTCAATAATATGTGAAATTTTAGTGCGTGCCAAAAACCACCTCGGCGATCATTGGCTATTTTTATAAATTGCTAACCCTATGTTATAACCCTTTTTAAATACCTATATATTAACTGCAGGAATAGTTGTTTAAAANATTGAAAATNAATATTTTAAATTATAAAAATTAACAGGATTTATGGTTGTGATTTTATGATGATAATTAAATTTTAAGCAGACTTAAATGCTTAGGAAATTAAGTAGATACCATCCAAAAACAATTGATCACAATTTTAAAAACATACNAAAAATTTATCCTCTTTTTTAAATTGGTTTTATTTGTTTATTAAATAACTGTTATTTTTCTTGGCTGTTTCGTCTAAAAAATTATTTTTGCAGAAATATTTAAATACAATTTAATATGTATTGGACATTAGAATTGGCATCCTATTTAAGCGATGCCCCATGGCCCGCAACAAAAGATGAATTGATTGATTATTCGATCCGGACAGGCTCCCCCCTTGAAGTTGTAGAAAACCTGCAAGCAATAGAAGATGAAGGGGAATCATACGATTCTATTCAAGAAATTTGGCCCGATTATCCTTCCGATGAGGATTATCTATGGAATGAAGATGAATATTAAACAAACANAATAAAAGTCTCTTACGAGGCTTTTTTTTTGATTCAATCTCCCAAAAAATTAAGAACAAGCCGTATATTTGACCTTCCAAACTACTATTGATAATTAATAAAATTTGACAATGAGTATACTAAACTCTGTATTGAAAGTTTTTGTTGGAGATAAATCCAAACAAGATGTCAAAGCCATCTTACC
Source organism: Formosa sp. (assembly GCA_002684355.1). Lineage (GTDB taxonomy): Bacteria > Bacteroidota > Bacteroidia > Flavobacteriales > Flavobacteriaceae > UBA3537. The sequence continues at coordinate 41,292 of NYVA01000031.1, forward strand.
AGTTGTAAATAAAATCAAACAATTTGAATCTTCTGTGGCTGAGCTTTCAAACGACGAATTGAGAGCTAAAACCACTGCTTTTAAAGCTAAAATAAAAGCTGATTGTGCAGATTATGAGACCCTTATCTCCACACTTCAAGAAGAAGCTAATACAATTACAGACATTGATCGTAAAGAAGATATATATCAAGAAATTGACGGTTTGAATGATGCTATATACGAAACTACACAATCAACCTTAGACGAACTTTTACCCGAAGCGTTTGCTGTCGTTAAAGAAACTGCGAAGCGTTTTGTTGAACACACTAAAATTCCTGTGACAGCCACTGCTTTTGATCGAGAAATCGGAGGTACTAAAGACTATGTTAAATTCAATGGAGACCAAGCCATCTGGTCCAATTCATGGGACGCTGCTGGAAAACCCATTGTTTGGGACATGATTCACTATGATGTCCAGCTGATCGGTGGAGTCGCCATGCACCAAGGTAAAATTGCCGAAATGCAAACTGGAGAAGGGAAAACATTGGTAGCGACGCTTCCAGTGTATTTAAACGCATTGACAGGTAAAGGTGTTCACCTTGTAACAGTCAATGATTATTTGGCTAAAAGAGACAGTGCGTGGATGGCCCCTATTTTTCAATTTCATGGCTTGAGTGTTGATTGCATTGATTATTACAAACCCAATTCGGCAGAGAGAAAAAAGGCTTACAATGCCGATATCACCTATGGAACCAACAACGAATTTGGTTTCGACTACTTAAGGGATAATATGGCGCATTCCACAACCGATTTGGTACAGAAACCCCACCACTACGCCATAGTCGATGAAATTGACTCGGTATTGGTAGATGATGCCCGAACACCCTTAATTATTTCCGGACCGGTGCCTCAAGGCGACCGCCATGAGTTTATGGAACTCAAACCCAAAATTCAAGACATCGTAAGCGTGCAGAGAAAGCACTTAACAACCGTTTTGGCGGAGGCTAAAAAAAGCATTGCAGCAGGTGATACTAAAGAAGGTGGATTTCAATTGCTTCGCGTTTTCAGGGGAATGCCAAAAAACAAAGCCTTGATCAAGTTTTTAAGTGAAGAAGGCATCAAGCAACTATTGCAAAAAACCGAAAATTTCTACATGCAAGATAACAATAGAGAAATGCCCAAGGTTGATGCTGAGCTCTATTATGTGATTGATGAAAAAAACAATCAAATTGAATTGTCTGACAAAGGCGTNGATTATCTTTCTGGCGCAGACGACCCCAACTTTTTTNTCATGCCAGAAATGGGAATGGAAATTTCAAAAATTGAAGTAAAAAACCTTCCCAAAGAAAAAGAAGCCGCCTTAAAAGAGGCCTTATTTAAAGATTTTGGCATCAAGTCCGAACGTATTCACACCATGAGTCAGCTGCTAAAGGCCTATGCCCTGTTTGAAAAAGACATTCAATATGTCGTCATGGATAACAAAGTGATGATTGTTGACGAACAAACCGGCCGAATCATGGACGGAAGGCGTTACAGCGACGGTTTACATCAGGCCATTGAAGCCAAAGAAAATGTAAAAATCGAAGCGGCCACCCAAACATTTGCTACGGTTACTTTGCAGAATTACTTCCGAATGTACCGAAAATTATCAGGAATGACGGGTACTGCAGTGACAGAAGCAGGAGAATTTTGGGAGATCTACAAATTAGATGTTATTGAAATCCCTACCAACCGCCCGATAGCAAGAGACGACCGCGATGATTTGGTTTACAAAACAAAACGCGAAAAATACAATGCTGTAATTGAAGAGGTGACCAAGCTTTCAAAAGCCGGTAGACCAGTGCTTATTGGTACAACCAATGTTGAAATTAGTGAATTGCTTGGNAAAATGCTGAGNATTCGTAAGATTCCACACAATGTATTAAATGCCAAGCTTCACAAAAAGGAAGCCGATATTGTAGCGGAAGCTGGAAAGCCTGGTCAGGTTACAATTGCCACAAATATGGCTGGCCGAGGTACCGACATAAAGCTGTCTGAAGAAGTTAAAAATGCAGGAGGACTTGCCATCGTTGGAACTGAACGCCACGACTCCAGACGTGTTGACCGCCAGTTGAGAGGCCGTGCAGGACGTCAAGGAGATCCTGGGAGTTCACAATTCTATGTATCGCTTGAAGATAATTTAATGCGTTTATTTGGAAGTGAGCGNATTGCCAAAATGATGGACCGCATGGGGCTTCAGGAAGGTGAAGTTATTCAACACTCTATGATTTCAAAGTCTATTGAGAGAGCTCAGAAGAAAGTAGAAGAAAACCAATTTGGAATTCGAAAGCGACTTTTGGAATATGACGATGTCATGAACGCCCAACGTGAAGTGGTATACAGAAGGCGTTTTAACGCCCTAGATGGGGAGCGTTTGCGTGTCGATCTTGCCAATATGGTATACGATACTGCAGAGGTCATTACAGCCACCAACAAGGCTGCCAACGACTTTAAAAACTTAGAATTCGAATTGATTCGCTATTTTTCAATGAGCGCACCAATGTCGAAATCAGAATTTGAAGACAAAACAGAGCAAGAACTCTCTAAAATTATTTACAAAGAAGCTTTTGCGCATTACGAGTCTAAAATGGAACGCAATGCAGACCTGGCTTTTCCCGTCATTAAAAATGTTTACGAAAACCAAGGGGATAAGTTTAAAAGAATTGTCGTGCCTTTTACAGATGGCAACAAAACCCTTCAAGTCATTACAGATCTTGAAAAATCTTACCAGACAAACGGAAAACAATTGGTAACCGATTTTGAGAAAAATATTTCACTGGCCATTATTGATGATGCATGGAAAACGCATTTAAGAAAAATGGATGAACTCAAACAATCTGTTCAGCTAGCGGTTCATGAACAAAAAGACCCGCTTTTGATTTATAAATTTGAATCGTTTGAATTGTTTAAGAAAATGATTGACCAGGTCAATAAAGATGTTATTTCTTTCTTGTTCAAAGGAGAAATTCCACAAGAAACTGCGAATANCATTCAAGAAGCAAAAACAAGAGGAAGAGAAAAAGTTCAAACCACAAAAGACGTCATTCCAAACATGGATGAACGTGCCGCACAATCAAGAGCTGTTGGAAACACACAAAGGGCACCGCAAGTTGCGGAAACTATTGTTCGCGAACAACCTAAAATCGGTCGCAACGACAAAGTAACCATAAAAAATGTGATGAGTGGTGCGAGTAAAACGCTGAAGTATAAACAAGCTTTACCAATGATACAAAAAGGAGAATGGGTACTGATAAGANAATAAAAAATTATTGCAACTTCAATATAAAATTGGGGTCCGGACAATTATCTTTATAAAACTCAACTTCATTGGCATTACAAACTCCGGGATAATCGCCAAAATTTCCTTGTAAATCTTCAATAATTTGAAAATGTAAATGCGGCGGATAGTCTCCGTTTACCTTAGGACCGCCTAAACGTCCAACAATAGCACCTGCTTGAATCTTTTGCCCTGTATATAAGGTTGCAATGTAATCCAACGATAAATGCCCGTACAGTGTGAAAAACACAAAGTCTTGCAAGTGGTGTTCCAAAATCAGCGTCGGTCCATAGTCTCCAAATGCAGTGTTGTTCTTGAAGCTGTGAACGATACCATCAAATGCAGCCAAAACAGGGGTTTTTTCAGCGCACCACAAGTCCAATCCTAAGTGGATGTTTCGTTGCTGTTCTAAAGATTCATTTTGAAAATGAATGCTGCGATTGTAAATCAATCTTTTTTCCATATAACCGCCATAGGCGATTGTTTTGGAATGGCTTTTCAGAAAATGATTGATAAAACTTGAAAATGATTCGGAAGCTGCAAAATCGATGCTTTCAAGTGCTATATTAGAATCTGATAAATCGATTGGTATATAAGAATTAAAATCAATCTCAGGCGCCATCAGACTAACACTTTTCCCAACAGTATATTTTAAAAAATCTGATAAGGTCATTTGTTAAAGTTAAGGATTGAAAAATCGAAAATCCGAGGCTTTTTTTGATTAAAAAATACTACTGTAAATTGATAAATCTAGTTTTTAATTTACTGAAAAANACATAAAATAAATAGCCAGAAATGACACCAAAAGCCAAGCCACAAACAACATCTACCGGGTAGTGTTTTCCAATGTAAATTCGGCTATACCCGACCATTAAACTCCAAGGAATCATTAAAAAAATGAATTTTTTATATTTTGATTTCAACATTAGAATAGTAAAAACAGCCGCTGCCATGGAATTTGAGGAGTGTCCAGAAAAGAATCCAAAACCATGACAATCGCCCAATCTTAAAAACTCTACAANCCCTTCCTGTGCACAAGGTCTTAAACGCTCAAAACCATCTTTAAAAAGATTGGTAACTTGATCGGTGAAGGTAATCATAGCGGCCAGGCACAACACTAACAACACTACCCCTTTTTTGCCAAGACCTTTGGCCATTAAAAACAATAATAAAACATAGAGTGGAATGGAAGACCATTTGTTGGTAACAGCAAACCAAAATCCATCCCAGGGCTCCTGCCCTAAATTGTTCAGGTAAAGTAATAGCTCACGATCAAATTCTAAAATATAATCAAGCATGGTTTTTATTCTTTTTCATATTTCTCAACTTCTAAATCGTAAAAAACAGAGGCCTGGACAATCGCATTTTCTGCTTCAGATTGCAATTCTTTTTCATCTTGTTGGTCAAAATCTTCGAACCATTCAATTTCATCCGTTTCAAGATTTATTATGAATCTGGGAAATTCTGTATGGATAACAAATATAGCGCTGGGAAAATCGGAGTGATCTCCTAAAATAAATTTTGGCAATGTCATGCGGTTTTATTTTTTAATGATAAATTGTTTTGAAAGATAATCAAATCGCAGGTATAAAAAAATTGAAGAAGTCGTAAGCCCCGCCAGTAAACCCATCCAAATCCCTGCACTTCCATACATGGCCTCACTACCAAGATAATAGCACAATGGGAAACCTACAATCCAATAGGAAATAAATGTTATTAATGTGGGTATTTTAACGTCCTGAAGACCTCTAAGCGCCCCTAAGAATACCACTTGAGTACTGTCACTAATTTGAAATAAAGCAGCAATAATAAGCAGTTGGGATGCGATGACAACTACTTCATTGTTGTCCTTGAAGTTAATAAGATCATCTACATCTAAATAAAAAGTGGGTAATGCCTCGTGAAAAGCCAAAAATAGTACAGCAAATACAGCTGCAAAGATAAGACCCATTAGAAAAATTGATTTTGCAATTCTTCGGAGTTCAATAGGACGTTTTAGTCCTTTTTGATTGCCAACTCGAATAGTCGCTGCAACCCCGAGTCCAACGGCAATCATATAGGTCATTGAGGACAAGTTTAATGCAATTTGATTGGCAGCCTGAGAATTTTTACCCAATGTTCCACTCAGCCAAATAGCCGATGTAAAGACTCCAATTTCAAAAAACATTTGCAAGGCACTGGGCAAACCTAAATTGATGATTTTTTTTAGCATCGCATTTTCCAACAACGTGAGTTTAAGCCCTATTAAATAGGCTTTTGTTTTATCGAGCTTTTTTAAGAAAAACCACATTAATAAGAGCATGATAAAACGTGAAATAAGCGTCCCCACACCAGCACCAACAACTCCCATTTGTGGAAAACCCCATTTTCCAAAAATTAATACATAATTAAAAAAAACGTTGATGATATTGGCGATAATCGTCACATACATGGGATATCTTGTGAGCGATAAACCATCGCTAAATTGTTTCAGAGCTTGGAAAATAATAAGTGGAATTAATGAAACAGCTATGACATCAAGATAAGGAATTGCAAGTATCACCACTTCCTCAGGTTGGTCCATGCTGTACATTAGGGGCTTTGCAAGTAAAATCAATACAAAAAGCACCAAAGCAATCGCGGAGCAAAGTATAAAACCATGCTTTAAAGCTGATTTACCACTGTCAAAGTTTTGCTCAGAATGTGATTCTGCCACTAAAGGTGTGATTGCCGTAGAAAATCCAATACCAAGAGCCATGGCCACAAAGAAAAAACTATTCCCAAGAGAAACTGCAGCCAACTCAGCTGCACCCAACTGCCCTACCATAATGTTGTCGACAAGACCTACAAGAACATGCCCTAACATACCCAATATNACAGGGGCTGCTAAGTGCCAATTGTATCTAAATTCTTTTGTGTAAGCGCGCCACATATAAACAATATAAATTTGTTGCTCAGAACTATTAATTCTTAGAATTTGTGGCTGGCTGTTTAAAATCAAAGCCGTCTTTCAAGAGCAGATTGTACCAGGCAAGAATTTTTTTAATATCACTTGAATAAACACGTTCTTCATCGAAGTCTGGTAAAACCGAAAAAAAATAAGACTCTAGCTCATCTTTGGGAGCTTTTGGACTCACTGTAGTTGCATTGCCCTGCTCTTTTGTGAAAATNTGTTTAAAAACTTCCAACAAAGGCACTTCTTCTTCAAGAGTGTAAATGGATATTTCGCTTAACAAACTCAAGCTTCTATCCATTTTCACAAAACGCATTTTGTTGTCTATCATAGATTGTACAACATAACCGCCACGGCTTGGATTGATTAATTTATACAATCCCGGTTTTTTTGAAATTGCCAGTATTTTTTCTAAACTCATAAGGTTGTTTTTAAACTCTTTTTTTAGAGATTTTCGGAAAACGCATGCGGTAATNGGTGCTAATTTTTCCTTTGCTGATAGAACTCAATTTACTTTTAATCAGACGTTTTTTAAAATTGGAAACTTTGTCTGTGAATAAAATACCTTGAATGTGGTCGTATTCATGCTGAATGACACGCGCAATCAATCCGTCATAGACCTCAACGTATGACTTAAAGTTTTCATCTTGGTAGCGGATTTTAATTTTTGGTTTCCTAGAGACTTCTTCGCGAATATTGGGAATGCTTAAGCAGCCCTCATTAAAATTCCACTCATTCCCTGTCTCTTCAATAATTNCAGGGTTTATAAATGTTTTTTTAAAGTTTTTTAATGCTTTTGCTTCAGATGCTGACAAAGATTCATCTTCTGAAAAAGGGGCTGTATCAACCAAAAAAAGACGAATGGACAACCCAATCTGTGGAGCTGCNAATCCTACGCCATAGGCCCCATACATTGTTTCATACATATTGGCTACAAGGGTTTTTAAATCCTTGTAATCTGACGAAATCANAACTGCTTTCTTCTTCAAAACAGGGTCTCCATAAGCAACAATAGGAAGTATCATTTGTCATTTATTTAGAGGTCAAAAATACAACTCTCTATTTTGAAAAAATAATGGAATGTAAATTATTTACGTTTTAGGTAGGATTGAAGAATTAAAGTGGCACTTATTTCGTCGACCATGGCTTTGTTTTGCCGCTGTTTTTTTTTAATTCCAGAGTCAAGCATGGACTGAAATGCCATTTTAGAAGTAAACCGTTCGTCTTCTCTTTCAATAGGGATGTTCGGAAAAGCGTTTTTTAAGCTTTTAAGAAATGGTTTNATGAGTTGTTCACTTTCTGAAGGTAAATTATTCATTTGTTTNGGCAAGCCTACAACAAATATATCTACAACTTCTTGCGAACAATAGGATTTTAAAAAATCTAATAAAGAATGTGTTTCAACAGTATTTAAACCAGATGCGATGATTTGAAGCGGATCGGTGACTGCAATACCCGTTCTTTTTTTTCCATAATCCAATGCTAAAATTCTTCCCACGTTGCTAAAATACAATTTCAAAAATATAGAAACCGCATAAATAATTAATTTTCAAAAACTGAGATAAACTTCTAACACTTTTTTGAATAAGNCTTATATTTGTTTTACAATTTACTTGATTATGNATTCACTAAAACAAACCATTGAAGCCGCTTGGAAAAACAGAACTTTACTCAAAGAAAAAGAAACGCAAGCAGCCATTAGAAGCATTATTGCACTTTTAGACGAAGGAAGCCTTCGTGTTGCAGAGCCCAAAGTCGATGGATGGCAGGTGAATGAATGGGTTAAAAAGGCCGTAGTGCTCTATTTTCCAATTCAAACGATGGAGACTATTGAGGTTGGTCCTTTTGAATTTCACGACAAAATTCCATTAAAAAAAGATTATAAAGCCAGAGGTATTCGCGTGGTGCCCCATGCGGTCGCCCGCCATGGCGCGTATATTTCCAATGGAACCATTCTAATGCCCAGTTATGTAAATATCGGTGCNTATGTCGATGAAGGTACTATGGTGGATACTTGGGCAACCGTAGGCAGTTGTGCACAAATTGGTAAAAATGTACATCTTTCAGGTGGCGTGGGAATTGGTGGGGTTTTAGAACCCCTACAAGCCGCCCCAGTTATCATTGAGAATGACGCCTTTATTGGCTCTCGCTGCATAGTAGTTGAAGGAGTTCGTGTTGAAAAAGAAGCTGTTTTGGGAGCAAATGTTGTCCTTACGGGGTCTACAAAGATTATAGATGTTACTGGTGCTGAGCCAGTAGAATTGAAAGGCGTTGTACCGTCTCGTTCTGTAGTAATTCCAGGAAGTTACACCAAAACATTTCCTGCTGGGGATTTTAATGTCCCATGCGCTTTAATTATTGGAAAGCGTAAAGAGAGTACAAACAAAAAAACCTCTTTAAATGATGCCCTAAGAACACATAATGTAGCTGTTTAGAATAAGCTTTTTCTGATTGTAAACTTTTAAAATATGTTATATAGACTGAGAAAAATAATGCTGAGAATTTTGAAAGAAATGCGTTTTTTACCCCCAAAAATATATGCACATATTCTTTTCGAAAATTATACTCAAAAAAAATTAAACTTAGGAAATCCTATCGAGTTTAATGAAAAAATTCAATGGCTTAAGTTATATTATCATCCAAAGATTTTAAATCAATTAGTAGATAAGTTTGAAGTTAGAAAATACGTTGAAAAGAAAATAGGCTCTCAGTATCTCAATCATATATACGGAGTATATAAAAACCCAAATGAAGTGCCTTTTGAAGACTTACCAACTCAATTTGTAATAAAAGCTACTCACACTAGTAGTCATAATTTAATTGTTAAGGATAAGAAAATGATTGATACAAAATCCGCAATAAAACAATTTAAGAAATGGCTGAGTATTAACCAATATTACAGAACCGGTCAGGAGTGGGCATATAAGGACGTGGAACCTAGGCTAATTGCTGAAAAATATCTTAATGATGCAGAAAAATCATCTTTAATAGATTATAAATTCTACTGCTTTAACGGAGTTGCAAAATTTCTGGAAATACATTTTGACAGAGCTGATAACCATAAAAGAGGATTCTACGATTTCAACTTCAATCCACTTCCCTACAGGTACGTCAAAAAAAATAAAAGCATAAATGAAAAAGTTGAAAAACCCAGTAACCTGAAGGAAATGATTAAATTGTCTGAAATATTAGCTGACAAACTACCATTTGTAAGGGTAGATTTTTACTCTATTGAAGGAAAATCTATTTTTGGAGAAATGACTTTTTATCCCTCAGATGGACGAAAAGATTTAATACCAGATGAATATAATAAAATTATAGGTGATTTAATTAAATTACCTAAATTACAGAATGGTCAAAGTTCTATAACCACATTTTAATCCATGGATACTAATTTAGATCAAAAGCTTCCAATAGACGCTGTTATACTTTGGGTTAATGGTAATGATAAAAAACATCAGGATAAAATTTTAAAATTTGTAAAGGATAAAAACCTTGTAAAAACAAAAGCATTTAGAACGCGCTATGACCAAGTGAATGAAATAAAATACACTATTGATTCATTGTTGAAATTTGCGCCTTTCATTAGAAAGATTCATTTAATAACNGACAATCAAATACCTGATTTTTTAACTGAAAAAATCAATAACAACAGCTATAATAAAGTGTTCATAGTTGATCATAAAAAGGTGTTTGATGGTTATCACAAATATTTGCCAACTTTTAATTGTAGGTCTATTGAAACTTGTATTTACAGGATACCAAATCTCTCAGAACATTTTATATATCTAAATGATGATTTTTTTCTTATCAACCACACAAAGGCAGAGGATTTTTTTAGAAATGGTTTTCCTGTGCTTAGGGGGAAATGGCTAAAATTTGACAGAGACATAATATATAAAAAATTTGTCAAACAAAGAACTGGACATAAATTTGCACAACAAAAAGCAGCATCGATAGTTGNTTTTAAAAAATACTATAATTTCAAACATACTCCACATCCGTTAAGAAAATCAACTTTTGAAACTTTTTTCAATGATAACAGAGATGTGTTCATAAATAATATTAAACACAAGTTCAGAAGTATTGATCAATTTACACCACAAGGTTTAGCCAATCATATTGAAATTAAAAATAACAGCTGTGTGTTAGAAAAAGATTTGAAATTAATATACTTTAGATCCTATAAGAAACCTCTATTTTGGTATAATCTTAATTTAAAATTCAAAACAAATAAAAAATTGTTCTTAGGATTACAGAGCTTAGATAAATGCCCCTCNAATAAATTAAAATTTCTCTTAAATTGGTTATCAAAAAGGTTGAAAATCTGACANAAATTAATTTATGATCAATTAAAACCTTCTATTTAACTTAACTAAATATTAAAATTATAAGTNAAGTAANGAATATTGCTTTTTTAGATATTCTCGTTGATCATTTAAGCAGTTAAATTTCCATTTATCAAAAGTGCGCTCAACTTTTTTTCTAGAGAAAAAATCAAACCAGTCTGCTAATGGAAAAAAATCACGGTGTCCAATTCCATCTACTATAACCAATTCAATATCATTTTTCTCATTTATAATTCTGCAACAAATATTTCTAGATCTTAAATCTCTAGTAAAAATTTTATGTTTAATCATCATTTTTTTAAGCCTAAGGAGCGCTAATTCGAGTTTATCATCAGAAATTTGATCACTCTGTGTTAAGTAATATTCTAAAGTTTTAGAGACTTTATTTGTTGTTTTATCACAAACTAAATCAAATACTTGACCGAGGCCTAAATTGGTGCCAATTTCGTGGTGAAAATCAGTATAGAACGGAAATTTAAAATTTACTTTTGACCGCTTTGATAGTTTATTAAAATACTTGAGCTCTTTCTCAGTATAATCCCGCGTAGTTTCTTTCCTAGGAATTTTTATACAAAGCTTATCATTAAGTGGGTGTTTGTAACAAAATCGAATTTCGCCCTCACCAATCAAATATTCATTGTCTAAATAAATCACAAAAATAAAGTTAAATTGAGGTTCAAAATTAAGGTTAACTATTTAAACATCAAATATTTAGACTACTTTTATAGAATCTCCTTATTAAATTGTTAATTTACCATATCTTTGTCCACTAATTGAGAACGCAAAACATGAAAATAATAATACTCGCTGCTGGAATGGGATCACGACTAGGCAATCCGTTTCCAAAACCATTGACAATCTTAAAAAATGGAAAGAGTATTATGGGAATGCAAATTGAAAATATTACAACGCATTATGATATCGATGACATCAATGTAGTTGTTGGCTTCAAAAAGAATTTAATTATGGAACGCTTCCCAGAGCTGACTTATATTTATAATCCTTTTTTCGATAGAACAAACACTTCTAAAAGTTTGTTGAGAGCCTTGAAAAAGAATAAAGACAAATCGGTTCTTTGGTTTAATGGTGATGTTGTTTTTGATGTAAAGTTGCTAGATATTTTAAACGAATTCATTGCAAAAAATGAATCTTTTGTGGCTGTTAACACAAGCAAGGTTGGGGAAGAAGAAGTTAAATATACCTTAAAAGATGGTTACATTAAAGCGCTTTCAAANACAGTGAAAAATGGATTAGGAGAAGCTGTAGGCATAAATTTTATATCTTCTAATGATGTAAAAACACTGATAAATCGTTTAGAAGATTGTGGTAATAACGATTATTTTGAGCGTGGCATGGAGATGGCAATTGAAAAAGACAACCTAAAAGTTAATGCCGTAGATATTTCTAAATTCATCTGCATGGAGATCGATTTTGTTGAAGATTTAAATGAAGTAAATAAGTCATTGTAATGAAATTTATTCTATTTTGTTTGAATGACTATGCGTTTTCAATATTAGATCCAATCAAACATGTTTTATTAAAAAAAAATCATGAGTTTATTTGGTATGTGGCACCAAAAATAAAATCGAACTTCCCATATAAAACTGACAACTATACATCATCATACAGTGAACTAAAGTTGTATAAAAGTGATGTAATATTCGCACCTGGAAATGAAGTACCCTATTTTCTAAGAGGATTAAAAACTCAAGTTTTCCATGGTCTTGCAGGAGAAAAGAAAGGTCACTTTAGAATTCGCCAATATTTTGATTTATACTTGACTCAGGGACCCTACTTTACAGATCGATTTCTTAAACTTAAAAAAAAACACGAAACCTTTGATATAATTGAAACTGGTTGGCCAAAATTAGATAAATATTATAGAAAAAATGATGAATTTAATGCTGAAAGGTTAAATTTAATTTCTGAACATAAATCAAAATATATAATACTTTATGCGCCAACATTTTCTCCAAGACTAACATCAGCTCCACACGTTTATAATGAAATCGAATCACTTGCCAAAAATCAAGACTATATTATATTACTTAAGTTTCACCCCCTTATGGATGAAAAATGGGTGAAAAAATATCAAAATATTGCAGATAAACACAAAAATATTATATTCAAAAAAGAAAAAGACATCACCAAATACATAATCNTTTCTGATCTAATAATTAGTGACACCTCTTCTGTTGTTTATGAATTCTTACTGCTTGATAAACCGGCAATAACTTTTAGAAATATTTCCAAAAGTATATTTTGGAAAAATTTAAATAACTATGATAATTTAGTTNATGAAGTTTCTAAAATACTGAAGAAAGATCGGCATTCTAATTCAAGAAGAGAGATGATTAAAAAATACCATCCTTATGTTGACGGTAAATCAGCATTGCGCATGGTTGAAGCTGTTGAAGGTTATTTATCAGTCAATCAAGTTCCTGAAAGAAGAAAAATTTCTACATTTAGAAAAATAAAGACTGTTTATAAAATTNTAGCAAAAAAAATTTAATTTTCTATGCTTAAGCTTTCAGCCGTAATAATTACTTACAATGAAGAACGATACATTGATGAGTGTTTGAAATCNTTGACTAATGTTGCAGATGAAATAATTGTTGTTGACTCATATTCAACAGATAACACAAAAATAATTTGTGAAAAGTATAATNTTTTATTTATTGAACAAAAATTTCTTGGATATGTAGAGCAAAAAAACTTTGCCTTAAAACAAGCAAGTTACAATCATATTGTGTCTCTTGATGGAGATGAGTCCCTTTCGCATGAGTTGCAACAATCGATACTTAAAGTTAAAAGTAATTGGACAAACGACGGCTACTATTGTAACAGATATAATAATTTTTGTGGTCAATGGATTAAATATTCGGATTGGTATCCAAATAAAAAGATTCGTGTATTTGATAAACGAAAATCTTGTTGGAAAGGAATTAACCCCCATGATCAAGTATTTGTAAATTCTTCAAAAAAAATTGGGAAACTAAAGGGTGATATTTTACACCTTACCTATCAATCGTATTCTGAATTTAACCAAAAAGTTGAATCTTTTTCATCAATTTCAGCGGAATCCTACTACAAACTTGGGAAAAGATCAAATCTATTCAAAATCATTTGGAATCCAAGCTGGGCATTATTTAAATCCTATATATTAAGACTTGGGTTTTTAGACGGGAAAAATGGTTTGTTTATTTGTTATCAAACAGGTANAAGAACTTTTCTTAAATATGCCAAACTTTGGAAAATTCAAAAAACAAATAGCTTATGATATTTTAAGCAAAGACTTAAACTTTCTTTTTCTATTAACTTTTTGCCTAAAAATCTTTACCTGTTCCCACATCAATTCAAAAACGACTTCAGATGAAACTCCAATACATTTTGCATATTCAGAACTCATTATTTTAACAATATCTTTGTTGTGAGATAACCTAGAAAAATTCTTTATTCTAGATGATAATGTCATTTTTGTGAACGCCATTCGGTTTAAATCAACTAAATAAAAATCATAATTATTATTGGTTTTTTTTATTAATGTATTTCCAGGTGAGTGGTCTAAAAAATTGACGCCCTTTTCATGAAGTTTGTAAGTAAATCTTGTAAAAGCTTTAAGAATATTCACACTATCATCAAATGACAAGTCACTTGAAACCTCTCTGAATGTAAAATCATAATCCAAATGCTTGCTAACATAATAGCTTCGTTTTAGCCTGAATAATGAAGAATTTTGCGCATAACCAATTGGGCTTGGTGTCATAATTCCAAGACTGATCAATTTATTAGCGTACTCATAAGATCGCTGAGCCTTACTTTTTCTGAAATTGTTATAAATTAATGAATTAAAAAAAGTTGGAGTCCTNAATGACTTTATATTAATTTTTTTTGAGTTGACATTAAAAATTTTAATTGTGTTTCGTTTTTGATTTCCAAGCGTAAGTCCTGTATNATCAAAATCATTAATCATATTTAGTATCTGATTTTTTTCACTCAAAAAAGAACTATTTACAATAATTTTCATAAAGTAAAATTACAATAATTTTATCCATTTGATTGATTAATTAATTGTCTTCTTGATTGATTTTATTTAANTTGTAAAATTAAATCTTACATCACAAAACAATAATGAGTTTAGACATAACANATGAAATTAAAAAGTGTAAAGATTTGCTAACAAAANGCAACANCATCCTCTACCCAACGGATACCGTTTGGGGTATTGGNTGTGATGCGACCAACTTTGAAGCCGTTGAAAAAATTTACCAACTCAAACAAAGAGCGGACTCAAAAACCATGATTTGTTTGGTAAATTCAATTCAAATGCTCAATCAATACATTGAAGAAGTGCCAGAAACAGCCTACACAATATTAAAATACGCCACCACCCCCACTACCATCATTTACGACCGTCCCCTTCGTGTTTCAGAAAATTTAATAGCAGCAGACAACAGCTTAGCCATTAGAATGGTGCAAACTGGATTTTGCGGTGAATTGCTCAAGCGATTTAAAAAACCTATTGTTTCAACCTCCGCCAATATTTCTGGCCGTCCAACACCAAAAACTTACAAAGAAATCGAAACTGATATTTTAAAAGGTGTAGACTATGTCGTAAATTTGAACCGTGAAAGCACTCCGGCAACACCTTCCTCAATCATCAAACTGAGTAACAATGGGGAAGTGAAAGTTATAAGGCCTTAGTGTACCAACAGTAAACATTTTATATCATGCATTTTGAGCAGGCATTAAAAAATCCAATTTTTAAAACCATCGCTTCTTGCGCAGCAGCGCTTGAAACCCCTTGCTATGTGGTCGGTGGGTATGTTCGCGATTTTATTTTAAGCCGTCATACGAGTCAAGATATTGATGTTGTAGCAATTGGAAATGGTATTGAATTGGCTGAAAGCGTTGCCAAAGCATTGCCAAATGCACCTAAAGTCAGCATTTTTAAAACCTATGGAACTGCAATGTTGCGTTTTAAAGGCATTGACTTGGAATTTGTAGGCGCACGNAAAGAATCCTACAAAAAAGAAAGTCGCAATCCAGAAATTTNTGAAGGTACGATCGAAGACGATCAAAAAAGAAGAGATTTTACCATTAATGCTTTGGCCATTAGCTTAAATGCGANNGATTATGGGACNCTTNTAGATCCTTTCANTGGTATNGAAGATTTAAAAAACAAACGCATTGTAACNCCTTTAAANCCAAACCTTACATTTNGCGATGATCCGCTTAGAATGTTACGCGCCATTCGCTTCGCTACGCAATTGGAATTTGAAATAGATCCTTNNGCATTNGAGGCCATTGAGAAAAACCACAGGCGCATTCAAATTATCAGNAAAGAACGNATTGTCATCGAATTGCATAAAATATTAGAAAGTAANAAACCCTCTATTGGATTTTTACTGCTTGAAAGAACAGGTTTNTTGGATTTAATTATTCCTGAGCTTACGGCCCTGAAAGGAATTGACGAAGTTGAAGGCCAACGCCACAAAGATAATTTTTACCACACGCTGGAAGTCNTGGATAATATTGCCCAGCACACAAACAATGTATGGTTGCGTTGGACAGCCCTGCTTCATGATATAGGGAAAGCCCCTACAAAAAAATTTAGTAAAAAAGTGGGGTGGACCTTTCATGGGCATGAACATATAGGTTCTAAAATGGTGTATCATTTATTCAAACGCCTTAAAATGCCGCTCAACGACAAAATGAAATATGTTCAGAAGTTGGTTTTTATGAGTTCCAGACCTATCGCAATCTCAGGCGCTGCCACAACCGATGCAGCGGTTCGGCGATTGTTGTTTGATGCCGGCGATGCTATTGGAGATTTAATGACCCTTTGCGAGGCNGACATCACCACTAAAAATGTTCGGAAGTTTAAAACCTACCTCAACAACTTNAAAATGGTGCGTCAAAAAATNGAGGAAGTTGAAGCACGGGACCAAATTCGGAATTTTCAACCCCCAATTTCAGGTGAAGACATTATGAAAGCTTTCGAACTAAAACCTTGTAGAGAAATTGGAATTATAAAAGAATTTATCAAAGAAGCCATATTAGAAGGCCAAATCCCAAACGAATCCAACGCAGCACATGCATTGATGCTTGAAAAAGGTAAGCAGTTAGGACTGAAAACTACGCTATGAAACATTATTTTAGATCGCTCTCTAAAGCGGCACTGCTCATGATTTATCTGGTGATTATAGCCGGAGCAATCGTCCGCATGACAGGCTCCGGAATGGGCTGCCCAGATTGGCCTAAATGTTTTGGCTACTATGTGCCTCCAACCCAAGGAAAACAGCTATTGTTTAAACCCAATCACAGCTATAAAAAGGGTATGATGATTTTGATGGACCACGAGCAATTTATGGTCGCTAAGAAAGACTTTATAAGCAATCAAACACTGCAAGATAGCAACTGGGAAGTTTATAGCGTGCATGATTATGCGGTATATGACCCTGTACACACTTGGATTGAGTACATCAATAGACTCATTGGCGCTTTGGCAGGAATTCCCATACTAATTTTAGCCATCTTATCCTTTTGGCTTTTTAAGGAAAACCCTTGGATAACTGTAATAGCCTTGCTCACAGTGTTTGGAATGGGCTTTCAGGCATGGCTTGGGAAAACGGTCGTTGATTCAAATTTAGCACCTTTTAAAATCACCATTCACATGGTCATGGCCTTGATTATTGTGGTTTTTATCTTGTACCTCATATTTAGCACCAAAACATCCTTCAAATCTCAAGCATACCACTCCATGTTTTACAATGTTTTAGGTATTGGTCTTGTCTTAACATTGATCCAGATTGTTTTGGGAACCCAGGTCCGGCAATTTGTAGATGAGCAAACCAAACTCATAGGCTATGAGAAAAATCTTTGGCTTGCCAAGCCTGAAATAAACTTTTACATACATCGATCTACCTCTGTTTTGGTGCTCTTGCTCAATGGATACTTGTGGCACAAAAACAAAACATTAAACTTAGGCTTTCGTAAAATAAATCTTGTGATGGGATGTATTCTTTTGGAAGTATGCACAGGAATATTGATGTATTATTTTGATTTTCCTTTTCTAAGTCAGCCTTTACATCTTGTTATAGCCTCTGTTTTATTCGGAATTCAGATGTATATTGGCCTCGAAATATTACATCAAAAAAAATTATCAACTCAGCGTTCCTAAAAACATATAAAAATGATTTACAGATTCAGAGCAATATTAGACCACGATCAAAAAGAAGATATTTTTAGAGATATAGAAATTAGAAAAACTGACACTTTTGAAGACTTACACAATGTCTTGACCCAATCTTTTGGATTTGATGGCAGTGAAATGGCCTCGTTTTATATCAGCAACGACCAATGGGAACAAGGACAGGAAATCGCTTTATTTGATATGGGTCAAAATACAGATGTTAAAATGATGAACGAAACCATTGTTGAAGAACTCATCAGTGAAGACAACAACAAACTCATTTACATATACGATTTTTTGAACATGTGGACATTTTTGATAGAATTGGGAGAAATCGTTGAAGAAGCCCAAGGGACTGATTATCCAAACCTAATGTTTGTTTGCGGTCAAGTCCCCTCTGAAGCACCAGAAAAACAATTTGAAGCTGAGGACCCAAACAGCATACAAGACGGTGCAGACGATCTTTTTGACGACTATGGAGAATCCTGGAATTGGAATTAAACAAGATAGTGAGTAACGATTCGCGGTTTCATTCGTCATACATAAAAAATTATGGACACAGTTCTTCATTTAGAAAATATCAGTAAAAGTTTTGGCTACCTGAAAGCGGTTGAAAATCTGTCTTTTGAAATAAAAAAAGGCAATATTTATGGGCTTTTAGGACCCAACGGCAGTGGGAAATCTACCACCCTTGGAATGGTTTTAAATGTCGTGAATAAATCCGCTGGAAATTACAGCTGGTTTGATGGAAATATAGACACACATCAAGCGTTAAAAAAAGTAGGTGCCATCATAGAGCATCCCAACTTTTATCCCTATATGTCAGCCTACCAAAACCTTAAGCTGGTATGTAGAATCAAAGGGGTTTCATGTGCGGCGATTGAAAAAGTCTTGGAAACTGTTGGGCTATTGGATCGCAAAGATAGCTTATTTAGCAACTTTTCTCTTGGGATGAAACAACGTTTGGCCATCGCTTCAGCATTGCTTAACGACCCTGAAGTTTTAATCCTAGACGAACCTACCAATGGTCTCGACCCGCAAGGGATTCATCAAATTAGAGAAATCATCAAAGCGATTGCAAAAAAAGGCACTACCATTCTTTTGGCTTCTCACCTATTGGATGAAGTTGAAAAAGTTTGTACCCATGTCGTAATTTTAAGAAAAGGAAAAAAATTGTATTCTGGCCGAGTGGATGAAATGATTTCCAGTCATGGTTTTTTTGAAATGAAAAGCAATCAAATGGAAGGTCTTTTGAAGTTTTTAGATACACAGCCAAACATAGCCCACCACAAAGAAGAAAATGGGTTGGTAACAGCCTTTCTTTCCGAACCCTTAGAATCGGAAATCTTTGTGAAATCGTTGTTTGAGAATGAAATTATTTTGACACATTTCATCAAACGCAAGCAGAGTCTTGAAGAACAGTTTTTACAACTTACAGATAACAAATGATACGCTTATTACAGTTAGAATTACAAAAATTACTCCTAAACAGGACCAGTAAAATACTCATCTTTATCTCTTTTATTTTACCCCTTTGCGTCATTGTGTTGTCGGCTATTAAAATCAATTTTTTTGGTTTTTTTAGCCTAGAATTGGGTGAGCTTGGCATATTTAACTTTCCGATCGTTTGGCACATTACAACCTACTTTTCTGCCTTGTTTAAATTTTTCTTTGCCATTGTGGTCGTTTCAATGATTGGAAACGAATACAGCAATAAAACTCTAAAACAAAACCTTATTGATGGGTTGTCCAAAAGAGAATTTATTCTTTCTAAATTTTACACCATTGTGTTTTTCTCTATTATTTCAACGCTTATCATTTTTATATTGTCTCTTGTTTTAGGACTTGTGTATTCCAGCTACAACGAAATAAGCATTATTTTCAGAGAAATTGAATTTTTACCAGCCTATTTCTTAAAACTATTGGGCTTCTTTTCATTTTGTCTATTTTTAGGGGTTCTTGCCAAACGCTCCGCTTTCGCTTTGGCATTTCTATTCGTTGATTTTATTTTAGAATGGATTGTTTTTGGTTTGATTGTTTGGAAGTCTAATGTTGAAACGGCTACCAAAATTCAAAACTTCTTTCCCTTGACTGCAATGTCAAACCTCATCAAACAACCTTTTCAAAGAGTTGCGATGTCGAAATTTCCAGAAAAAAACGATTTAGGCTATGATTATACCGTTCATTTAGACAGCTCAATTATTGTTATTTTATGGACCGCGATTTTTATACTTTCAGCCTATTACTTGATTAAAAAAAGGGATTTGTAAGTAATTAATGTATTTTTATTCCAAAAACAAAGTTATGTTAATAGCCTAAATTTTATAACAATTTTTGTTTAGTTTTGTATCTAACTGTTGAATACCTTGAGATTTCTCTTTTTCTTCCTTTTTTTTGTTACGCTTGGATTTTCTCAAGCAGAAGCTTCCCATTGGTACTTTGGAAATGGCGCTGGACTTATTTTTGACACT